>JAUYTX010000097.1 GCA_030695025.1 Bacteroidales bacterium | reverse complement strand
ATACTTTGAAGTAGCATTCAACTCACTCCTGCCAGTTGCAAAAAGTATTCCATTATCGAATGTTACTTTTATTGCCTTTAGATTGTTCGCATCAGTAATAAGCTCAACCTTAGCTCCTTCAATCCTCTCAAGTTCGGCTTTCTGCTTATCCATCTTATTGCCAATAAGGATTCCGGCACCTCCCCCCACTACTCCGCCAATTGCAGCTCCTATTACAGCACCTTTCCCGTTTCCGACAAGAGCTCCAATACCTGCTCCTACTGCAGCTCCGGCACCACCACCTATTAAACCACCTTTAGTTTTATTATTCATTGTTGCACAACCACTGAACATTATGACGGCAATCATTGATACCGCTAAAATTTTTTTTGTTTTCATTAAACTCGTTTTTTAATTTAAATAATCTTAAAACAAATGTGAAGATTTTATATAAGCCGTATGTTACATAATTTTATTTACTATTTGCACAGTTCACATAAATTAACAAACTCTTGACGAATGCATATATAAACAGAGGCTGCCTACTTTTTAGACAGCCCCTATCAAAATTTATCAGTTAAGTTCTTTATTCCTGTTTTGTCGCAAAATAGGTGAAGGAACTACTCGTAGCTTTCCAGAATTCCTTTAATCTGGTGAGCCTCAACCCTGCCATAAACCTTCTCACCGATCAATACTACCGGAGCAAGACCGCAGGCACCAACGCACCTTAGGCAGTCAAGTGAAAACTTACCATCTTCAGTAACTCCGCCAACTTTAATCTTAAGTTGATCTTTAAGTTCATCAACAATCTTCTCAGCCCCGCGAACATAACACGCAGTACCTGTACAAACAGATATTGGGTATTTGCCCTTTGGAGTCATAGTGAAGAATGAATAGAAAGTGACAACACCATAGACCTTGGCAACCGAAATTTTCAGGTTATTTGCTATTTCACGCTGAATCGCTTCGGGAAGATATCCGAACTCACTCTGTGTCTTGTGAAGAACACTGATAAGCTCGCCAGGATTGTTGTTAAACGACTTACAGATATCTTTTAATGTTTGCTTGTGACAATCTTGTAATTTGAAAGTACTCATAACGGTCTATATTTTATGTTTGTCAAAGTAGTGAGTATGAAGCAGGTGGTGTGATTTCTCACTCAACGGCTTGCCGAGAAAATCTTCATATAGTTTTATTATATAAGGATTTTCATGAGACTTGCGAATTGTTTTGCCTGTATCCTCTTTGTATATTGCTTCGTAACGAGCCTTTATTACGCTTGAATCACCATGGTGTAGAGGCTGACCTGCACCACCGATGCAGCCACCCGGACATGCCATGATTTCAATGGCGTGGAAGTTATACCTTCCCTCTCTGATGCCATTAAGCAATTTTCTGGCATTACCAAGTTGGTGAGCTATACCGATGTGAATCGGAGTCTCTCCAAAATAGATAGTAGCAGTACGAATACCTGCCAGACCGCGTAACTCTTCAAAATTGATTCTGTTAAGTTTATTTCCGGTAAATACTTCATAGGCTGTACGTACAGCTGCTTCGATTACACCACCGGTAACACCGAAGATAACTCCCGCACCTGTTGATTCACCCATTGGAAGATCAAACTCCTCGTCCTCAAGCTTGTCAAAGTTTATATTGGCCGCCTTAATAAGTGATGCCAACTCTCTTGTAGAGATAGAGTAATCAACATCAGGATTTCCGTCAACCTTGAACTCATCCCTCTGACACTCAAATTTCTTCGCAAGACATGGCATGATTGAGACAACTACAAGGTCTTCTCTTTTCACTCCAATAAGATCGGCATAATATGTTTTGGCAATTGAGCCAAACATCTGCTGAGGAGAACGGGCAGTTGAAGGAACATCAAGCATATCCGGGAAGTAAACCTCAAAGAAGTTAACCCATGCCGGGCAGCAAGATGTAAGGATTGGAAGTTTAACCTCCTTGTCACCGTTAACATATCTTGTGATCCTGTCTAGAAGCTCTGCACCCTCTTCCATAATGGTAAGGTCAGCTGCAAAGTCTGTGTCAAATACCTTATCGAAACCTAATGACCTTAGAGCTGCCACCATTTTGCCGGTAACAAGTGTTCCCGGATTTAATCCGAATTCTTCACCAAGGGCTGCACGAACAGCAGGAGCTGTTTGAACAATAACGGTTTTTGAAGGATCGGCAAGAGCTCTTATAATCATTGGGGTGTCATCGTAAGGAGTAAGTGCACCTGTAGGACAAACTGCCACACACTGTCCGCAGAAAGTACAAGGTGAATCTACAAGATCCTGCTCAAAAGCAGGAGCAACTACAGACATAAAACCACGGTTAACCGCACTCAAAGCGCCCACTGTCTGAACATCGTTGCAAACAGTTTCGCATCTGCGGCACATGATACATTTGTCCATGTCACGGTTAAGTGCTGGAGAGGCATCTTTTCTGTAAGTTGATACCTCAGCATTTTCAACCATGTGAACCTCTCTGATACCGAAACGCTGTGCTAGCTCCTGCAGGTCACATTTACCTGAAGATGAACAAACAAGACATTTTGGCGGGTGGTCAGAAAGAATCAGTTCAAGAACTGTTTTTCTTGCGTTCAGTACCCTGATGCTCTTGGTTTTTACAACCATACCATCAAAACAATCGGTAGAGCATGAAGGAGCAAGATTTTTTCTTCCTTCGACTTCCACAACACATATACGGCATCCTCCCGGACGGTTCTCAATCTGCATGTGGTTAAGATTCATATAGCAGAGAACCGGAATGTCTATTCCGATTTGCTTTGCTGCCTGGTAGATGGTAGAGCCTCTTTTAACCTCTACCTCAACATTATCTATTTTGACTTTAATATTTCCCATAGCCTCGGATTATTGAACATAAATTGCTGAAAACTTACACTTGTCGTAACAAGCACCACATCTGATACATTTGTCAACATCAATGACGTGCGGTTGACGCTTCTCTCCGGTAATTGCAGCAACAGGACATGCTCTTGTACAAGCTGTACATCCTGTACACTTATCGGCGATAATAGTATATAGTTTGAGTGCCTTACATTTACCGGCAGTACATATTCTTTCTCTAACGTGTGCAAGATATTCATCAGAGAAGTGCTCGAGAGTAGAAAGAACAGGATTCGGAGATGTCTGGCCAAGACCACAAAGCGATGTATCTTTGATAACATTGCTTAGATTCTTAAGGTGTTCCAGATCGTCTTCAGTTCCCTTACCATCACAAATCTTCTCAAGAAGTTCATGAAGTCTCTTATTACCAATGCGACAAGGTGCACATTTTCCGCATGACTCCTCAACTGTGAACTCAAGATAGAATTTAGCAATTGAGACCATACAGTCATCTTCGTCCATTACAATCATACCACCTGATCCCATCATTGAACCTGCAGCAACAAGATTGTCAAAATCAATTGGTGTATCGAGGTGTTTTTCAGTGAGACATCCTCCTGAAGGACCTCCGGTTTGAACGGCCTTGAACTTTTTACCATCTTTAATACCACCTCCGATCTCGAAGATTACCTCTCTGAGTGTGATACCCATAGGGACCTCAATAAGGCCTACATTGTTTATCTTACCGGCAAGTGCAAATACTTTGGTACCTTTTGACTTCTCTGTTCCAATGCTTGCGAACCATTCTGCTCCCATTAGGTAAATAACCGGGATATTTGCAAAAGTCTCAACGTTGTTAACATTGGTTGGTTTTCCAAGATAACCCTTTTCTGCAGGAAACGGTGGTTTAACAGTTGGTTCTCCCCTAAGCCCCTCCATTGAGTGAATAAGAGCAGTCTCCTCTCCACATACAAAAGCACCTGCTCCGTATTTTAATTCAATATTGAATGAGAAACCTGTTCCAAGAATGTTATCTCCAAGTAAACCATACTCTTTAGCCTGCTCTATTGCAATCTGCAACCTTTTGATTGCAAGGGGATATTCTGCTCTGATGTAAACGAGACCGTTTGAAGCACCAATACAGTATCCGCAAATTGCCATAGCCTCAATAACCGAGTGAGAGTCTCCCTCAAGAATTGAGCGGTCCATGAATGCACCCGGGTCTCCCTCGTCTGCATTGCAAACCACATATTTTTCATCAGACTTGTTGGAAGCAGCAATTTCCCACTTAAGACCAGTAGGGAATCCTCCGCCACCACGACCTCTCAAGCCGGATTTCTTAAGTAAATCAACAGCCTCTGCAGGAGTCATCTCTGTAAGAACCTTTCCAAGAGCAGCGTAACCATCTCTGGCTATATACTCGTCAATATTTTCAGGATCAATAAAACCGCAGTTCCTAAGCGCAATTCTTATCTGCTTCTGATAGAAGCCCATATGCTTTGAATCTTCGATGTGTTTAAGAGTCTCAGGATCTTCATAAAGAAGTCTGTGCACTCTGCGTCCCTTAAGAACATGCTCGCTGATAATCTCAGCACAATCTTCGGGTGTAACCTGAGTGTAGAAAGTGTTATCAGGGATGATTTTTACGATTGGCCCCTTTTCGCAAAAGCCGAAGCAACCGGTAGTAACAACCTGAGCATCATTTTCAAGACCCTGTTTTTTAATTTCTGTGTTAAGATTTGCAACAACCTCTTCACTTTGTGAGGCCCTGCAACCGGTACCTCCACAAACCAGCAAATGCATTTTGTATTGTGCCATAATTCTACTTTTGCTCATTAATTGATTGATAGTTCACAGGAATGATACCGTCAATAAGTTCACCGTTTTTGATGTACTTAACAACGATCTCCTCAGCAACTGCTGAATCGACTTTACCAAAGACAACCGGATCTTTGCCGGGTACCTTAACCTCGATAGTCGGTTCTGCATAGCAGTAACCCATACACCCACCTTGTGTCACCACAGCGGGAATCTTTTCCTTCTCCAACTTCTCAATGAGAGTGTTCATCACCGTTCTGGCACCGGCAGCAATGCCACAGGTTGCCATAGCGACCCGGATCTGAACAAGAGACTCCGGCGAATTGCTATTCTCACGGATTGTCATTCCGTGCTCCAGACTTTGCTTCATCTTTCGCAAATCGTCAAGGGATTTGATCTTATTCATATTTGTATTTTGAATTGGTTATAAATCCTGGTTTGGGCGGTAAAAATATTAATAAAAGAGCGAATTACAAAAAATATTAATCAAAAAGTTACCAATTGAAACAACAATTTTCTTAATAATATGTATTTATCAGTTTTTCAGCTAATTGCGGCATTCCAATTGCGAATCGTTCTCTAATATATTTTACATTTTTCGCACCAATATCAACTTGATCGGGGTCAATAACATAGATATCTGCCCCTTTAGGGGCATATCTGACTAACCCTGCTGCAGGATAAACTGCCAGTGAAGTTCCGGCAACAACTACAATGTCTGCAGTCGAAATAATCTCAATTGCCCTCTCCATTAATGGCACCTGCTCTCCAAAGAACACGATATGGGGTCTCAACTGACCACCAACAGGACACATATCACCCACATTCAAATCACCCTCCACGGTGCAAATATATGAACTATCTTTCATACTTCTGCACTTGGTTAATTCGCCGTGCATATGCAAAATTCTTGCCGAACCTGCCCTTTCGTGCAGATTATCCACATTTTGAGTTATTATCTCAGCATCGAAATATTTCTCCAGCCGGGCAATTGCAAAATGGCCGGTATTTGGCTCTACTTCTTTTAGTTGCCGCCTTCTTGCATTATAAAATTCAAGAACTTGCGCCGGGTTTCTTTCAAGAGCTTCGGGAGTACAAACATCTTCAATTCTGTGTTTTGCCCAAAGACCATCAGATGCGCGGAATGTTTCCAAACCGCTATCGGCACTAACGCCTGCTCCGGTAAGGAAGACTATTTTCTTAAGCTTATTCATGGTTAATCAGACTGGGTTTTTAAATCTTTGATGTTCTCATCAATCATCTCAGTAAGCATTCTTATAACAGCCGGGTCATTAAGTGGCAGCTCTTCAAGTACAGACTTAATTTCAACTGTATCAAAAATATAGCTGCTTCCATTATAGATATATTCAAACACAAAATCTTTGTCAGGATTTGCAGAGATCATTAGAACCATTGAGTTGGCAATTTCTCCCAGTGGAGGTCTGTCAATATGGTCATTTAAAAAATTCGCCTTAACAGTTGTTCCAAATCCAGGTTCAGAAGTAACTACTAGATCTCCCCCACTCTGCTCCGCAGATTGTCGGAAGAGAGGAATGCCCATTCCAACCCTTCTGGTAGTTCTCGAAGTAAAAAATGGATCATCAAGCCTCTCGACCTGCTCTTTTGTCATCCCTTTTCCGTTGTCAGCAATTGTTACTGAGAGTAAATTATGGACAAGATTTTCATCAATTATAACGCGGATAAGAGAAGCCCCGGCAGAGAGAGAATTTTGTATGATATCTATTATATGCAGAGATATTTCATTCATTTTCAGTTACTGTTTCTTTCATTTTAAATTGCTGCTTAATGCAATTTTTATCCCATCAAATGAGAGTTCCTTAACCGGAATATCTGTATATACTCTTCCGATATCTTCAGGGTAATGCGCATCAGAGGAGTGGATAAAAGTGAAACCGGATAGGTATTTATTTTTAGTCCTGAATATCCCGGCATCGGTTCCCGGAGACAATTCAAGGGCATTTGGTCTGAGTCCGGGTGGCATGAACCCAAGCTGACTCATAACAGAGTTCTGTTTTTTGTCAATGTGTGCAGGTATAAAGATCCCACCTAAAGAGCTGATGAACTGTTCGACCTCTTCAATTGTCTGGTCCAGCGCACTAATCAGCAAGGTTTCTTCCTGATACAGAACCTCTTCATTTTCGTTTACCACAAGCTGATAACCAAACACATCCGTATTATTTGGCACATGCGGTAAATGATCGTTCAAATAGTTTTGCAATTTTGCCAGATTAGATGGGCCATCAACAAAAACCAGCACATGAACCTCCTCTTTTGTTGTGATTTCTGCTCCGCAAAGAACAAAAAGCTCTTTGCGTGAAGCAATCTTTACAATCTCAGCACACTGGCGGGTTGAGTTGTGATCTGTAATGCCTATCACAGACAAGCCCATTTCCAACGCCTTTGTTACAATGTTAAAAGGTGTCATTTCGATGTCTCCGCAGGGTGACAACAGGGAGTGAATGTGAAGATCGGCTTTCACAGATTTTAAAAACTGACCTTTATTTCAAAAGGTTATATAAAACTCCGCAAAACTCAAATGTCTCCATATCTGTTCCCAGAACCGGAATGTTTTCATTTCCGGCCATATCAAGAGTCTCTTTATCGGGAGTAAATCCCTTTACAAGAATTATGGCAGACAAATCTTTAAGAGAAGCTACTCCAACTACATTTTTATGGGTCTGAAGTGTTATCCAAAGGTCTCCTTCAGAGGCATGGCCCATAACATCTGACAGCAGGTCAGATGCATAACCACCTGTCACCTCGTTTTCCAATAGGTTTTCACCTGAATATACTTTGAGGTTCAAACTCTCTTTAATCTCTCTAAGTGTCATTATTTCAATTATTTATTCGTTTTTATCAAATCTCTCTTTGCCCCAGATATCCTCCATTATTTTTATGGCCTCTTTTATGGTAATCTCTCCCCTCTTTTCAAAAATTGTCCTAAGGAAGATACAGGCATTAATGTCTGCCTGACCTCTTACCACATCCTCTGCAAGTGCCTCACAGCTGGGAGCGCCACAAGCACCGCAATCTATTCCCGGAAACATCTCTTTTAGCTCACGGGCATTCTCCATCTTCTTTATTGCAACCTCAATATCTCTGTCATACTTTACCATTGACCGGGGCTCAATTTTATCCATATGAACCACAGCTGAACAGTAATTTTTATAATCTTCAACCAACTTATGCGTTTCAGGGGTTTTAGCAGCGTAGTTCCTAAGACTATCGGCGGTGAGAAACCTGTTACGATGAGAAAGAATTCCACCGGCACACGATTCATCACAAGCCCTGATCTCCAGAAAATCAACATTTTTTATCTCCTCATTTTCGAGCATCTCCAAAAAATCGATCACGTTTTTCATTCCGTCAATCGCAAGCGTTTTGCCCTTAATATGAGAAGATTCGCCTCCTGTAGTAGGAAAAAGAACTCCCTTTGATGACAACTCACTATTAATAATAATTGTAGTTGTTATTGGGATTCTCTGTTTGTAGGCAAGATATACCTTATTGTAAAAAAAGTCCATATTAATTACACCATGTATAGGGGAGGTATAGCCTCCAACAGGTGATTTGACTGCAGCAATCTTGCCGATACAAGGTGTCAGATAGAAGATTCCATAGTCTCTTTCTGAGATTCCATCTCTTTCAAACCTCTTTTTGTAATATTGAGCGGTAATTTCAATTGGAGGAAGCAGCTTCATAATATGATCTACCAGTGATGGGAATCTTACCTGAATAAGCCTTATAACAGCAGGGCAAAAGGATGATATTACAGGTTTTTCTTCGGCTTTAACATACTCGTTGATCTCGTCAATAAGTGAGTCAACACTTTGCTCAACTGCACACACCTCTGTAAATCCCAATTCTCCAATAATATTATAAATTGACTCTCTGGATACAGATTCACTGAACTGGGCAAAAAAGACTGAAGGTACCAGCAAAACACGATGCTTATAGTCGAATATTTTGTTGAAGTCATCATCCATTACCCTTATTGCTCGCGTTGGGCACGCCCTGTAACACTCACCACAATCTATACACCAATCTGCGTGTATGCCCGCTTTTCCCCCGGCAACCCTTAAAGCTTCGGTTGGGCAGACTTTTATGCAATGAGAACACCCAATACAGATATTTTCTGTAATTTCAAGTGCTCTGTGATATGTCGAGTGTCTGATATTCAAGTTGTCTCTATTTGTAATTTAAACTGACTATTTAAAGTTGATTTCTATTGTTAAAGTGGTTCCTTTGTTAACCTCTGTCTCTATCGAAAAAGAGTCTGCATTCTCGCTGATGTTGGGTAGTCCCATTCCTGCTCCGAAGCCCATCTCCCTTACCTGAGGCGATGCGGTTGAAAAGCCCTTTGTCATAGCCATCTCTACATCCGGGATACCGGGACCTTCATCAACAAGCCTTAAGATGATACCTCCAGGCTGTATATCTGCATAAATAACGCCCCTGTATGCATGGGCAACTATGTTTACCTCAGCTTCATATAAAGCTACAACGACCCTTTTTATCACGGCAGGGTCAGCCCCTAGTTGCTTAAGTGTCTTTTTTATCTGAGACGAGGCATATCCTGCCAGTGTAAAATCTCCTCCCTCTACCTTGTATTCAAAATGCATACTAATAAACAGGTTTTATGCCCGCACTGTAAAGAAGTCCGGCACATTTAAACATAGAAAAAGGGCTTTTGATAATTAGAATATTATTCTCAATGGCTAATTTGAGCATATCTTCACTTACCTCTTTACCTCTGCATAAAAGTAAATAAGGGGCATCCGACATTTCAGCTGTACGAACGGACTGCACATTTGCCAGCCCCGTAATAAGAACAAAATGGTCAACCTTAAGAGTGAGTACATCACTCATAAGATCTGAAGCAAAGGCATACTCAGCCTTTTGATTAAGCCTGCTCTCACCCGAAACAACTGTTCCGTTAACAATTTCACAAATCTCACTGAGTAACATATTCAATATCTTTTATAAAACATTTTCTTCTCATATATGGTTCATAACCATACCTATCCCAAACTTTATATGCAGAGTTATCCTCTGCCTGCGGATTTGTAATTGCATACTTTATTGTTCCTCTCTCCAGGTTGGTTGCAATAAATGTATGGTAAATTGATGATATTCCTTTGTTTTGCCATTCCGGAGCAGCACCCAGAATCATTAGATCTATAGTATCATAATTTTTGAATTCCCTAAGAATGTGGAAAATGCCAAATGGAAACAATTTACCCCCTGCTTTTTGAAATGATTTTGACAGATTCGGGAAACAGACACCAAAAGCAGCAATATTGTCCTGCTGATCAACTATTATACATGTAAGTTCTTTTCTCAGTTTAGGAATATAATCTTTGGCAATCTTCCTGACTTCACTCTCTGTAAGAGGAATAAAATTATCAATATCCCTAAAGCTTTGGTTGTAGCTTTTAAAGAAGTTGTTCAGAAACTTTGGATCTCTCTTTAACTCTTCTACATCTAAAATTCTTAGCTTGTGCTTTTCAAGCAGTAACTGATTAATTCTCTTTATTTTATCCGGCACACCACCGTCAGCCCTCAGTTTTATCTGAATCCATTCAACCTGTTTTTCAAAGCCCAACTCCTCCAGTATTTGAGAATAGTATGGATAGTTGTACAGGCAATTAACAGGTGGAGTATTTTCAAAGCCTTCTGTAAGGGTTCCCTGGCGATTCCAAGTATTAAACCCAAGAGGGCCATGTATCTGCTCCATTCCAATCTCTCTGCCCCACTCTTCTACGCAGTCTAGCAAAGCTCCGGCAACCTCCCTGCTGTCAATATGATCAAACCACCCGAATCGAATACGTTTCTGGTTATGATATTCATTTGATCTTGGATTGTAAATCCCTGCAATTCTTCCTACAATCTCTCCATTTGAAGCTACAGCAACCCACAGTTTAATCTTTGCATACTCCAGAGAGGGGCTGTTTGTAAGTACCCTAATTTCATCCGAATCAAGGACGGGCACATACTGTTTACTTGACTTATAAAGTTTATGTGGAAATTTTACGAACTCTTTTATCTCTTTAGAGGTGCTAATCTCCTTTATGGCAAAATTCATCAGAAGTAAGTTTAGGTTAGATATCCATTACAAATATACAAAAAATTCATTCCTCAGGGTTGTTCATGAGTGTTCCAACTCCAGTATGGCTGTTATTGCAGCCTGCGCTGCAATACAACCAAATACTGCAGGAAGGTATGAAATTGTGCCGACTCTCGATTTCTTGTTTTGTTCTTCAACCGGTATTATTGCCTCACTATTAGGAAGCTCTTCTGAGAAGACAACCTTAAAACCCTTTGAAATACCCTCTTTTCTCAATTTTTTCCTTAAAACATATGCAAGAGGACAGTTAAACGATTTGGATATATCTTTTATCTTAATCTTTGTAGCATCAGTTTTTGCCCCGGCACCCATCGAGCTCACAAGAGGAATCTTTGAATTTACGGCAAACTTAATAAGTGCAATTTTTGGAGAGAGTGTATCAATGGCATCAATCAGAAAATCAATTTTCTGGCCACCCAATAGATCATTTACATTATCTTCGGTAAGATATCTATCGATAGATATAATCTCAAGATGAGGGTTGATGTCCAGAAGTCTCTCTCTCATAATGGTTGCCTTTGACCTTCCCATTGTACTCTCCAAAGCCAACAACTGACGATTTTTGTTGGATTCATTAATAACGTCTGAATCCAGTATAACCATTCTACCTGTACCGGCTCTTGCGACCATCTCTGCAGCAAACGCACCAACTCCGCCAAGGCCTATGACTGCAACAGTTGTGTTTCTGAGCCTCTCCAAACTCTCTTTTCCCAAAAGCAATTCGCTCCTCTCCAGCCAAGATGCCGTTTCATACTCTGTTTTACCATCCATACTAATCAATTGTTTTCGCCTCCTCCCATATTTTGTCCATCTCCTCAAGAGTCATCTCTTTTAGAGAGACACCTCGCTCTTTTGCAATCTTCTCAAGGTGGGCAAATCTTTTTATAAATTTTTTATTTGTCATCTCAAGAGCAGTATCGGGATTGATATTGTATAATCTTGCAGCATTTACAAGCGAAAACAAGAGATCTCCAAACTCCTCCTCTGCCTTTCCTCCATACCCACCCTCTGCACCTGAAATTACCGACTTTTCAACCTCCTCTTCAAACTCACTAATCTCCTCTTTTACCTTTTGCCATACCTGAATTCTTTCATCCCAGTCAAAACCAACAGCCCTTGCCTTATCCTGAATTCTGTATGCTTTAATTAATGATGGAAGAGATGCCGGCACACCTGAAAGAAGGCTTTTGTTTCCGTTTTTCTCTTTGCTCTTAAGGCTTTCCCAGTTTTGAATAACCTCTTTGGTCCCGGAAACCTCTATCTCTGAAAAGACGTGGGGATGCCTGTAGATTAGCTTTTCACACAACCTTTCGATAACATCCTCCATGCTAAATGCCCTCTCTTCGGAACCAATTTTTGCATAAAATACGATGTGCAGAAGAAGATCGCCCAACTCCTTACTAATATTAAAATTATCCCCGGATATTATTGCGTCGCTTAGTTCATAGGTCTCTTCTATTGTAAGAGGTCTTAGCGATTCGGTGGTCTGTTCACGGTCCCATGGGCATTCAGTTCTGAGTCTGTCCATAATATCAAGAAGTTTTTCAAAACTTTTAACTGCCTTCTCTCTGCTCATATCATTAATCATTTATCACTTATCTTATAATATTTAAATTTTCAATTTTAAGTTCATCTCTCTGTAAATTTAATCCTAATTTCAGATGATGGTGTAATGTTCTCAAGTTTAGTTACATCACCTTGATTAACCGCAATTTCAAGTAATCCCAATGAGTTAAACAGGGCAATAACCTCTCCCGGTCTGCTATCCCAATATCCTCTTACTATCTTGGTAATTTTCATGTATGGTCCCTGTACAAAAACAGTAAAACCTCTCCCCTTCCTGATTGAATCAAAAATGGCCTTCTCGATATTTGTCACCGCATTTCCGAAAGAGTCACAATAAAGCACCCTTCCGGTAATTGTGTCAGCAGTGCTCACAACTCCTGTTACGGTCTCTTTCACGGTATCACATGCTATTGTCCTCTTTTCGAATGTATTAGTGATAATTATATCAACAGCTTCTCTGAAAAGTTCAAGCGAAGAGAATGTGCCTGAGCTCTCTCTTCCTTTTAGAATTTCGAAACAAATAGGTGGAACGGTATTGAAGAGGAGCGAAAACCTACCATCATTGAGACCTACAAAATAGTGACCCTCCCCGTAAAGGATTACCATTGGTACACCCGGCCTTGGTTCACTCATAACACCCATAATGTGAATAGATGATTTTGGAAAGTGGCGAAAAGTTCCCTTTAATATGAAAATTTCCTGTAAAACATCAAAATTCGGAATGGAATTTGTAATATCGACCACACGAAGATCGGAACTTAAGCAGAGAAGGGCGCCCTTAAGAGCACCCAGATAGTAGTCGCCGTTTTTCCAGTCGCTTGTAATTGTAACTGTGGTCATCTGATAGATGTAAATATTATGCAAAGATAGAAAATTTTAATACATTTGCGGCTTAGTTTTGAGAATCAAAAAACGCTTCTATATAATTTAATTTCAAGTACTTATTATGCACACAAGTCTAAAATTCGTCAGCGCCGACGAAGCAGTAAAAGTGGTAAAATCGGGTGATCACATTCACCTGAGCAGTGTAGCCAGTGCTCCAAAAATCCTGATTGATGCGCTAATACGCCGGGGAGAGAGAGCCGAATTCAAAGATGTCAGAATTCACCACCTGCACACCGAAGGAGAAGCACCATATGCCGAACAACGTTTCGAAGGGATCTTCTTCCATCAGGCCTTTTTTGTGGGAGGTAATGTGAGAAAAAGCGTTCAGGCAGGTTACGCTGATTATATTCCCATTTTTCTGAGTGAGACCCAGAAGCTTTACAGATCAGGAGTTTTACCATGCAATGTTGCAATGATTCAAGTTTCAACACCCGATAAGCACGGATTTGTGTCACTTGGTACTTCTGTAGATGCAACACTTGCTGCTATCGAAACAGCAGATTATGTGATAGCTGTAGTAAACAGCAATGTACCCAGAGCGTGGGGGGATGCCATGATTCCCCTAAGTATGATAAACTTTTTCGTTGAAGATAATACTCCACTCGAACCTGCCCACTTTGCCGAACCTGATGCACTTGAGACTGCTATTGGCAGAAACTGTGCAGCCCTTATTGAAAATGGCGCTACACTCCAAATGGGAATCGGAGCTATTCCAAACGCTGTACTAGCACAGCTTGGTGGCCATAAAAACCTGGGAATTCATACAGAGATGTTTGCCGACGGAGTGCTTCCGCTTGTTGAGAGCGGAGTCATAAACGGAGCCGAAAAGGCGATTGACAGAGGTAAGATGGTTGCAACATTTCTAATGGGATCGCAAAAGGTTTACGATTTTATAGATGACAACCCAATGGTTCTTATGCAGGACGTTGCCTACACAAACGATCCTTTCATAATTGCAAAAAACCCAAAAGTTACTGCAATAAACTCTGCATTGCAGGTTGATATTACCGGACAGGTTTGTGCAGATTCACTTGGAACAACATTCTATTCCGGAGTGGGAGGTCAGGTGGACTTTATATACGGAGCCTCCATGTCTAAAGGAGGAAAGGCAATTATTGCCATGCCATCTGTTACCAATAAAGGGCTAAGTAAAATTGCTCCGGTACTTAATTCAGGAGCGGGCGTAGTTACCACAAGAAACCACATTCACTGGTTCGTAACAGAGCACGGTGCAGTCAATCTTTATGGTAAATCGCTACAGGAGAGAGCAAGCCTTATTATTAGTGTTGCCCATCCTGATCACAGAGAGACCCTGGACAAAGCTGCATTTGAAAGATTCGGACCTCATTTTCACTTTAAGGGCTAACATTTTCCTAGACTGTTCAAACCAAAATAAATATTGTCCTGATACAAAAGCAAAAGAGGATGACAATTAAAGTCACCCTCTTTTTACTTTTTGATATTTATAACTCTGATTAGTCTGTAAGAACTTCAATATAAAACATCATCTGTTGCTTTTTACCGGTGGATTGGGCATTGTCTCCATAACCCCATCTTGAAGAGAAGAAAGTTGCAGCTTTTCCCCCTTTCTTCATCAGCAAAAGAGTTTGAGCAAAACCATCAACAACTGACGACCCCGAAGAGCCAGTCTTACCAACTTCGTGAAGTTCCAGTGATAATGGATTGTATTTGCTTGGATTATCTGAGCTGTAGATTTTGTATTTCCTGGCGGTATCTTCAATATTGGTATCAAAAACGAATCCGTTAAGGAGTTTCCCTACATAATTGTATTTGACAGTTGTTCCAACCTTAAGTGAATCACCTGTTCCCTCTTTCAATGAATAATAGTAGTACCCTCTGAAAAGAGAATCGATGCCGTCATAATATTTATTGCTGAATCTTTGGAGTGTGTCAAGCTCATACTGCGGATAGTCATCAATTACCTTTACAACTTCGACATCGTAGACAGTAGTTGTAGCGTGATATCTGTCACTGTTTTTGTAACCGAAATCTGTAGCCCATGATGGAAGGATGATTCTTACTACACTTCCCTCTCTAAGTGTTCTGAAGGCCTCTTCGAGACCTCTTACAAGAGTGTAGTTGCTCATTTCAAAAAGCACTGGCCCATAGTAATTTGCATATGAGAACCCTCCTACCTGTTTTGCAATATCATCCCTGTTTGTTGTAATATAATTATTCTTAAGGTCAAGAGTAGAATATCTTACAAAAAATGAACTTCCGTCCTTGATCTCTCTTCCAGTACCTTTTTTGTTAGTGATAACATATACTCCTGTTGACAAGGGTGTTATTGTATCATTGTAAACAACCTTTATGTGTGCATCCAAAACTTTCTTTTCGATAGAGTCTGCACTTTCGGCCACATCTTTTGCACATGATGACACTATTAACATTGCCGCAAAAGCGAAAAAGAGAGGAGACAGTAAATATTTGGTATTCATTCGGTAAATTATTTCCAGTTGATTATTATAAAAATCGTACAAAGTTAGAAAAATTTAATTCTTTTTTACATCAGTAATCCAAACCTCATAAATTAAAGGTGACAATTTTGGCACCAAGCCAATTTGAACAGGGCCAAAACCTTTCCTTGAAGAGAAAACCACGTAACACCTTTCGCCTCTTTTCACTCCTATAAGACCCTCTTCCAACCCGGTTATAAGTTCACCGTTACCCAAGCGCACTTTCCACTTTTTGAAAAGAGAGACATCCTGGGTCATTTTAGCACTCTCTGCAATGGATCTTTTATTTGTAGAGAATAGAAACCCTTTTCCTGAACTGAAAATATAAGCCGCATAATCAAAGAAAACAGAGTCCCCTTTTTGAGCCTCTGCAGACTCTGCACCCTCTTCCAGAACCACTCTCCACACTTTATTGTAAACCTCTACCCTTTGTTCGCTAAACGTCTTAACATAACTCTCTATTGAGGTCTCCTGCTGAAGAAGATTGATCTCACGGTCATCCTTTGCGCAAGAGAGCACCAAAGAGGCAACAGCAAAAACAAAAAAAGTTATTAAAATCAGTTTTTTCATCCGGCTTATGATATCCAAATACCGTTCCACAATTAATTCTTTTTCATGCATTCATCAAAACTAACTGCAAGAGATTGCTCAAAATAGGCTGAAACCTCTTCGAAAGGGATATACAACTTACCTCCGGCAGCCCTTTCATGTCCTCCTCCATTAAAGTGGAGTCGGGAGAGACGGTTTACAGAAAAGTCATTTGTCGACCTGAGAGAAACCCTTATGTGGTCTCCTTTCTCTGTAAACAAAGCTGAAATATTTATCCCTTTTATACTCAGTGGAAGATTAACAAAACCTTCGGAATCTCCCTCCGAGAAATCGTATTTTATTTGTTCTTCTTCTGAAAGAGTAATGTAACCTGCTCCATAAGAACCAACTATCACCATTTTATTTAACAGCATATGCCCGAGCAAACGCATTCTTGATTCAGAAAAACCTCCGAACACCAAATGCTGCAGCATATCTTTATCAACTCCCGACTCCACTAGAATAGAGGCCATTAAAAAAGTAGCGGAATTGACTGAATTTGAAAAATTATTGGTGTCAGTCATCATTCCTACATAAAGCGATCGGGCAACTTCTTGGTTTATAGCAGCTTTGCGGTTTTGAATTGCCTTATCATTCTTTTCCTCTTCAATGGTCATCAAAATCCAGAATATAAGTTCTGCTGTAGATGAAACCTCGGGATTTGAGATTACAAGGTCAAAAGAATTTACATCCGGCATAGGATGGTGATCGATAAGTATTTTGAAGGCTTTGGAATCAAGCACATGCTTCTCAAGTTCATCTACCCTGGAGAGTTGGTTAAAGTCAAGAGCAATTATCAAATCTGCTTTATCTGCAAGATCGATTGTCTCATTGGGTTTATCACAGAAAACTTTTATTTTTTTTGGTTCATCCAAAAAAGATAGATATTCAGGATATGAATTAGGAACTGCAATTTCAGAATCTATACCATTGTCTTTCAAATAGTTTCTCAGACCGATTACTGAACCAATGGCGTCGCCGTCCGGGTTGGAATGGCTTATAAGCAGAATACGGGAAGAGCTTTTAACCCTCGCAAAAAATTGCTTTGCCTCCTTTATAAAGATGTATTGACTCATATTAAAATAATTGGGACAAATTTAGAAAAATATATTGCGGGGTCTAAATATTTATTTTACTTTTGTGGAACTTATTTAGCACCAGACCCCGTTTTCGTCAAAGAAGATTAATATAAATTCAATTATAACAAATGAAAAAGATCTTAATTTTAGTTGTACTGCCTGTACTAATAATAGTTTTAGGCTTTTTGATTTACAAAAGCATTCAGCAGCCTGTTGAATTCGAAAAGCAAAGAAGAATCAGAGAGACTATCTGCATCGAAAGGCTAAAAGACATTCGTACGCTGCAAGTTGCATATAAATCAAGGTACAATAAATTTACCTCCGATATGGATTCGCTGATTGACTTCTACAAGAACGGAACAATCACAATCATCAGACAGATCGGATCTTTCGACGACTCGGTAGCAGTAGCTCAGAAAAGGGTATTTCGTGACAGTATTCCAATTGCTGTGAAAGATACTCTATTGAAGAGAGCAGGTTTTTCTGTTGATTCGCTTGCATACGTTCCTTTCAGTGGTGGTCAGAGGATGTTAATGAAAGCTATTATTGCAAAGGTATCAGGTGTTGACGTGCCTCTTTTTGAAGCAGCAGCCCCATACGACTTACTCCTTAAAGGTCTTGAAAGGCAGCTTGTTGTTAATCTAAACTCCGATCGTGAAATAGCAGGTCGTTTTCCGGGTCTGAAAGTTGGTAGTATTGACGCTCCTAACAACAATGCCGGAAACTGGGAATAAATAATATGCCTGTAATTGTCAATAGTCAGCTTCAGCTGGGGAAGACAACGGAATATAGACTATCCATTCAAGCTGACTTGAATGGATTTTCTTTTTCGATTGTAGATGATAAGCAACACAAACCACTTTATGTGTATGCTTCCGATTTTTCAATGGACAGAGACGATATGGCCTTGTTTTCAAAGAGGTGCTCTGAAATTTTAAAAAACACACCGGTTTTAAGGGGCAATTTCAAAAAAGTTGAAATAATTTACGGAACAGAAAAATACTCTCTGATCCCAGCCTCATTGCATGAACCAGGCAACGACCTAAAAGAGCTTTCTGCACTCCACAAACTTGATGATCTTGATGAAATAAACATTGCCGAGGTCAAGAGAGAGGGTATGAAGATTCTCTTTGCAGTAAACAGCACTTTCCTTAATGTAATTAAGAAGTATCAGCCACATTTCAGCATATTCCCTACAGTTTACCCATTTGTAAAGTATTTGCCACATTTCAGCGAACACAATAAAATTCTTTTCCATTACATAAAAGGTGCGGTTAACATAGTTGCCGCAGAGGGCAACAGAGTTATCTTTTGCAATACCTTCCCTGTTGTTCATTTTAACTCGGCACTATATTTTCTGCTACTTGCCTTAAAGGAGACTCAGTTCAATTCGGAACTGACCACAGTCTATGTAGGAGGTAACATCAAAGACCTTGAGATTTTTGATATTTCAAAATATTTTTCTTCTGTCAAGTATTTTAGAAACCCATCAATACCTTTACCCGACCAGTTTTCAGAGATGAAATACTCATCTATGATGTTTGATCTTTAGTTTACTATGAGGATAATAGGAGGAGAACACAAAGGAAGGCAAATAGTTCCGCCAAGGAATTTTGCAGCAAGACCAACTACCGATTTTGCCAAAGAGGGGCTTTTCAATACACTTGTTAATTCATATGATTTTGAAGAGATAGCTGTACTGGATCTATTCTCCGGCACAGGAGGTATTAGTCTTGAATTTGCATCGCGCGGGTGCCATGCAATAACTGCAGTCGAAATGAATATTGCACACGCAAACTTCATTAAAAACACTGCCGCATCATTAAAAATTACGGGCCTGCATGTGGTTCGGCATAATGTATTTGATTTTCTGAACTTGTGTAGTGCAAAATATGATATCGTTTTTGCCGATCCACCGTATGATCTGGATAATTTAAAATCTATTCCGGATAAAATTCTCAGCTCCTCTGTTTTAAAAGAGAAGGGCCTTCTTATATTTGAACATCCTGCAGCTCATAATTTTAAGAAACATCCAAGTTTTTTGAAAGAAAAAAAGTATGGTAATGTTCACTTCTCCTTCTTCACAATGGAGACAAGTCAATAGAAATATCAGAAATTGGCTAAATTAATTTTGCAAATATTAAAATAGTGCCTATATTTGCAGTCCCAAAAGGGCAAACTGGTGTGGTAGTTCAGCTGGTTAGAATACCTGCCTGTCACGCAGGGGGTCGCGGGTTCGAGTCCCGTCCATACCGCCAGAAAAAAAGTCTGTAAGTTTAAACTTGCAGACTTTTTTTGTTTTAAAAAATATCTCCCGGATTAATCTCCAAAAACTCTTTGTAAGGAACTCCGCCGGTTCCTACCAGCAAAATTTTTTCAGGATGAAACTTCTCTGCAAAAATGCCTATTCCGGCATTGTCTGATTTTAATCCACTTTTAACTTCAAGTCCTATTAATTTATCTCCCTTTTCCAATACGAAATCGACTTCATAATTTCCCTCACGCCAATAGTAAAGATTATATCTTTCATATATGGAGTTATTAATTAAGTGTGTACCGACAGAAGACTCTACAAGTCTACCCCATAATTGAGGATTTACAATGGCTTTTTCATAATTTTCACCACCTTGAGAAGTAATCAGAGCATTGTTATACACCTGAAATTTAGGGCTTGATGCTCGCTTACGAATTATATCACCAGAATATTTCTCTAACCCTCCCAGCAAACCACAGTCAGATAAAAGCTTTAAATAATTGGCTAAAGTGGTAGTGTTTCCTGCATCTTGAAGCTGCCCGATAATTTTTGTGTAAGAAAGGACCTGACCAGAATAGAGACAGCCAATATCAAACAAGCGTTTTAACAATGCAGGTTTATCAACCCTTGTAAGCATAAGTATGTCTTTAGAAATGCTCGTTTCTATGAGAGAGTCCCTTATATAGCTACTCCAGCGTTCTTCATCATTAACCAGTATTGCTGATCCCGGGTACCCACCAAAGTAAACAAATTGTTCAATGCTCCATCCAAAAGCTTCCCGCATTTCGGGATAAGACCAATGCGTAAGATATAATGTTTCAAACCTACCGGCTAAGGATTCGGTAAGTCCCTTTTGGATTAACAGACGAGATGATCCAAGCAGAATCACCTTTATATTGACTTTATCACGGGTATCCAAATCCCATTGTTGTTTTACAACTTCACTCCAGTTATCAATTTTCTGTATTTCGTCAATTACCAATAAATATTCATTAGCACCAGATGCTTTTAAGCGTAATCTGGCCGACTCCCATGACTGCATCAACCACGCAGAGCTCGTTGCTGAAATACCGTCTGCAGATTCATACTGGCTTTGGATTGAGATCTGTGATAAAAGCTGAGTCATCATAGTGGTTTTGCCCACTTGGCGAGGCCCTAGTACAACCTGAATAAATTTTCTAGGCTCTTCAATTCTTGTTTTAATCAATTTTAAATAAGGACGTTCAAACATACGAAAGTATTTTACTCAATATTGCTAGTAAATTTACTCAATATTATTAGATAAACAAATATGTTATATTTAAAACAGATTAATTATTAAATTTAAGATCTCAACTAAAGCTTAAAAAGGGGGCTTTCACAGATTTTCCCCCGGTGTTCATCGGGAAATGGTTGAATTCCCGATTGACCGACAATACTTTTGCAATCAAAAAAGTATTAATTTTAAAAAATTATTCAATTATGGAAGTTAAACATCACGGGGAGTGTAACCCAAAGAACAAATGTAACTCAATTCTTATAGCTGCAATTTTCATAGCTGTAGGAGCCATTCTAATCGGCAAAAACCTTGGATTCATAGAATATTCTATTTACAGAATTCTTCTGTCGTGGCAGATGCTATTAATAGTAATAGGCCTCTCTATAGTGCGCAGACAGACAACAGGTGGAATAGTAATGATTGGCGTAGGATCATTCTTTTTGATTCCACACTTTACAAGACTGGGACAAAACTGGGTAGGAGACTACTGGCCACTAATATTCGTCTTTATAGGTATAGTCATGATTATAAAAATGTTTAGCGGCAAAAGAGATAATTATGGATGGCATAGAGGTGAAATGTTTAAGGCAGACGCTGAATACACTACAGATGAAGGCTTTGTGACTTCAGATATCTCTTTTGGATCGGTAAGACAGATAGTCCTGGCACCTATTTTCAAGGGAGCCAGAATATCTAACCGTTTTGGAGGAACAATTATTGATCTGAGACACACAACTCTGGAAACACCTGAAACCTATATTGATATTGATTGCTCATTCGGAGGCATAGAGATATATGTTCCGGACAACTGGATGGTTAAAGTAACCACTCATAATTTTTTCGGCGGAACAGATGACAAAAGATACAAATCAATAGAATTTACAGACACAACAAAAAAACTTATAATAAGAGGTCATATCTCATTCGGAGGTCTTGAGGTAAAAAACTAGGCTCAGATGCTAAAACAACCTTTTAAAGAGTCATTCGAAAGGAAAATCACAGGAGCAGCTTCATCTTTACTGATGATTGCTCTCCTGTGGTTTACTCTTGTTTTTTATGCACAGACTAATTTTTTAACTGCTTTAATCGTAAGCACATCCTATATGGTGCCACTGTATGGTGCTCTATACTATTACTGGTACATTAATTCCTACTTTAAAAATCTTGCCGCCAAAACCGTTGTAGCAGTGCTGTCAACAACAATATCTGCCGCAATTTCGTACGCCTTTTTTGCCTTTTTTGAACCCTCGGCACATCCATACAACTTCTCCCAATTTTTGCCATTAATGAATATTGTCGGGCTTTCTGTTTGGATAATAACAATTCAGTGGTACTCATCACTATCCAAATCAGCTAAATCTGATAATGAAGCATATTTTGAAGAGGATGAGGCTGAGGCAAGTTATGAAAGTGAGATAATTAAACATGAAAAGCTTAGACAAATTACTGTTAAGGAGGGTACAAAAATTCACATAATTAAGACCGAGGAGATTAGCTATATTCAGGCTTACGGCGACTATGTTATGCTGTTTACAGGGAACGGGAAACATATCAAAGAGCAGACTATGAAATTTTTTGAGGCAAACCTACCGGATACCTTTATTAGAATCCACCGTTCCTGCATTGTGAACAGTGAGAAGATACAAAGAGCAGAGTTGTTTGGGAAAGAGAGCTACAGCGTATATCTTAAAGATGGAGTTTGTCTCAGGGCAAGCACTTCAGGTTATAAGTTACTAAAAGAGAGGCTCCATTTCTGAAGCCTCTCTTCTTTTCAAAAAAGAAATTGAACTTTTAGCTTCTACTCTTTATGTGATCCTTACCGATTGTACCATTAAGGTATTTCACATAGTCGTATGAACATATATATTCATAATTTCCTTTTAGAGTATTGAGACTAGAAATGAGATTCTCATACATTTCAGGCGTCAGATTCTGATCATCTCTGATAATCTTCTCTACATATCTTATATGCCCCGCATAAAGTGCTATATCAGACTGCTGTTTAGCCAGAATTCTGCCCTTATACCAGTCTGAATTAACAAGATATTCATATGTAAACATGTTTCTCATTTCAGGTGATGTAAGAGTTAGATTCTCGTATTTGCCATAAGCCATAATGCTTAGAAGTGCTTTCAGCGGAGGACAGGCAGAGTTAATACTTCCATCTCTGAAGTAAGCCTCTGCAACCTTTTGCTGAGCCTCAACAATATTCAAAACACCATCTGCAAACTGCTCAAGAGACTGGAGTTCCGGTTTAAGCATATCATCAGGGAATATTACGTTTGGAGTCTCAAATACCCTTCCAAAATAACCATTCACAAACTTCTCAGTTATTCTGTAGCCGAGAATAGAAGCCGGAATCCTTTTTCCATTGTACTCAAAATCCTCAATTTTCTCAAGGTAATTATTTTGAATCATCTGTTTTGGATCTCTCTCAGTGTTATTCAATCTTGCCCATAATTCAGGAACAAGCAGACTGAGGTCATGGTCAATTCTGTATTTATGTCCGATAAATCCCGCCGGAGTCGTGAAGCCGTTATACCCTGTCAAAATGAAGGATACAAGTGAGTTATTAAGGTCAATTATCGGCCATAGAGCATTAAACGGTGCCTTTGTAAGGGCGCCTTCGGAGCCCGCACCTGTAGTAGAGGGTGACTTGCCTGTAAGAGAGCAGATAAAATCCATAAACAGCTCTGGTAATTCCTGATAATGTACAGGATTATACACTGAAAGCGGTCGGATTCCCTTTTCAGAAGGGTTGTTCCTACGTCCGGGCAGAACAGCATTTACTGGAACATATAGTGGCTTTGATGTTTCCAGAGTACGGGACAACCTCATACCTACCTCAGCAATATATTTTGGTTTAGGATCAATCAAATCGTCTCTGGTTTGAAGATATCTCACATTTTTAGTCGGCTTACCATCTACAATACGTGGATTTGCCGAAGAGACAAAATATTTTGATGTATCTGACTCGGCAACCTCTTTAATCATATTACTCATCGGAGGAGTGAACAAATCGAAATTTATCACATCTTCTGACATATCCTTTGCATCCTGAAAAGTAAGAGGCTGAAAGTTAGAGATAAATGTATTTGGAGATGATAGGTCTATTTCGGCCTTTATATCTAATCCTCTGTTTACAGCTTCATCTGGACGCTGGAAAAATCTGAATTCACAATTCTCGATTATCTTAACGCTCTTGTTATTTACAATTGGATTTAAATTTGACAATGCCGATGCCGGAACAACTGTTGATACGGTAATATCATCTTCCATCTGAATCTTATCGGCGTGAACATAATCCTGTCTTAGCTTGAAAGTTCTCCATGCCCCTTTATCATCATAGCCAACTCTTAAATAACGAGCTGTCAGTTTGCGGTTTGCATATTTAAGTTCATTTCCGGGCTGTCCGTTAAGAATGTCAACAGAAAAGAACTTCTTCCAGTCACTACCCCACTCTTCACGGTAAAACCTTTTAACAATAAAAGATATCCCTTTTATATACTGCGGAATAGACTCAAGCCAGGCATTGTACTGATCAGTAAACTCAGGAGAGGGCGTTAGTAATTTTATAGACGACCCCATTGATCTTTTACTGCTCAGAAACGAACGACTGTCTGTTTTTCCCTTTTCGGGAAGGACCTTAAATCTGTTAAAGTAGTTGAAGTTTATTATCTCATCTACCTTATTGAAGTCTGATTCAAAATCCTTTATGAAGAACGATCCGGAGATTATTGAATCAGAAATTGATTTTGAAATCTCTGATTTACCTCCCCCCGATACAGTGCTGGGTTTATGAACAAGCAGTCCCTCTGCATTTGTCTCAACAAGGCGATAATTCAGCGTTGCTGCTGCCTTTTCCATACGGTATTTATTTCCGTTAGGCAGAATGTATATATTTCCGGGAAGTAGCTTTATATTGTAATCCTGTTTCTTCTTACTCCAGCTGACCCTTTGAGTTTTAATGTCAAATTTGCTCATTTCAGGAACATAAAAGATATTCGGATAGTTTTTATCTATACCGTATCCCTCCGGCTTCATTTCAATTATGTCAGGAAATATCGAGGCAACCTTTTCCAGAGAGTTTACAAAGTTTTCGGCTTTAGTCAGCTGCCCTTCACCTTGATTATATGATGGGAAGATAAGTGCCCCACCTGCGTGCTCCTCCTCTGCATTTCCAAGAAGGTTTGCAGCATAGGAGATAAAGGTCTTTATCTCCTTTTTAGAGTAGCCAAAGTAGTTGTCAGCAATAACTGTAACAATAACTCCCTCATCGGTTCTCATTGTTAGTTTAAAAGCCTCTCCTTCGTTGTAAAACTCTGTTTCACTCTCCCAGCACATACCGTCACGTTTCTGCCTATCTGTTGCCTCTGAGATATGTGGTAATCCAAGCTCTTTCTTAGTCATTTTGCTCAATTGCGGAGCCAGAATTATGCAACCTGTATGGCCGCTCCATGAATCAAAGTCCAGTGCGGCATCATTTGAAATATGGTATGGCGAACCTCCATTTCCGAAGATTGACTCAACAAAATCAAGATTTGAAACCAATGACCCTGGAGCAAAGAATCTCACCTCCATGCTTTTTTCTGGAGATATCCCATCAACCTTTGGACTTACTAAAGGCCTAAGTAGCAGAGATACAAATATTTTAGCCTTTTTGCTATTATCTTCTGTAAATGGCAGATTAAATATATCTCCATCAATTTCAGTGGCTCTCTTTAGCAGCCTGGCAGCAGCCAGCATAGGTACAGCCTTTTTATCATCGGGGATTGGCATTCCACCCTCGGCAATATGAAATACCCCTTTCGTGGTTCTTCTGTCATGGCGGGGATTATGAAGGATTCCCTGTTTTACTCTGTAAGAGCTTAGATATTGAGAGGTATACTCCTCCTTTTTTTCAGGAAGGGAAAGCTCTCTGGCAATACCATAGAAATCCAACGTAAAGGTGAATGACGGAATATTTATTTCAGGAACATCAACTCCTTTATAGTAGTTGCGAATAAAATTCTGAATTCGCTGATCTGCAGGGCAAAGATAATTTTTAAACTGTCTCTCCCTCTCTCTGTAATTGATAATCAATGATTTGGCAAGGTGTAAAAAACCTTGAGAATCATCGCTTCCAAACTCCTCATCAACAAGACCAAGTGCTTCCAGTCTTAGCTTTATGTACTGATGAATGTACTCTCTTGAGTTTTGCTGTGGGTTATCAAAAAAACCCAGTGACTCCTTTTTAACTTTCATAAGGCAGAATTCTTAATTGTAAATCTGAACGGCTAAAGTAATATGCAAAAATGGTTCCTTAAAATTTATTTTTGGTTCCCTTCCAAAAAAAATTGATCTTTGGGATAAGTTATCTTTTAAAACCACTAAATAATGAAGCGATTAGCCATATTACTATTTTTTGTATTTTTTACACATATTGTAAATGCACAGAATCAAACTCAACAAACAGACAAGGACAAAGAGATATTTCAAAGATACATTCAGCACATAGGTGATGCAACAGAGATAAGCATGGGAGATTTGGTTACAAAAAGTGCCCTCTTTTTTCTGGAGACACCCTATGTAGGTCATACACTTGAAAAAGAGCCTGAACAGCTGATCATTAACCTGCGTGAACTTGATTGCACTACCCTGGTAGAGACAGTTCTGGCACTTTCAAAAACGGTTAAAGAGGGAGATCCCACATTTGAAAAGTTTGGAAAAAATCTTCAACTCATAAGATACCGAAACGGAGTAATTAATGACTATTCCGACAGGTTACACTACACTACAGACTGGTTGTATGAAAACGAAAAGAGGGGGTTGGTCAGGAACATCACGCAAGAGTCCGGAGGTATTGAGCACAAGGTGAACCTGTACGTAATGTCTACAAATCACGAGAAGTACAAGCAGCTCAAGGGCAAACCTGAGCTCACCGCCAAAATTAAAAAAATTGAACAAGAGGCAACCGAAAGAAAAAATTTCAGAATTCCTGCAGCTGATATTGAGAAAAACAGAGCCTCATTCAAAAATGGTGACATGGTCTGTTTTGTAACTAAAATGGGAGGAATTGACATTTCACACGTAGCCTTTATCTACTTTCAGGGCAACAAATTAACCTTCATTCACGCCTCTTCAGCCGAAATGAAGGTTGTCATTGAAAAAGAGACCCTTATGAATTATTCGCTCAAGTCTAAAAACGGAAACGGCATAATGGTTGCCAGACCCTTATAAGAAACTATTAACAGATGTAAAATAATAAGAGGATGACCTGAACAAGTCATCCTCTCTTTTATATAATAATCACACTCCGGTATTATTATCTGCCCCCTCTGTATCCCTTACCCATTTTACCGGCCTGCTGTTGGTTTCCCGGGACTTTCCCGTTAGATGTTTTAGTACATTCTCCGTTGGAGTTTACTGCAGCTTTCGCTAAACCAAAACCGTTACCGTTGTTAGTCCTGTTTTCTGATCCTCTGATTTGGTATCTCTTGCCATTCAGAAAATTACTCTTAATTATGCTGTCATACTCCTCCTGAGTAAGGAACGAATTTTCATAACTGCTTCCAAGTGCATCTATCTGGCGAAGCATTGCCTTAAAGTGGTTTATTGACCCTCTGTAAAGATGTTCTATTACCATTTTAATGTTTGGATTTGTTATGTCATTAAGAACAGCTTTGTAATCTGCGATATCTCTCTCTTCGAGGTATGCTGCCGCTTTGTAAGCTCCAAGAACCGAATCTCCCTTTGCAATCAACTCATTATAATAAGCCTGACGCTCTGAATTTTTAAATACTCCGGCTTCACCTACTTTTGGATATTCAATTGAATAGAAGTAAAATAACCGCTCTACTGCTGCTATATGATTTTCTTCTGCTTTACCAATTATTGCAAATGGCTTTACTTCGAATAAATCATAAAATTGTGCATAAACATCTCTGGCAAGCTTCTCCTCTTCCCTTACGGCAAAAAGAAATTCAATTTCATTAGCTGTCAACTCTTCAGTGTCTTCAAAAGTTGGCACAACACTCTTTGTAATAAATTCAGTTGCACCTTCTGCTGATACAGTAATTACATCAGTAAATTTATCTGAAAGCTCATCAACTGGGATTTCAGATTTCTGGCAGGAAACAGTCAGTAAAGTAAAAAGTCCTGCAAACAAGTAGATTAAATTTTTTGTTTTCATATTGGTAAATGATTTTAAAGTTCCTTTTAACATTATACCGCTTAAACAAAGCTTTACCCTACCACTATCAGAAATTTAATTCAAGCGAAAGTAAGGGAGTAAAAGGAATCGCCTGAGAATAAGTATTCAAATAGCCAGATTGACTACCAGGCAAGTTCGGCACAACATCGATATATTTGGAATTGAGAGTATTTAACAGATTCAATATAGAAATTCCCATATTGAGCACAAATCTGTTTTTGGTAAGTCTGTAATTTGCAGATATATCCAATCTTGAATACTTTTCACTGGATGTATCATCGCTTGAAATATTTTGATAACTGCTTCTGTAGCCCCATCCATTAACATAGGTGGTTGAAAAGAAGAATGGAGAAAAATTTAAAAGTAAGCCTGCTTTAATCTCTGCAGGGTTATATTTAAGAGTGCCGTTTTCAGCATTATTAAGTCTCTCATTAACAGACGAAAAGGTAGTTGATACAAAAATGTATGATCCCTGGTGTTCCTTATTGACCATCATATCAATTCCTTTAATATTTGCTGAATATTCAGCAATTCTGATATTCCCTCTGTTTCTTGAAAATTTCAGGGTTCCCTCACTCTCTCTGTTAAACACCTCACTACTAATAAGCCATCCTTTATTGTTGTATGATGCACCTAAAATGAGATGCTCCGATTTAATAACCGGTATGTTAGCTCCGTTGAAAAGCTTCCACAGGAATGAAAAATTTCCATCTGAGTCAATATATGGTATTCTTCCTGAGAACTGATTATGAATACCATATGCAGCATTTAACTTTATACCGTATCCCAAATTGAAAACAGCGGCTACTCTTGGTTGAAAATAGCTTTTCCCTAAATATGAGTCTAATCTCATCCCAACATTTCCTTCAAATTTATCCAAAACCAATTTCTCGTTAATAAAAAAAGAGTAAATCTGATTATCTCCATTATCTCCATTAAAACCTTCAAACAAAGACTTTACGGAAAGTCCAAGGTCCATGAAATTTCTTTTACCCACCTCTATCTTATGATTAAACTCTGCACCAGATTCTCCAATAAGGTTATCAGTTTTATATGATGTAAGATTTTGGCCCCGATATCTTCTGATATTGTCTGCAGTTAAATTATTTGAAGAATAAAATATTGATAAGTCTGATTTACCCGGTATTCCAATTTTTGTGTTAATGTTCAGTGAAAAGGCATACTGCCTGTTGGTCTCTTTTGCATCATAAGATAAATCTCCAAATTCAAACTGATATTTGAAATCATCCTTAGCGGCATAAATACCTGCGGTTAAAGTGTTATCAACACCAAATGTGCTTTTGAATCTAAGATTGGCATCCCTGAAAAGGTAGTCAGGGATGATAAAAATATCTCTGGAAGCCTGAGATCCTGAATTTTCAGGTCTTTTTCCATATGGGTTATATTTATTTACATCGTATAAATTGTAGTATGTTTGGCGATAAGCAGCCATTAATACCGATCTTGAACCAGTTGGCACAGAGGCAAACAAATTGGTTGTTAGATTATTGATATTCGCTTTAACCACTGGGTGCGAAGAATTTCCATCAATTCCATAAATCTCTGCAACTGAACCGGAGGCACCGCCGTTGTTCACTGAAAATGCTCCCTTTGTCAACCGAACCTCTTTAACAAGAAAAGGGTTAACAGAACTGATCTGCTCATTGAAATTATTCATTGCGAAAAGTCTGTATCCATCCATTTTCACAAGGCTCTCTCCCTCATTTGAGCCCCAAACAGATAGAAATGATGGTTCTCCGGAGGCTCTCACACCAGGCATTAATCTAAGAAGATTAAATACCGAATTATCTCCGTTCCCGGGAAGGTATTTTGCAATGGCGTGGTTTATTCGTACTGATGCCGGTGAGTCTCCGGACTGAAAAGATCGACTGGTTAAATAATGTTTTACTAAAACAGTATCTAGGGTAAATGATACAGGAGTTAGAAAAATACGATTGAGGCTTGCTCCTGTAAGTGTAACATTTGAAATATTATATCCAAGATACCCAACTGCTGCATTATATGATAATGACTCATTTTTTGCTGTTGATTCTTTAAATGAAAAATAGCCATTCCTATCTGAATAAAACCTTTTATCCATTAAAGTGAGTAACGCAAAAGGAAGTCTTTCTCCGGTATGGGCATCCATTACAACGCCTTCAATTAACACATTATCATCGGATTTAATTTTTAAACTGTCAGTGGTTTTACCTGTTACAACAGAAGATATAACCCAAACGCCTGAAATTTTTCTAAGTCTTAAAGGTAAATTAGCCAACATTCTGATTATAGCTTCGTCTGCGGATTTGAATCTTCCGGAAATTGTTATGATGTATCCTGAAAGCTCTCTATCGTCAAATGAGAGTGAAATCCCATAATTTTTATTTAGCTGTGTTAACGCTATATTGAGAGGAACTGAGTTGTATTTAACAACAACTACTTCCGAAGCAGATATCCGGAAGATTGTAAGTATGAATATGATTGCCAGTAATGCTCTTTTCAATCTTCAAATGTTATTTTAAATTCCTTGCCGTTACCTGATACTTTCATATCAAACGGAGTGGTTACAATTCTCAAAACTTCATACGGATCAGGAATCTTCTCAAAACTACCTGTGTATGAATAATCCAGATCCCTGTCAACTGTAACTTTAATATTATATTGTCTCTCCAACTCATTTAAAACTTTAGAAAGATCTTCCGACACAAAGACAAACCTGTTTTCTGACCAGCTGTTACCCTTTGTAAAACTCTCAGAAGTTATGGTTTTAAAAACTCCATCTTTATTGCTTGCAAATTTTGTATTTCTCTCCAAAACTACCCTTTCGGAATTTGACATTGCCTCAACGGCTACTTTACCGGTATAGCAAGTTACAGAAAAATCGTCCTCTCTGACATATACATTAAAAGATGTTCCAAGAACAGATACAGAGCCATTGCTTGTGATTACTTTAAAATCCTTACCCTTAACAACTTCAAATAGTGCTTCACCACTAAGTTGTACGGATTTGCCCAAAAACCAAACTAAGGGTTTATATTTTAGTGTACTTTCGGAATTTAGAGAAACTGTGGATCCGTCAGGGAGTGTATGAATAATTCTCTCACCCCTGTTTACATTCACTGTTTTAACATAAAAGTTAGGCAAAGTAAACAATAAAATTATTGCAGCTGCTGCAGTTGCATACAGATATCGAAAAGAGAACGATCTTTTGGTAATTTGTTTATTTGAAGTAAATTCTTCGAAATAATTATCCCAAATCTGTTCTTTTGATCTTTTCCAATCCGGCTCAAATTTAATATTTTTCATTGCTTCAATTTTTTTAACATCTTAAGAGCACCATTCATCCTCTTTTCTACTGCTTTAATACCGATTCCCAACCTTTGAGATATCTCCTCATACTTTAATCCCTCAGAGCGGCTCATTAAAAAAACATCTCTTTGACCCTGATTCATCTCCGCTAATACTTTTGCATAATTTTCCTTAAGTTGGCTGTAAAGCATATTATCTTCCGGGGAGTTATCTTCTCTGTCAATCTTTATTGAGTTTCTAAAATTAAATTCTATCCGTTTGCGCCTCACTCTGGTTATGTACATATCTGAGGCAATTTTATAAAGCAGGTTTTTATCTCTCTCCGGATGAACATTCATCCCTTTCTCCCATATCTTTGTAAAGACATCCTGAGCAATATCAGAAGCAACCTCTTCGTCAGAGCATCTGTAATAGATGAAACTCCTGACAGAATCAAACCTCTTGTCGAATAAATTCCGAAACTCTTCTCTACTCAATTTGATATTTTTTAAAATATAACCGTATAACAATGAAACTACCCTACTAAACGGGCATTTAAATTTAAAGAAGAGATGCGATTATTCAACCACATCTCTTCAATATTAGCTTAATTAATTCAAGTGTGAGCCTGTATGGCATCATGCATTACATTGAAAATCAATGATAAATATCAGTTTATTAAACTTTTTTCTTTTTGCTCTTATCGTCTTTAACGTCTGTGTAATCAAGACCTTCACGATAAACGCTCATTGCAGCAAGACTCATACCCATGCTTGAATATCCACCATCGTTAAAGAGATTCTGCATTGTAACTTTTCGTGTAAGGTCAGAGAAGAGAGTAATCACATAGTCGGCACACTCCTCAGCAGTTGCGTTACCAAGAGGGGACATTCTCTCAGCAAAGTCATAAAGCTTATCGAATCCCATAATACCTCCACCTGCGGTTGTCATTGTTGGAGACTGCGACACAGTATTGATTCTGATGTTCTTTTCGCGACCATAGATATATCCAAAGCTTCTTGCAATTGACTCCAGCAATGCCTTGGCATCAGCCATATCGTTGTAGCCGTAAAGAGTTCTTTGGGCAGCAACATATGAGAGAGCCACAACAGAGCCCCAATCATTAATCGCATCAAGCTTTCTGCAACTTTGCAGAACCTTGTGGAAAGAGATAGCAGAAATATCCAGCGTTTGATGCAGATACTGGTAGTTAAGATCATCATAGGTACGACCTTTTCTAACATTGGGAGACATGCCTATTGAGTGGAGCACAAAATCAAATTTACCCCCAAGAAATTCCATTCCCTTGGTTATGAGATTTTCCAGATCTGCAACATCTGTTGCGTCAGCTGGTATAACTATCGTTTCGCATTGCTCTGCAAGCTTATCGACATTGCCAAGTTTCATAGAAGCCGGAGTATTGGTCAACACAAATCTCCCACCCTCTTCAAATACTCTTTCAGCTGTTTTCCATGCTATGGAACTTTCATTTAAGGCTCCAAAAATAAGCCCTCTTTTTCCTTTAAGTAGATTATAAGACATAATAAGGTTTTTTACATAGAACTAAACATATCGCAATTAATATTGTTCAGCCTATCTTAATTACACTGCAAATATAATTATTTTCCTGAGGAAATTTGTTTATTAAGATAATATCTTTATCTTTGCACTATTATTTCCCATGGAATATATTTCCTTAAAAATAATTAAGCACAAAATTGAATAGTACAATAAAAAATGAACAAAATTATAACTTT
>JAUYTX010000096.1 GCA_030695025.1 Bacteroidales bacterium | reverse complement strand
CGATATTTGTAGTTTACAATTTAGTATTGATGGGTTTGGCCCGCGTGGCAGAGTATTATGCGAAATCTTAGAAAAACAAAGGTAATTGCGGCATTTGCGGCAATTTTATTTACAGGGCAATTTGTTATTGCCCAGAGTACCGATGCTTTGGGCACATTTACTCCGTACTCTGTGTTCGGTGTTGGTGACTTAAATAAAAGCGGTACTGCCCTCAACAAAGCAATGGGAGGGATAGGAATCGGACTAAGAGACAACAGGCTCATAAACTTTATGAACCCTGCCGCACTTACTGAGAGAGAACCACAATCATTCATGATGGATTTCGGCCTTAGCCAGAAGAACATCTACAATACAGGAGATTCAAAAACCTCAGCCTATAATGTTTTCAATATGCACCACGTTGTAATCACCCTGCCTCTGTACAAGAAATCGGCAATTGCAGCAGGTGTTGTACCATTCAGCAGTGTTGGCTATAAATTTGAAGAGAGAGAGACTAACCCTGTTATTATTAACGAAATGGGGGAGATTAAATACAGAAGATACGGGACAGGCGGAATTACCAAGGCCTTTGTGAGCGCCTCGATGGACCTCCTGAAAGATTTTTCGATTGGTGCAGAGGGTATTAATTACTTCGGAACAATTGACCGCTACTCTGATGTGCTGTTTGTTACCAACTCAACCTACAGAACAATAAATACCGGAATGGACTATGTTGTAAGCTCGATGGCTGCAAAATTCGGATTGCAATACCACAAGGAGGTTAAAAAGGATACCGAACTTACTGTTGGAGCAACATGGCTTACCGGAACAAAACTTAAAGGAGATCTTACAAAATATGCCTACGCAACCGGTGTTACCGGAGTAAGGGATACTGTATATCATAATGTATCTGATAATACACAAATGGAGATTCCTTCTGAACTGGGATTAGGTATAACCCTCAGAAAAAAAGATAAATGGCTTGTTGGTGCGGACTATATTCGTCAGGACTGGAGCAGCGTAAGTTTCGGCCCTACACCGGGAGTAGATTTCTCTCCTGCCGTAAGCAATTCATTCAGGGTTGGTTTTGAATATATACCAAACAGATACGATATCCGTTACTACTCAAGAAGAATTACTTACAGAGGTGGAGCATACTACGAAAACACCTACATGAAAGTTAACGGCAATCAGATTAACTCAATGGGTATAACACTTGGTGCCACACTGCCTGTGCTCAGGCTGTACAACGGTCTGGGACTGTCGCTTGATATGGGGCAAAGAGGCTCATTGAAAAATAACCTTATAAGGGAGAGATATGTAATGTTTAACATTAGTTTCTCACTGCACGATATTTGGTTTATAAAATACAGATACGATTAATTACCGGGAATAATATAATTAAATGATCATGAAAAAAGTTAGATTTTTATTAACCATTACATTCCTGTCACTGGCAGCGACCATAGGTTTTGCACAAGGCAGCCTGGCCAGCCAGAGTCCCGAATGTTTAAAATTTCTAAACTATCTGAAGACAGATGTGGACCAGGGCAATCTGAACGATGCTGCTGCGAACTGGAGGGGAGCTTTTCTACACTGCGATGCCGGTGTAAGACAAAGTATTTACACAGATGGGCAGAGAATTTTCAGATATCTCATTGAAAAGAACAAAGCCAATCCTCAGGTTAAAAATGCCTTGGTTGACTCTCTTTTCCTGATGTTTGATCTGAGAATAAAGCACTTTCCAAATTCTGCCTCATCTGCTGCCGAGTTTAAGGTTTATGACATGATAGAGTATAAATTCGATGAACCTGAGGCGATTTTAAAAACTATTGACGAAGCAATAGCAATATCAAAAGATAAGACTCAGCCAGCGCTTCTTCTGACTAAAATGCAGAAGATACTCAATTTGTATTCTGTTGAAAAGGTTGATGCAGACGTGGTGATGGAGACATATTCGTCTCTTACTCCGCTGATTGATGCCCAGATAGCAGCAAAACATCCTGATGCAGATCAGATTAAAAGAGATATTGACAACCTTTTTGCAAACAGCGGAGTTGCAAGTTGTGCAAACATTGTTCATCTTTTCACACCAAGATATAACGCCAATCCGGATGACAGAGCGCTCATAAACAATATTGTTAAACTGCTAAGTGATGCCGATTGTACAACAGAGCCGCTTTTTCTTAGCGCAGTTCAGGCAATGCACCGAATTGAACCAAGTTTCCAGAGTGCATATTATCTGTACAGACTCTATGCCGGCAATAATGACCACCAAAACGCTGTTAAATTGCTGCTTGAAGCTATTGAAAGCGACCAATCTACTGACGATCAGGATGCAAACATGCTTATTGAGCTGTCAAACTACTACATGCAAAAACTCGAAAATATAAATAAAGCTGCAGAGTATGCAAAAATGGCAATTCAAAAAAATTCAGCTGTTTCAGGCAGAGCGAATCTGATTCTGGGCTTGGTTTGGGGTAGTATGAGATGCCAGGGTAATGAGGTTGAAGCCAGAGCAAAATACTGGGTAGCCGTTGACTATCTTATAAGAGCGAGAAATGCCGATCCTACAATTGCAGAGGAGGCTTCGAGATATATCTCTGCGTACAGCCAGTATTTCCCTGCACAGGAAGATGCATTTATGTATGGTATTATTGACGGAACTTCATACACCGTAAGTTGCGGAGGTATGAGAGAGAACACAACCGTGAGAACAAGAAAACAATAATGAAGAGAGGCTCTTTAAATGGGGCAAAAATATTAATGGTAGCAGTCACTATGGTGATTGCTACCATTCTTTTCTCATGCAAGGATGATATACCTGTAGCTGAAATTTTAACAACCGGAGACACCCCTTCGCAAAGAGTAGAGGGAATGACTGTTGTGCAGTTTACAAGAGGAATAACATCCTATGTTGTTGAGGCTCCCGTTATGGAGAGATACTCCGAGGCTGAGACCCCTTATGATGTGTTCCCATCCGGAATAGTCCTTAAAGGTTTTTCGGCAGAGGGACTGCTTGAGACCAAGATCAGGGCTGACTATGCCAAACACATCAATGAAAAATCTGAGGCAGAAATTTGGGAGGCATATGGTAATGTTGTCATCAACAACTTTGTTAAGGGAGAGAAGATGGAGACCGATACCCTGTTCTGGAACCGTCTTACTCAAAGAATTTACACCCATACATGGGTTAAGCTCTACACACCCGATATGTTTATGCAGGGCTATGGAATGGAGTCCGACGACATGGCAAGAAATGCAGTTATACAAAGGCCGTTCGACAGTTATGCTATAGTTAACAGAGATTCCACAGAAATTTCCTATATTGATACCGTTAACTTCATAGGACCTTTACTGAAAAAATAATAATGAATACGGCAATAATCATAACATCGGTATCTGTTATTGTTCTGGCACTGATTTCGGCCCTTGAGAGTGCGTTAAACTCATTCAACAGGCTCAGATATGAGGTGGATAAAAAACAGGGTAAGCGGTATGCGGTTGTTCTTGAGGATTTACTCGAGAGAGAGGGAGAGCTTAAGGCATCACTCAGGCTGGCCTATAATCTTTTTCTTGTAATTGCAGTTGTCTCTCTGGCATCAATCTTCTCCGGTCTCTTTACTGCTATTGCTATTGCTTTTTTTGGACTTCTTATTCTTACAAAAATTTTACCCATGGCGGTTGCATCATTCAACGGCCACTCAATTCTGGAAAACCTCTATTTTCTCATAAAAGCCTTTTTTGTATTTTTTTCACCCTTTGTAAAGAGAGATAATACTCCTGCAATTCAGGAGAGAGAGGTATCTGGAGAGATGGTAATATTTCAGAACGCCCTCAACTTTTCAGAAGTAAAGGTAAGGGAGTGTATGATACCACGTACAGAGATTTGCGCAATTCCCCAGGATGCATCAATTGAGACTCTCCTTGCGCAATTTGCCGAATCTAAATACTCCCGTATAATTGTTTACAGAGAGAATCTTGACAGCATAACCGGATATGTGCACTCAAAAGACCTCTTCTCGGGTGGAAAACCAATCAGGGAGATTATAAGGGATATTGACTTTGTTCCCGAAGAGATGGATGCCCAGACATTGCTTGCTAATCTTATTAAAAACAAACGCTCTATTGCTGTAGTGAACGACCAGTACGGAGGTACTGCAGGAATTGTCACTCTTGAAGATCTGATTGAAGAGATATTTGGAGAAATTTCAGACGAACTGGACAAAGAAGATCTTATTGAAAAGAGAGTTTCAGAGAATGAATTTATATTCTCTGCCCGCCTGGAGATTAAATACCTGAATAAAGCCTACGATCTTGATATTCCGGAGAATGACGACTATGAAACGCTTGGAGGTTTCATAACGTGGTTTAATGAAAATATTCCGGTTGAGGGTGAGCAACTGAAATATGAAAAATTTGAATTCTCCATTCTGAAAACAACCATAAACCGCGTAGAGAGCGTATCCCTGCGAATTGTGGCTGAATAGGATTATTCATTAATAAAAAATTACTATCTTCGCGCCTTACAAGAAAATAAACAAATAAAACAATAACAAAATGGCAGTTCTCGAGAAGATCCGCGTCAAAATGGGTGTCTTTATCACAGCAATCATCGGATTGGCACTTCTTTCATTTATAATAGACGCTGACACATTACAATCGGCATTTTCTGTTTTCTCTTCGAAATACGATGTGGGAGAGATGAAAGGGAAATCAATATCTTATCAAGATTTTCAAAAAAGGATCGACTACTTTAACCGGATTAACCAGATAGTTTCCGGAACGGCGTCAATTGATGAGCAAACATCTGAAATGATTATCAGAAGTGCATGGCAGGATCTGCTTAGCGACAATGTGATTATTCCATTTATCGAGTCGGCAGGCATCGCAGTTGGTGATGAGGAGATGTTTGACCTGAGTCAGGGAAAGAATATCTCGCAGGTACTTGCAAGGGAGCAGGCATTCGTTGGAGAAAACGGAATGTTTGACAGAAACCTTTTGGTCCAGTTTATTAAAGCGATTCCTATGGACGAATCAGGCAATCTTGCAACATACTGGGATTACCTTGAGAAAAACATGAAGGTAGATCAACTTGTTGGCAAATATGTTACACTGCTTGCCAAGAGCAACATACAGAATCCGGTTGAACTCAGAAGAAGCATAGAGGACAACAACATCACATCTGACGTATCATTTATTGTTCAGCCTTACTCATTTGCAGAGGACACATCAATTGTTGTTTCGAAGCAGGAGGTAAGAGACTACTACAACAAGCACAAACACAATTTTGATCAGCCTGCAAGCAGAGATCTGGAATATGTGCTTTTTGAGGTTGTTCCTTCAATGGAGGATATTAACGCTGCCGAAGATGACATTGAAAAGCTGATGGAAGAATTTTCTACTTCAGACAACCTGAGACTTTTCCTTGCACGCAACTCAGACAAACCACTTGACACTTACTACTATAAAGCAGGAGAGCTTGCATCAAAATCACCGGTACTTGACAGTTTTGCCTTCAAAGCAAAATACTCAGATGTTCTCCCTGTTTTCAAAGAGGGAAATACATTCAAGTCAGCAAGAATCAACTCAATCAAACAGATGCCTGATTCGGTTTATGTTCAGCATATTCTGCTTCCAAACCAGGACAAAGCCGCTGCCAAGAAAGGTGCCGACAGTCTTATTGCACTTATTGAAAAGGGTGCCGACTTTACACAGGTAGCTGCTGAGAACTCGCTTGACAAGAATCCTAATACAATTCCGGGTGAAATCGGTTGGCTGACACAAAGCGCCATGATTCCCGGCTTTGACACATGCTTCGTTGCAACTCCCGGCAAACTGTTTACCCATGAGACACAGTATGGACTTCACATCATAAAGGTGAAGGAGAGAACTAAGCCAATCAGCAAGGTTCAGCTTGCAGTTCTTGAAAAGGCAGCAGTAGCGGGCAGAGAAACTTACCAGGGTTTTTATGCAAAGGCAAACGAACTTGCTTCAAGATCTGAAGGAAAGATTGAGAAGTTTAACGAAGTCACAAAAGAGATGAATATATTCCCGATGCCGGCATATAATATAGCAGAGGGTGCAAAGAGTATAGCCAACTACCCTAATACAAGGGAGATAGCAAGATGGGCATACGAAGCTAAGGTAGGTGATGTTTCTCAGATAATATCTGTTGATAACAAATACTTCTTTATAGTTTCCCTGACTAAGGTAAGAGAGAAGGGAGTTCCGGCACTTGCAGATGTTGAGAAGGATATTGCATCAATCCTGAGAAGAGATAAAGCTAATGAGAAACTGGTTGCTTCTGTTAAAGAGAAAACGGCAGGACTAACCTCTCTGGAGGCAATTGCAGAGGTATTGGGAACAACCGTAAGCAAGCAGACAGGTGTATCATTCGGCGCTCCGGGATCGCAGCAATTTGACCCTAAATTCATAGGTTTTGTTGCCGGAGCAACTCCAAATACTCTTGTAGGACCGGTTGCCGGAAATATCGGAGCATATATCTTTACAGTTGATTCACGTGAAACAGGTGCATTCTTTACAGAAGACGATGCAAAAGCGAGAGCAAATCAAGTGTTCGGATATCAGGTTCAAATGATACCTACAATTCTTGAGAAGGCTGCAAAAGTTGTTGATAACAGAGCAAAATTCTTTTAGACCCAAACGAACTATTTAATTTAACCGCTGATACTAAAAAAAATGACCTCCACGGAGGTCATTTTTTTATGTTTTGTTGTATAAGTATGTTTAACTACTTTTATAGTCAGTTTGTTGAGCATTTCATTTGTTATTGAATATCAAAGCACCGTTAAATTAAAGCATAGAGAATATGAAAAAATTTAAGTTGGCAGATTTTCTGTTAGTATTATTCTTAATGTTCATTATTGTCTCATGTTCAAATAAAAAATCCGCAAATGGAATAATTGAGATTGATGCATTCAGGAAGTATCCGCAACTAAACCTTGACCTGGGCGAAATTGCAGAAATCAGATACATTCCATTAAAGTTGGGCGAGGATACTGTCTTTATTAACTCTGCTTATGGCCGCCATTTTTTTGCTACCCGTAATAAGTTCTATCTGAATAATGGCAATTTAGACGATCCTAAGATAATTGTCTATGATTACGAAGGAAACCCATTATACAGTATCGGAAACAAAGGGCGGGGGCCGGGTGAATTTATGGCACCATTCACCTATGCGGTAGATACTTTAAGGGGTGAAGTATTTATAAATAGTTCAATGCAAGACCGTATAATTGTTTATGATACAAATGGAAACTTCAAAAGATCTGCCGATTTCTCGGAGAGGCTAAGAATCAGGAACATGGATCTAATAAATGATAACACTTTGCTAGGGTATAACCCGAGGGTAACCTATATTGTTCCTACCGGGTTATCCGGGGCAGGCAGAATAAGAAAGTCCGGCAGGACCATGAGCCTTATAGATATTGATAGCTTGTCTCTCATTGATTTCCCGGATTTGAGCTTTGAGAGAATATACGATGCAAATCAATCATGGGGATCGTCTAAGGCTATAGTCAAAACTGACAATGGAGTTTACTTCTTTAGCATCTGTTCAGACACAACCTATCATATTAGCAAATCTCTGGAAATATCGCCTCGTTTTGTTGATGTATCCAGTTATTCCAATAAAGAAGAAAATGGCATATACCCGGTTATTGAGAACGATAGGTACATTTTCCTTTATTCTCAACCTAGATTTCAGACTATGATTCGGTTAGAAGAAAAGCAATTAAAACTTTTTGCCTACGATAAAATCCAAAACAAACTGTTTGATCTTGCCAAAGGGATTATGAGTAAGAACCCGGATGGCTCTTTCAATACCCATTTTATAGAATCTCTTAATTATGCTTTCTTTTTCGAAGGTACAACATTGAATCATAATTATTTAGTAAGATGTCTCAGTTACAAGACACTGATGGATAATTACGCCAATCTCCCCGACACCCTAAAGAGAATAACCGACAAGTTGACCGAAAACGATAACCCTGTACTTCAGGTGGTAAAATTCAAGTAATTTAGACTATCTACCATCACTATAGATAAGATTGATGCAAACACAATTTAAAACGGCAAGAGATGATTATAAAACCGATAAAGACTGAGGCTGATTATTTTAAAGCATTGAAAAGGCTTGAAGTAATTTTTAGCGCACATCCTGGAAGTGCAGAGAGCGATGAAGCTGATGTATTGGGCCTTTTAATAGATGAATATGAGAAGAAACATTATCCAATAGATGCTCCGGATCCGATTGAAGCTATTAAAATCAGGATGGAGCAGATGCAACTTAAGCAGGCGGATCTGGTAAATGAATTAGGTGGTAAAAACAGAGTTTCCGAAATACTAAATAGAAGAAGAAGACTCACAATCCAGATGATTCGCAAATTAACATACAGATTGAATCTCTCTCCGGAATTACTGATTGGTGATTATAAGCTTAACAACGGTGTGGGAGGTTACCTGAATGAGGATTAGACGAAACTAAACAATTAAGGCTGCAATTGCAGCCTTAATTGTTGTAATAGGGTCCTTTTGAAAAGGCCGTGCTATTGGTAATACGAGCTGTTTCCCTTTGAAAAGGGGTTGCTTTTGTTGCATTGAGCTTTCATTCGTTTTAAAAACGCTTTTTGCTATTTAAACAAAGGAGATTTTACCATTAGCAAAGTGATGTGGGCACTGTCCAGAATTTTGTGTAAACGATAATTGAGGTTTCATAATTACAATAAAATTCTGTTATCAAATATAAGTATAAACTGATTCAGGACTATCGCCCAGTTCCTTATTGGCATAGTCCATTTCTTTTCAATCTCA
>JAUYTX010000094.1 GCA_030695025.1 Bacteroidales bacterium | reverse complement strand
ATGGCCGTTATATGAGGCATAAAGGATTAGAAAAGCTCCGCTAAGGCCCACCAAAACACCAAAAGCCTTTTTAAAGGTAATGGGCTCCTTAATAATGAGTGCGGCAAAAAGCATTGTCAGAATTGGAGTAATAGTAATGATGAGTGATGCATCTACCGGCGAAGTTCTTGCCAGTCCTCCCAAAAATGACATTTGATTCAAAGTGGTACCTAAAAGTCCGCACAACATAAGGGTGAAGTGCTCTTTAAGGCTGAATTTTTGTTTTGATTTAAGAACAAGAGAAAGGATGAAAAAAGAGACGAATGCAAATGATATACGTAGCAGAGAGAGTCCGAAAGGATCTATCCATTCAGGAGTAATCTCTTTTGAAACAGGCATATTAACAGCAAAAAAGATATTTGCAATTAATATTATTATAACGCCTCTGGTCTTAGGTGCATATGAGAGTTTTTTAAAATACATTTCCTGAAGGTTTGAATCGTTTACTCTCCTCACTCTTTTTCACAATTTCATTTGCTTTATCAAGGGCAAGCTGAATATGCGGGAAGATATACTCCCTGCCAATCTCACTTACAAATCCCGCTTTTGACATCGATTCAAATACCTGAGAATTAACTCCGGAAAGAATAATCTGTATGCGCTCTTTTCTTGACCTCTTCCATAGGTTTCTAAGGTTGTTTAACCCCGTTGAGTCAATGAAAGGTACTCTCCTCATTCTTATTATCCTTACCTTGATCTGATGATAAGATTCTCTGTCAATTTCATCAAGCTTGCTAGCCAGTCCAAAAAAGAATGGACCGTCTATTTCGTATATCTCCACACCCCTTGGGATGGCAATCAGATCAATTTCGTTTGGAGCTTCATCAGACTCACTACCTGAAACCCTTTGCTCAATAACAGTAATGCTTGATGTTTCTGAGATCCTTTTAACAAAGAGAATGATTGCCAGTACTACACCCACTTCAATAGCCACAGTCAGGTCTATGAGAACTGTTAGGAGGAATGTAATAACAAGTACGGCAACATCGGCCCTGTGTCCCTTAAGCAGATATGCAAAAGTCCTCCATTCGCTCATGTTATAGGCCACGATTATGAGTATTGCAGCTAAAGTAGCCAATGGGATATAAACCGCATAAGGCATCAGAAACAGGAATATAAGAAGCAACACCATAGCATGAATTATACCGGCAATGGGAGTCTTACCACCGTTATTGATATTTGCCATCGTTCGGGCTATTGCCCCGGTAGAGGGAATTCCTCCGAAAAACGGAGTAATGATGTTTGTTATTCCCTGTCCTATTAATTCGGTATTTGAGTCATGTTTTTTACCTGTAACACCGTCTGCAACCATTGCGGCAAGGAGTGACTCTATTGCACATAGAATGGCTATCGTGATTGCAGGCTGGAACAACTCTCTGATTGTTGCGAAATTAATATTTGGAGTTTGTGGCCTTGGCAAAGGGATGCCTCCGGCCAATTCAGGAAACTTACTTCCTATTGTAGCAAAGTCAACACCGGATATTTTCGAAATGATTATTGCTCCTGCTGTTCCCAGAACAATAGCAACAAGCGAGCCCGGAAATTTCTTGTTTACTTTAGGCCAAAAAACAATAACCAAAAGAGAGAAGATACCCAAAGTTGTTTCATAGGGATTTATTGTTGAGATATTCCTGAGGTAAACGCCCCATTTTGGAATAAAGTCTGCAGGTAAGTCTGATATTTGAAGTCCTAACAGATCTTTTATTTGTGTTGAAAAGATTACAAGAGCAATACCACTTGTAAAACCAACTACAATGGGGTAGGGAATAAATTTAATGATGTTTCCGAGTTTAAAAACCCCCATCATAACCAGAATCACACCTGCCAAAACGGTTGCGATAATTAACCCTGATATACCGTATTGACTTACAATGCCGTACACAATAACGATAAAAGCACCTGTTGGTCCGCCGATGAGAAATCTTGAACCCCCGAAAACCGAAGTAAGAAGCCCTGCGACAATTGCTGTTATAAGACCTTGCTGAGGTGTTACTCCCGAAGCTATTCCGAATGCAATTGCAAGAGGAAGAGCAATAATACCAACAATAACCCCGGCGATAAGATCCGACATAAAGGTCTTTTTGTCGTATCTTTTATTAATGATCAGGTCAAATAATTTTGGCCAAAAAATAGATTTGAAACTGAACTTCATTAGATGTCCTTTTTAAGAAGCGGCAAATGTAGCAATTATATCCCTTTAATCAAGTAAAAAGTAACTCAGCCTCCTTTACAATCTCAGAAAGTTCCAAATGATTGCTTATTACTTTGTGCGGTTTAAGTGATACGGGATTAAAGTCACTTTTAAACCTCTTTTCACCTCCTCCCGTGATGTTAAGCATAAGAAGTGAGTCTCTGTGAGCTTTGCCTGAATTCAACGACTTAATCATACCGGCAAGAGCAACTCCTGCTGCAGGATGGATATCTATACCTTCACACTCTTCAAAAATGGCCAAAGCATATTCCAATTCACTGTTTGTGGCCTTCTCTATTGATCCACAGGTGTCGGATAGTGCATCAAACAGACCACCGGGTACACCGTAGGGAGGTCTTCTGTTGGAAAGCACCTTGGCAGCAATTTTTAGAGCATTTTTACGCGCCTCATCTTCATTAGTATATGTAATATCTCTTGACCCTGCCATCCATGCATCGTACATTGGAGTAAATGGTTCATTCTGTGATGGAAGCAGTACCATTTTTTTATTACCGAAGCGACCATCTTCAATTAGCCTCAGATTGGCCTCCCAGGCAGCAATAGTCCCGGTGCCACTCCCGATTGCCTGAAAATAATAATCGGGAATCTGACCGCAAAAAACGGCTGCAGAAAGCACTGTTGTTGCCATTCCATCACGTCTGGCAACATTTCTGGCTCCGCCCTCCTCAAAAAAAAGAGACGATTTGCAAATTTTATTTGAAAGGTCTATTGCATCAAAGTAATCTGACCCTTTTGGTGTACATATTAACTTAACACAATCGGAGGGCACTTTACTAAACCACAAAGCGTCCAGATTATCTTCAGGGACTACCAATAAAAGGGGAATATTGTTTTCCGAACAGACTTTGGCAAAAGCTCTTGCCGTATTACCTGCCGAGGCTACAACCATAATACCCGCATGATTCAGCTCAAGTCTTGCACAAACTGAATATGCTTCAGTCTCTTTAAATGAGCATGTTGTCATGTTAGCTCCGATCTCAGGCCAGTAACCGCTAAAACTTATTAAAAGGTTACTGAGACCCAGTTTAGAAGCAAGTTTTTTGCTTTTATATGTAACAGTAGCAGATGAACCTTCAAGAGTTCTGTTTATAGGCAACCAATCAGAAAACTTATAAATACCAAGAGAATCATCTCCAACATCTATCTGTTTCTTCTCGTAAATGGCCCTTATAAGTGATGGTTTGTTGTATGAAGGATCTGAAAGTAACCATCCGGTGTCTTCAAACAGATTTCCATCTGCATAATTTCTTAGTTTGTAATTTGTCATAAAGTGCAATGGTAATTTTATTTTTTATAAGCCCACCAATACCATGCGCCAACAAAAAGCGCTCCTCCGGCAAGATTACCCAATGTGACCGGGATAAGATTTGTAAATAACATTCCGCTTATGGTGAGATTTGAAAGTGAATCAGCGGTTAAACCGTAATCAGTCTGGGCAAGTGTTACATAAATGGGATTAAGCTTCGCAAGTAAAGCAGCAGATAAGTAGTACATATTAGCAACACTGTGCTCATATCCTGAGGCAATAAATAGCCAGATGGGAAAGAAAATTGCAATAGACTTACCTGCAATATCCTTGGCAGCATAGGCCATCCAGACAGCCAGACATACCAGTATGTTGCATAGAATTCCTGAAGTAAAGAGCTCAGTAAATGACATGCTGGTTTTAATTACTCCAACTTTAACAGTGTAGGCCCCCAGCAAACCTCCGGAAAAATCAAGTTGCCCTGATAAATAGATAAGAATTGCGACAAAAACAGAACCTGCAAGATTCCCTACCCATAAAAGCACCAGATTACTTAAATATTTTCCGGGTTTTACCCTCTTAGACAAAACAGCAACAGAGATCAGGTTATTGCCTGTAAAGAGTTCGGCTCCGGCCACAACAACCAAAATAAGGCCTGCAGGAAAGATTAGCCCTGCAAGATATTTTGCCATGCCTGTATTTTCAATTCCGTAGGCAACAACATTACTTCCAACCGACGCAAGAGCTATAAAAAGCCCTGCGAGAAATGCGAGAAGGGCAGATCTTCTGAAAGGCATAAATGCCTTTTGATAGCCGGTCTCCTCAGTATATTCCAGAACCTCTTTAGGGGTAAGATAATTATTCATTGCCGGATTGATCGTCGGATAAGATGTTTTCCGACATTTTGTTTAAAACTTTAATAAAAGCTACAAGCTCCTCCTTTGGTATATCTCTGATAATAGAGTTGGTGGAATTAATTGCTACCTCAGTGATCTCATCCTTAATTGATTTAGCATGTTCAGTGAGATGTATTTTATTAAGCCTTCTGTCCTGATTGTCGGTCAATCTGTAAACAAGATCTTTCTTTTCCAATGCATCAATCAGCTTTGTAACAGAGTTTTTATCCTTGACAAGAATATCGGCAATCTGCTGTTGTGACAATACCCCCTCATCCCAAAGAGTATCCATTACGAGAAACTGCTCGGGAGTAAGGTTAAACCCGTGTTTAGTAAATATCTTGTTAAGATATTGCTTAAACTGGCAATGTACTAAATTGAGGAAAACGCCAACCTGTTTATTTAGTATCATGTTCTAAATTAGTGATGTGTTACTATTGCAAATATACTCAAATTTTGGTTCATTTGTAAGAATAATCAACTTCAGAAAATCACCAAATTATGAATACAACACTGAGCTTCATTCTGCCGGGAATACTACTAATCGTCAATATCATCCTGATAATCATAGTAGTTAATATGAACAAGCGAAGCAGAGAGGAGCAAAGATTTCTTCTGCAGGAACTTCAACGCCTTAATCGTGAAAACAGAGAGGATGTTACACTGTCACTATCCAGATTTTCAGACTCATTAAATCAGAATTTTTCACTTATGAGGGAGTCTTCGGATAAATCAATGAATATGCTTGGTGAGATTCAAAAGGAAAAACTTGATCAAATTGAAAAGCGGCAGGGCGAGCTTATAATCAACACTGAAAAGAAGCTTGAACATATTAGGGCAACAGTTGAGGAGAAGTTGGAAAAAACATTAAGCGAAAGATTGGGAAGAAGTTTTGAAACTGTAGGGAAACAGCTTATTGAGGTTCAAAAAGGGTTGGGAGAGATGCAGGTTTTGGCGCAGGATGTAGGTGGATTAAAAAGAGTACTCAGCAATGTGAAAATGAGGGGTGGAATAGGAGAGGTTCAACTTTCGATGTTGCTGGAACAGATTCTCGCACCCGAGCAATTTGAATCAAATGTAAAGACCAAACAATCAGGCAGAGACTTTGTAGAATTTGCCATAAAGTTGCCGGGCAAAGAGGGTCATAACAAACATGTATGGCTCCCGGTAGATGCAAAATTCCCAAAAGAGTATTATGAAACACTTCAGAACGCATACGATACCGGTGATCTTATTCTTATAGAGAAAGAGCAAAAGGCACTTGAAAACGCCATCAAACTTATGGCTAAAGATATATCCGAAAAGTACATCAACCCGCCTGCGACAACAGATTTTGCCATAATGTTTCTTCCTTTCGAAGGTATATATGCCGAGGTTGTCAGAAAGGCTGCACTACTGGAAGAGATTCAGACTAAATACAAAGTACTTATTACCGGTCCTACAACATTTGCCGCAATACTGAACAGCCTTCAGATGGGATTCAGGACACTTGCGATTGAGAAGCGGAGCGGAGAGGTCTGGAATATACTGGGAGCTGTCAAGAAGGAGTTTTCAACCTTTGGTGATTTGTTGCAGAAGGCCCAAAAAAATATTCAGGGAGGACTTGATGATATTGACAAATTAGTTGGCACAAGAACCAGAGCAATCCAGAGAAAACTGAGCAGTGTAGAGACCATGGGTATTCCCGATGTAAAACTGATATCAGACGATGAGACAAACGCTCTTCTGCCACCTTCTGAAGAGGTTTAAAAGGCAGGCAAATAATTGAAAAAAGCTCCTCAAGCAAAACTTGAGGAGCTTTTTGTATTCAACTATAAACAAGATTAATAAGTTTTGTATTCATCCCAGCTTTTGATCTGAATATCCTCAATGTTCATTGAGCAGAAAGCGATAATAAAAGCCGAGGCCAAACGAGCGTTTGTGATGAGCGGAACATTAAAATCCACTGCTGCTCTCCTGATTTTATAACCATTTTCCAGTTCAATCTGGGTGAGGTTTTTGGGGATGTTTATAACAAAGTCAAGCTGCTTCTCCTTTAGCATTTGCATAGCCTGAGGCTGCATATCCGGTTCACTTGGCCAATGGACCAAAGTCGCAGGAATATTGTTATCTATCAAATATTTGTGCGAGCCTCCGGTTGCATATAGGTTATAACCCTTTTGTGACAGCAGTTTAGATGCCATTAGAAGATCTGCCTTTTGTTTTGCCGAACCGCTGGAAATAAGAATATTCTTCTTAGGTATTCTGTATCCGACTGAGAGCATAGCAGTTAATATTGCCTCGTTGGTATCGTCACCTATACAACCTACCTCTCCGGTAGAAGCCATATCTACACCTAACACAGGATCGGCTTTCTGAAGACGTGAAAACGAAAACTGAGAAGCTTTAATTCCCACATAGTCAAGATCAAATGCACTATTGGAAGGAGGGGTAACCTCTGTGCCGGTCATAACTTTTGCCGCAAGTTCTATAAAGTTAATTTTAAGAACTTTAGAAACAAAAGGAAAACTTCTTGATGCCCTTAGGTTACACTCGATAACCTTAATATCATTCTCCTTTGCAAGGAATTGTATGTTAAAAGGGCCGGTTATGTTAAGTTCTTCGGCAATTCTTCTGGCAATCTTCTTAATTCTGCGTGATGTCTCAACATATAACTTTTGAGGAGGAAACTGTATAGTAGCATCACCGGAATGAACCCCGGCAAACTCAATATGTTCCGAAACTGCATAGGCTATTATCTCGCCATTTTTTGCAACAGCATCAAGTTCAATCTCTTTGGCGTTTTGAATGAATTCTGATACTACAACAGGGTGTTTTTTAGAGACATTGGCCGCTAACTTCAAAAATTGCTCCAACTCACTATTGTTTGAGCAAACGTTCATTGCAGCACCTGAAAGCACATAAGATGGTCTTACTAAAACAGGGAATCCAACGATGTCTACAAACTCATTTACTTCATGCAGGGTAGTGAGCTCCTTCCATCTTGGCTGATCAACTCCCAATCTGTCAAGCATAGAAGAAAACTTATGTCTGTCTTCAGCATTATCAATGCTTTTTGCGCTTGTTCCCAATAAGTTAACTCCTGACTTGTCCAATTTCAAGGCAAGGTTATTTGGAATCTGACCGCCCACCGAAACTATCATTCCATGAGGGTTCTCAAGCTCATAAATATCCATAACCCTTTCGTATGTGAGTTCGTCAAAGTATAGACGGTCGCACATATCGTAATCGGTAGAGACTGTTTCCGGGTTGTAATTGATCATCACACCTCTCCATCCGGTATTTCTTATTGTTTGAAGAGCATTAACCGAACACCAGTCAAATTCAACTGAACTGCCGATACGATATGCGCCTGAACCTAATACTATAATAGATTTATGATCACCAAGATACTTGACATCATTTGCAGTTCCGTTATAGGTAAGATACAGGTAATTTGTCTGAGCCGGATACTCTGCAGCAAGAGTGTCAATCTGCTTAACAACGGGCTTAATGCCTCTCTCCTTCCTGATAGTCCTGATCAAGGATGCAGTGATATCGGGATCGGTTCTGTCTTTAAATATTAGCCTTGCTATCTGGAAATCGGAGAATCCCTCTTTTTTGGCCTTCAACAGCAGTTGGTCGCTTAGCTCCTCAATCTCTTCAAGGGCACTTAGCTTTTTAGAAGTGAGAACAATATTTTGGAGTTTATCAAGGAACCATCTGTCAATCTTTGTAAGCTCATGAATCTGATCAACAGTATAGCCCTTTTGAAAAGCTTTGGAAATTACGAATATACGATTATCGGTTGGCTCTCTGAGCGATTTGTCAATATCTTCGACAATTATCTCTCTGTTAGCCACAAACCCGTGGGCACCCTGGCCAATCATCCTCAATCCCTTCTGAATTGCCTCTTCAAAGCTGCGGCCAATAGCCATAACCTCACCAACACTCTTCATACTTGAACCAATCTCTCTGGAAACACCCTGGAATTTTGAGAGATCCCATCTTGGTATTTTACACACAATGTAGTCGAGAGCCGGTTCAAAGAATGCAGGCGTTGTTTTAGTCACTGAATTTTTAAGTTCAAACAGACCATATCCCAAACCTAACTTTGCAGCAACAAATGCAAGAGGATAACCGGTTGCTTTAGAGGCAAGTGCCGAAGATCTGCTCAACCTTGCGTTTACTTCAATAACTCTATAGTCCTCTGAATAAGGGTCGAATGCATATTGTACGTTACACTCGCCCACGATTCCAATGTGTCTTACTATCTTAATAGAGAGCTCTCTGAGCATATGATACTCACTGTTTGTAAGAGTCTGAGAAGGCGCAACCACAATACTTTCTCCAGTGTGGATTCCCAGGGGATCAAAGTTTTCCATGTTACATACTGTAATGCAGTTATCATAACAGTCTCTTACAACCTCATATTCAATCTCTTTCCAACCTTTAAGGGATTTTTCGACCAGTACCTGAGTAGAGTATGAAAAGGCCTTTCCGGCAAGAATGTCCAATTCATCCTCATTGTCACAGAAACCACTGCCCAGACCACCAAGAGCATAAGCTGCCCTTAAGATAACCGGGTATCCAAGATCCTTTGCAGCAATTTTGGCATTTTCTATAGTTTCTACTGCATGACTTTTGATGGTTTTTACATCTATCTGATCAAGTTTTCTTACAAAGAGTTCTCTGTCCTCAGTATCCATAATGGACTGAACCGGAGTACCAAGTACCTTAAGGTTGTATTTTTCAAGCACTCCCGTTTTATAAAGTTCAACACCGCAGTTTAGGGCAGTCTGACCTCCGAATGCCAGCAGAATTCCCTGAGGTTTCTCCTTTTTGATTACCTCTTCAACAAAATAGGGGGTAACAGGCAAAAAGTAAATTTTGTCGGCTACACCTTCGGATGTCTGAACAGTAGCAATATTGGGGTTAATGAGTACCGTTTCGATTCCCTCCTCCTTCATAGCCTTAAGTGCCTGAGAACCGGAGTAGTCAAATTCACCTGCCTCGCCAATCTTCAATGCTCCTGAACCGAGTAAAAGTACCTTTTTAATATTTTTATCCATCTTGTTAAATTAGAGTAGTTTAATAAAATCGTCAAATAGAAACTCAGTATCAGTAGGGCCACTTGAGGCCTCAGGGTGAAACTGACAAGAGAAGAATGGTTTTGATTTATGTTTTATACCTTCGTTTGTTGAGTCATTCATATTTATAAAAAGGGGTTCCCAATCGCTGCCAAGAGTGTTATTATCAACAGCATATCCGTGGTTCTGAGAGGTTATGAAACATCTGGTTGTGTTAACCATTCTTACAGGTTGATTGTGGCTGCGATGTCCGTATTTGAGTTTAAATGTCTGTGCACCACCCGCTTTCGAGAGAAGTTGATTACCCATGCAGATACCAAATATTGGTCTATCTTCACTAAGGGCCTTTTTTATGTTCTCAACTGTGATATCGCAGAAATCGGGATTTCCAGGGCCGTTCGAGATAAATAGTCCGTCATATTCCAATTTTGAAAAATCATAATCCCAGGGAACTCTTATAATTTGGACACCTCTTCTCAATAGACACCTTATAATGTTGTGCTTTACTCCGCAATCCACCAGTACTATCTTCTTACCTTCGTTACCGTACCTTATAACCTCTTTGCAACTTACAACATCTACCTGATTTACAAGATTTGGATCTTCCATTATCTCAAGATTAGCCCCTTGAGGAACTATCTTTCCAAGCATAGAACCTTTCTCTCTCAGTATTTTAGTGAGTTCACGGGTATCAACTCCATATATTCCCGGAATTTTATGTTCCTTAAGCCATTCATCAAGGCTCTTCTTAGCATTCCAGTGACTGTACTTGAAAGAGTAATCAGAAATAACCAAACCTCGCACGTGAATCTTTTCAGATTCAAATAATTTGGAAAGATTACCTTCAACAGAATCCTCCGGTACACCGTAGTTACCAACAAGGGGATAGGTCACGCACAATATTTGTCCGGAGTAGGATGGATCAGTCAGACTTTCAGGATATCCCACCATAGCGGTAGAAAAAACGACCTCACCATCAATGGCTTGGTCGTAACCAAAAGAGTGTCCCTTAAATTCGGCACCATTCTCCAGGTGCAGGGTAGCAGGTTTGTTTGGATGCATTATTTTTTTCCTGTTTTGATATTAAATAAACTCGGCAAAATTAATCATAATATAAACAAAAAAAAAGGGGCATTTGCCCCTTTTTATATACGATTTACACAATCAGCTATAACCTACATACTTCTGGCAAAGATAGTCCACAATTCAGCTTTCAGCTCTTCCCATCTTTTCATTGTAGCAATTGCAAAATTATGAGTATGGTCGGTAAGAAGTTGTTTTGCCTCATCAATTTTACCATCTTTAATCAGATCTGTGGCCTTTTTTTCAATCATAGGAGCCATTTCAAATAAGAGATCTTCAAATTTCATAATCTGAGGTTCCAAAAGGGCTCTTGTTCTGTTCCAGTTGATTGTTGCAATTCTGTTTGTCTCTCTGAAAGACCATATTGCAGCATCGGTGCGGTATCTGTGCTGACCACAAACTTTAAAGCTCTCAGGCAGATATTTGGTTCCGGAGTAAATTGGAATCCTCGGGCTCTGTGCAGGGTTGTCAAATGAGAAGTATGCAATACCACCAACTTCGTCAGGCAACCAGTCTCTCAACTGAATTATGTGTGAATATGAGCACTGTATAACTGCAATGTTTCTGATTCTTTCGGTAACACCCGGCTTAATGTGGTTAAGAAGTGCCCTCATATCGTTACTCATAAAGTTTGATATAGGCCTTACAGTATCCTTATATTCACCTCTTTCACGATCTCTTCTGGTAACTTCAACAGCAAGATTTTTAGTCTGATCCCAATCTGTACCTTCGTAAGTCTCTCTATAAAGAGCAATTATATCTCTCACAGCTACCTTTTTATCCGGTTTAACGGAAAATGGCAGCTCCTCAGAATCATACTTAAGATTCAAAGATGGAGCCAGTGTATTAAGAACAAAAAATTCACGATAAGAGAATGGCTTGCTTCCGTTGTTAATCTTCCAGAATATAAACTCCTCTTTTCCGTCCCAGAAGCCCAGTTTTTTGCATCTCTCCTTTATATCGGTGCTATACATGAAATTGGCAGGATCATTGAAATTTACGCGTGAAATCCTTGGTATATTGGCTGAAATGCCAACATGGTCATCCGGAATTCTTTGTGCAACCCAAATTGCAGATGGTTTTCCAGGGCCGGAACCGAAAATTTCAAGTTGCCACACCTCTTTTTTATCAGCAATTGTCAGACACTCCCCTGAATCACCGTAACCAAACTGCTCAGCAAGGCGGCCAATAAGAATAACGGCATCCTTTGCGGTTGAGCATCTTTGAAGAGCTATTCTTTCAAGCTCCTCTATCAAAAAGAGACCATTTTCGTTAACAAACTCTTTTCTGCCAACAATTGTGGTTTCTCCTATTGCAAGTTGTTTTTCATTAAGACACGGATATGCAGTATTAAGGTAAGCGAAAGTTTCGGCCGGTGCGGGTATACGACCCTTTTCAGTTACATTTCTTTTGTCCCATGGCTCCTCTGTGTGGAGAGCACCCCAGAATACAGGTTCGGTTTCGCCGGGTTTAAAACTTTTTTTGCCTACAATTTCAAGCCAGGTTCTGTAGTTTGAGTCACATGTATGAGCTGTCATTACAGAGCCATCTACACTTGCCTGTTTACCTACTACGATTGATGTACAACTTTCGGTAAAATCTGAATCGTCAGGATTGACATATTTAAAAGGTACCTGCGAATGCAGTGAGACAGAAGCTAAAAAAAGAGCAGCGGCTAAAAATAGTCGTTTGATTTTCATCTGTTTAAGAGTATAAGTTAATAATGTAATTTTGTCACTTTAAGCAAAAATACAAAAAATCAGGTTATATTTACTTCGAAATACAAAATATGCCAAAAATGAGAATTTCCTTAATGTTACTGTCGCTGATGATATCTGCAACTTCGCTGTTCAGCCAGCCGATGTTTTATGTGATTGATATTAAAGAGGAGATTAACGCATCCTCTGCAAAAAGGCTCTCTAAAGGGTTGGCCGAAGCATCTGAGATGAAAGCCGACTGGGTAATAATTCAATTGAATACATATGGAGGGGCAGTTGATGCAGCAGACAGCATGAGAACAGCTCTTCTTAACTTTCATATTCCGGTGATAGCATTCATAAACAATCAGGCGGCATCTGCAGGTGCACTCATCTCAATTGCATGCGACAGCATATATATGAGAAAGGGTGGGAGTATTGGAGCGGCTACGGTTGTTAATCAGACAGGTGAGGTGATGCCTGACAAGTATCAGTCCTTTATGAGGGCAATGATGAGAGCTACTGCAGAGGTTAATGGCAGAGATCCAAAAATTGCAGAGGCAATGGTTGATCCTTCGATATATATTGAGGGGATTATAGACAGCAACAAGGTTTTAAGCTTTACTCCCGAAGAGGCAATGTTAAATGGTTATTGTGAGGGAATTGCAGCAAATACACAAGAGGTTGCAAAAATTATTGCAGGTTCTGATGACTTCATCCTGAATGTTCAGAAGCTCTCTTTCATGGATAAGATACTACTATTCTTCTTAACTCCTGTAGTTCAGGGCTTGCTTTTAATGTTAATAATCGGCGGTATCTATTTTGAACTTCAGAGTCCCGGTATAGGATTCCCCTCAGCAGCAGCAGTGTTTGCTGCAGTTCTCTATTTTTCACCACTTTACCTTGAAGGGCTTGCAGAGAACTGGGAGATTATCATTTTTGTTTTAGGAATACTGCTCGTTTTAACCGAGATATTTGTAATACCAGGATTTGGAGTTGCAGGTGTATCGGGTATAGTTTTGATTGTTACCGGATTGGCATTCGCAATGATTGACAATAAGCTCTTTTATTTTGAAGGCAAGTTTGATTTTATTGTATTGATCAAACCTGTTTCAATAGTAATGCTTTCGACTTTTTTATCGCTTATCTCCTCTATATATCTGGCGGGAAAATTCTTCAAAACCTCAAGGCTTCCGGGAGTATCATTACCTACAGAATTAAAAGATAGTGAAGGTTTTGTGGGAGTAGAGATACATTATCACCACCTAGTCGGTAAAACTGCTGTTGTAAAAACAGATATGAGACCTTCAGGAAAAATTGACATAGACGGAAGCTGGTACGAAGCAACAATGGATATGGGAATGGCCAACAAGGGAGATTCTGTGATTGTTACCCGTTTTGAGGCGGGGAGACTCTATTGTGAGCGTCTGACTCAATAAGCTCAAGTAGAATATCAATAGCATCACTTTCAGGAACCGATCTGAAAACAGGCGTTTTGCCCCTGTAGATACTTACTTTTCCTCTTCCTTCACCTACATATCCGTAATCGGCATCTGCCATTTCACCTGGCCCGTTTACTATGCACCCCATCACGGCAATATTGTAACCTTTAAGGTGAGCGGTTCGCCTTTTAACCTCATTAAAAACGCTTTCAAGATTAAACAGCGTTCTTCCGCAGCCCGGACAGGCAATAAATTCAGGTTTTGAAAACCTGCGACGGGCAGCCTGCATAAGATTATCTTTGAAATTGTCAACAAGTTTGGCGGAGACTGCTTGTCCGGCCACCAATGCATCTATAGAAAAATCATCTAATCTCTTTTCTAGCAGATGTGGGCCTATCTCGCAAGTTGCTTCGAGAATAAAATCATCCCAGGTAGCTGTATTATATTGAAAGTTTAGGTCGCCATTTTTAATCTTCTCTGATACAGCGATATATCTATCTGATTTTTTAAAGAATTTCGCAATAAAATCTGCTGCAGGAATCTCGTTTAAAGGGCTCTCGGTGAGTGATACCCTTATTGTGTCTCCAATGCCTTTTGATAAAAGAGCAGAAAGACCAACGGCAGATTTAATACGACCCTCATCACCGTTGCCAGCCTCTGTCACTCCAAGGTGAAGTGGATAGATTACTCCATTTTTTAGCATCTCATCATATAAAAGACTGTAAGCCTCTGTCATGACAATTGTATTGCTGGCCTTTAATGAAATTATAATTTGATCAAAATTGTTATCCTCTGCCATTTTAATCCACTCCATAGCCGCCTCTTTCATGCCTGAAGGAGTATTACCATATTTTTCAACAATTCTGTTGCCGAGTGAACCATGGTTGACGCCAATTCTCACAGCTGTAGAGTGTTCCTTGCAGATATCTGTTAATCTGGCAAACTCCCTTACTGCAACATCATGCTCCTTTGCAAAGTTTCCAGGATTAATTCTAACCTTATCGGCAATTTTTGCAGCTTCGTGGGCAACTTCATAAGAGAAGTGAACATCTGCAACAAGAGGGGTAAGAATACCCTGAGCTCTGAGCTTTTCTTTAATAACCTTAAGTGCACTTACCTCTTTTAAACCTTGTGTTGTAAGTCTGATTATCTGAGCACCTGCATTTGATAGTTCAACACATTGTCGAAAAGAGGCCTCTATGTCAGTTGTAGGGGTGTTACACATTGTCTGAACCACAACAATACCGCCTTGGCCAATCGTAACATTACCAACATTAACAATTAGCTTTTTCATAAATGGAAATATAAAGTTGCACTAATGAGCAGCTGTTTTGGGTAGGTAAAAAAATGCTCCGTTTCGCTGTATTTTTTGGGGTTGTGAAGATAAGAGAGTGAATAGTGATAATTTCCCTCAAGATGCAGTTCAAAAGGTTTTAACACAAAGGCTAAGCCTCCTCCTGCAATAAAACCATAATCTGCCTTGTAATCGTGCTCACCAAATCCACTACCGTCCGAAACACTCTTTTTGTATCTGTATCCGCCGAATCCTCCGGCATTCAGTAGCAGGCGCATTTTCCAGAAATCAAAATGGAACTGAGAGACAAAAGGGATTGTAAGTACTTCATATCGGGTTGTAACCTCTCCGACTGTAAAACCTTGCTCACTCTTTGATATGGCAGCCTGAAATCCAAAGAGATTTATTGTTTTCCAAAGATCATGATAGTAGGTATAGACAACAGAGTAATTACCATATGTTTTAACAGATGCTGCACTGATATCCGGTCTTGAATCAAGCCCGCTTATGTTGTATGCAGCCCTTACTCCAATCAAGTGCTCTCTTTGTTGGGCGTTAACTGTATTAACCTTCAAAAGAAGCAAAACAAATAATGTTGGTATAATGATCTTATTCACGAGGCAGGTTTATTTGACAATTTTTTGTTTAATCAGGCTATTTAAAAATGCTTTTCAAATCTACGCTTTGCAAGAGCTCTACTGACTCAGGTATAGTGATTATAGTGGCCCCGTCAGACAAAGGGTAAAGTCTTACCTTTTCGGGCTGCCTCTTGAGAAGAACATTTCCGGTATCAATAATTCCGTTTCCATTAATATCCTGAGTAATTCTGATAGAGTACTCTCCCTTTTGCAGATATGGGAATTCCAGTTTAGAGTCTTTGTTTATCTTATAGCTCCTAAATACTTTATCTCTCGTTATATTTGTTAAATCCACTATATAAAAGCCTTCTGCACCTTTTATATCAAGAATAAGTTTCGATAAAGCATTGTCATTCGGAAGCTTTACTGTTACAAAAGAAGAGTCATTTGTCTGCTTATAAATATCTTTAAACGTAGAGGTCGATGCTCTCAAAGTGTATTCATATCCGGGTAACACTCTCTCAGCAGGCATAATCGACATAATTCTACTGTAAACAGAATCCCTGACTATTTTGTACTTCATTTTACCAATCTCGCCTCTTGGTGCCTTGTATTCCAATTTTAAAGAGTCACTTAAGAATTGTACAAGAGGTGATGGGAATATTAGTTTAATCCCTTCGGTTTCAAAGAGAGTTGCATCTGCCTTCATCTCAAACTCAAGAAGATCGGCTCTCTTCTCCTTAATTCCGGTTTCACTCCTGTTTCTCATCTCCCTCTGTGTATCCCTTTTTGGTCTGGTATATACAAGTCTGAAATCTTCTGTAAATGGAGAAAGGTTATTTAATGAATCTGTCTTCATGTATTTAACCTCAAGGTTCAAAGTATCTGAAACGATAACAGATGTATCTTTAATCCAGATAACAAGGCTGTCACGTCTGATATTAAATTCTTTAAGAAGAGATGAAGAGTCAATGCCCTTGTATTTAACAGATAGAACTTTTGCCTCCGGAGTCGAGAATTTTACATAGGCCATTCTGTGCTGTAACCTCTTTGCCTCTCGTATAAACTGCTTTGCAGGATCCTCCTTAAAAAGGTAAAGGTTAAGCTCAGAGGGTCTGGTCATGGCTGTAAGGGTATCTTTCTCATCAACCTGAATAAGCTCTTTTAGACCAGCTCTCATAATATTTGCAGGGGTCAGGAGTGTGTCCAGAAAAGCAACCTCTTCGCCTTCAGGGTCATATTTGTTGTTATTGTTTTTGTCGGTAAAAGCAAAGACCCTATAAGGCACACTGCTAATGTTTCGTACAAGAAAATATCCGAATTTATCGCTTTTGGCAATTGATGAGGGTAGGGTGTTAAAAAGTGATGAGTCGGAATGGTCCTTGTAAAATGCTATAGTTGCATTGCTTACAGGAAGTAATGATTGAGAGTTAACTATTGTTCCTGAGCACATTAGCGAATCAATATAACTTCCGGTAGAAAACGGATATACATAAGCACCAAAAAGATTACCCTCATTATTATCTGCAATTGATCTGCCGAAATTAAGTGTGTAGGTGGTTGCCGAATCAAGATTGGATGGAAATGAGACAATAATGCTCTTTCCTCTGATTTTTGTCTCCGGGCTCTTAGATAGAGGAGGAGAGATATAAATGTTTTTAAGAGGCTCATTAAGAACTACATATTCATTAAACTTAAGTTCCACTGAACCCTCTTTAATGGGAAAATGTACTCTTCCTGAATCGGGCAACACTTTAAGTAATTGAGGAGGTATTGTATCCTTGATTCCACCCATGGGAGGAGTTGTAGTGTTGGCGCAGGAGAAGCAAAAAGCAAATGTTAAAGCCATTACTGCCACTGCAATTATCTTGTCTCTCTTCATCTTTTAATCCTCTTTTATCTCTGTTCTATTAACACTTTCAACCCCTTTAACAAGCATCATTTGCTTGATAAGCTTGTCCAGATCCTCGGTACTATGTACATATAAATCAATAAAACCTTCAAAGATTCCGTCATGTGTCTCAATGAATATTTTTCTGATATTTACACTCAGCACCAATGTAATATATTGAGTAAGATCATTTAATATTCCAATTCTGTCTATTCCTCTCATACTTATCCTGGCAAGGAAAGATAGGACTGTGTGTTTGCTCCACTTAGCGTTTACGATTCGTTCACCATAGCTTGCTGCCAGATGAATTGCTTCGGGACAGCTGTTTTTGTGAACAATCACCTCTTCATTGTCACTTATAAAGCCAATTACCTTATCTCCGGGGATTGGCTTGCAACATCTTGCAACCTGATATGAAAGAGTCTTTTCCAAAGGGTCCTCCTTAAGCAGGTAATCTTTCTTCTTATCTATTCTTGACTTGGTTGTAGGAGGAATTGCATCATTATCATCAAATGGCTCATCCTTCTCTGCAATCTCTTCGTCATCAGTATAAAATGATTCAGAGTTATTTTTTTCCGAGCCGGTAATCTTTGAAAACTGAAGATTCCAGTATCTTACTATTTTGTTGCTTGAATTCTTTTTGAGCATCTTTCCCAAGTCTGAAAGATCAATCAATCCAGCCCCGATTTTACTAAAAAGCTCTTGTCTGTTTGTAAGTCCGTAAGCAACAGTCAATTTCCTGTAAACCCTTGCCTGTGGCTTTATGCCAAACTCTTTGATCTTTTCGTCCAGCATTGTATGCCCCCTTTTCAGGTGGTCTTTTATCTCTGACTTGAGAGCGTCCATAATAAAGCCCTTGGCCTTTGGAGTCTTTACAAAATCAAGCCACTCTCTTTGGGGTTTTTGAGACTCGGCAGTAATTATCTCAACCTGATCACCATTACGCAACTCATAGGAGAGGGCAACCAACTTAAAATTTGCTTTGGCAGCAATGGCCTTGTTGCCTATTTCTGAGTGGATTGCATATGCCAGATCCAGGGCTGTTGAGCCTTTTGTGAGGGATTTTGATTCTCCCTTAGGTGTAAAGACATAAATTTCAGATGACAAAAGGTCTGAATGGAACCTATCAAGAAATTCAAGCGCGTTTGAATCAGGATTTTCAAGTACCTCTCTTACCATATTGAGCCATCGGTCCATATCTTTCTCAGAAGGTGTTCCTGCCTCTTTGTAACTCCAGTGGGCAGCAACGCCCCTTTCGGCAAGTTCATTCATTCTGGTAGATCTGATCTGAATTTCAACCCAGTTGCCCTGAGGGCCCATTACGGTGCAGTGTAGTGCCTCGTAACCGTTAATTTTGGGTGTGCTTACCCAATCTCTGATTCGGTCTGTTTTTGACAGATAAAGCTCGGTAATGAGCGAATATATGTGCCAGCACTGTATTCTTTCAACCTGTTCAGGCTTAGCATCAAATATTATTCTTACAGCATAAAGGTCATAGATCTGTTCAAATGGAATTCCCTTTGTCTCCATCTTTCTCCAGATGGAGTAGGGACTTTTAGTTCTTTTGGTAATACTAAACTTAAACCCTGCCTGCCTTAAGCTTTCTGCAATAGGTTCAATAAAACTATCCATAGCACAACCTCTCTCCTCTACAGTCTGAGCAATTCTTGATTGAATAAACTCATATTGAGATGGTAAAGTGTGGAATAGCCAAATATTTTCAAGTTCTGATTTTATGCTGTAGAGTCCAAGACGGTGTGCAAGAGGTATAAATATATACATTGTCTCACTTATAACTTTAGACTTTTTATGGTCCGGCATAAAGTCAAGAGTCCTCATATTATGAAGACGGTCAGCAAGTTTTATTAATATTACCCTTACGTCATCATTCAGTGTTAAAAGGATTCTTTTAAAGTTTTCTGCCTGGCCTGAAGTCTTTGAATCGATGGCACTTTTAATTTTTGTCAGACCATCTACGAGCGAAGCAACTTTGGCGCCGAACAACCTTTCAATATCTTCAATGGTATATTCTGTGTCCTCAACGACATCGTGAACAAGAGCTGCAACAATTGATTTGTATCCAAGACCAATCTCTTGTACCACAATTTGTGCAACAGAGATAGGGTGACGTATGTAGGGGTCTCCGGACCTTCTGCTAACACCGTGATGAGCCGCTTTAGCAAAATCAAAGGCCTTAAGTACAGTCTCGTACTCTCCCTGATTTGCACAGCGCTTCAAACTCGCAAGTCGAAGGACTTCAAATTCCTTTTCAATCAATTGATTATCTTGCTCTGTAAACATATTTTAATATAAAAGGTCTCTTTTTCCGTTACGAATCATCTCAATTTTACTTCTTAACTCTTGCTGTTTAGAGGCATTTTTCATATTAGATATCTCATTCTCTATTAGAGCATAACCCGCTGACTTGGTTTTCTCGGATGAGTAATCTTCCAAATATTCAGCCAATGTAAGGACAGCATTTGGGGTACAGAATCTTCCAATGAAGCCGGGTATGGCGTACTCCATGAAGTGTTCACCGGTTCTGCCAAGTCTGTAACAAGATGTACAGAAGCTTGGGATAAAGCCTCTTGACAACAGCCACTCAATCACCTCGTCAAGCTCTCTTGAATCTCCGATTTTAAACTGCTCCCGGTTCAGCTGCTGATCATCTTTCCTCTCTTCCTGATATGAACCAATCTCAAGTTTTGTGCCTGCATCAATCTGCGAAACGCCATACTCAATTACAGCGTCTCTCACCTCAGATGTCTCTCTTGCTGTCATTATTAATCCAGTATAAGGTACTGCTATTCTGAGTGTTGCAACCAGTTGCTTAAAGTGAAGATCACTAACCTCATAAGGGAGTTCAAGCTTCATCCCGTAGGCAGGTTTAATCCTTGGAAAACTTATTGTATGAGGCCCTACGCCATATTTCTCCTGTAAATAGAGCGAATGGCTCACAAGACCTAAAACCTCAAACCTCCAATCGTATAGACCAAACAATGCACCAAGACCCACATCATCCATCCCGCCTTCAAAGGCTCTGTCCATTGCATTCAGCCTCCACATATAATCACTTTTTGTTCCGGGACCCGGGTGATATTTAGCATATGTCTCCTTATGATATGTCTCCTGGAATACCTGAAAAGTACCAATTCCTGACTCCTTTACTGTGCGGAAGCCCTCTATTGAAAGTGGAGCGGCATTTATATTAACCCTTCTGATCTCTCCGTTACCTACTTTTACATCATAACATGTTTTAACAGTCTCTGCAATAAACTCAGGAGTATATCTGGGATGTTCTCCATAAACAAGAATAAGTCTTTTATGCCCCTCTTTTTCAAGTTGTTCTACCTCTTTAACCAGTTCGTCTTCTGCCAGGGTTCTTCTTACAGCTTTCCTGAGAGAGCTTCTAAAGCCGCAATACTGGCAATTGTTAATACAATAATTGCCAATATAGAGTGGGGCAAAGAGCACTATTCTGTTACCGTATATCGATCTCTTAAGCTCTTTTGCAGTTTCGAATAACTCCTCCAGACCCTCCGGCGACTTTATTGCCAAAAGAGTTGCTGTCTCCTCAAGAGTAAGTGCCTGTTTTGACTTACTTTTTTGCAAAATTTCGCGAATTTTAGGAAGATCCTCTTTAGTATTGTTTATTAAATCATGCAGCAACTTGTCATCAATAAAATCTGTTGCCCCTTGTGTTAAAACTCGTTCCATAACATTTTATACGGTTAGACTACTGTTAATTAAGGCTTTCTAATTTTTGTAACTGTCAACATTCTGGTATGCATGAGACAGCTCTGCTCCGAAAAGTATAATTGTCCAACTGATATTCATCCAGATAAGAAACAGCGGGATAGCTGCAAAAACTCCATATACGGCATTTAATCCTGAAACCATCAACTGTGTTTCGAGATAGAAAAACTGTACAACAATAAATGCAAAAGCCAGGATTAACGCACTGTTAAATGCAGCGGAAAGTTTGACTTTTGTATTTGGTATATATTTATACATAATTGTAAATAC
>JAUYTX010000075.1 GCA_030695025.1 Bacteroidales bacterium | reverse complement strand
TGCTTTTTCAACAAAGAATCAATGGCTCAACTGAAATAATCATCTTTTTTATAAAAAAACAGGTTGCATAGAAAAAGAAAAGAGGGAAACTAAAAATCTCTTTTTAGTCACCCTCTTTTTTGTATATTTTCCGATTGCCCTATTTACCTGAACTTTTATCAGGAAACGCAGGGATTACAGGTGGAAGGTATTTGTAATCTTTAATTTTGCTCTTGATAACCTCAATTGCCTTGTTGAGTTGCTCATCATCTCCCATATAATCTTTATATGGGTCGTTTGAAATTTCAATATCGGGAGAGACTCCCTCACCTTCGATAATCCAGCCACTGCCGTCAGCAGCAAAAGGGGCATAAGATGGAGTAACAATAGAACCTCCATCAACTACGGGAATAGATCCGCTATAACCAACCACTCCACCCCAGGTACGTTTTCCAATAACTGTACCTAAACCATTTTTCTGGAATCTGTATGGAAACAGGTCTCCATCCGAAGCAGAGTACTCGTTTACTAACAGAACTTTAGGCCCGTCAAATGTACCCACAGGGTTTAATGAACCCTCGCTTTGATTTGTATGCATTGTAAAGAAGGTAATTGTCCTTTGCAGACGCTCAATAATCATTGGAGATACGTTTCCTCCGCCATTACCGCGATCATCAATAATAAGAGCTTTCTTACCCAGCTGCGGATAGTAGTGCTTAACAAACTCATTTAGTCCGGTCACTCCCATATCAGGAATATGAATATATCCGACCTCACCATTTGTCGCCTCTGAAACCTTTTTAATATTATTACGGACCCAGTTGAAGTAATAGAGAGATGATTCGTCGGCAATCGGCTCCACATATACCTTTCTTGAACCAGATGCCTCCGGTTTGCTATTAACCTCAAGCTCTACAATAGAGCCAACAGTTCCGGCAAGAGTTTCGTAAATATCATTAAATGAAGATAGATTAGTGCCATTAACTTTAATTATATAATCTCCCTCTTTAACATCAACTCCCTGAACAGTAAGAGGCGATGTTGTCTCCTTACTCCAGTTCTCTCCTTCAATAATTTTGTCAACTTTAAAGAATCCCGATTTATCCTTCGAAAAACGAGCTCCAAGCAACCCTGTTTGTATTCTCTGCGGCTCGGGCTTCTCTCCGTTTTGTGAATAAGCATGTCCAACATTAAGTTCTCCAATCATCTCGCCAATAAGATATGTTAGGTCTGAACGGTGATTTACATGGGGAACCAAAACTGCGTATCTCTTATAAACCTCATCCCAATTCACTCCATGCATATTCTTTGCATAGAAAAAATCTCTCATCTGTCTCCAGGTCTCATTATAAATCTGCATCCACTCCTCTTTGTAATTCACAAGTTTTTTAACACCGGCAAGTGACACCGGTTTATTAACCGTTACAGCTGCCTTAGGAACATCAATCACCTGAATACTTGTTCCTGGTCCAGATACAGCAAGTGCCTTCTTGTAACCATGGCTAAAAATAATCTGCGCTCCAAGGTCTGTCTCCTTTTTAGCATCCAGGTCATAAATAAGTGTACCCCTCCTTGAATTGTAATAGACCAAATTTCCTATCATATGAAGGTTATTGTATGAAGCCGGAGAAACAGGAAGCTCGATAATTCTGGCAGGAATATTCTCAAAATTGTAAACCAGAGTTGTTGTCTTTGGCGGTGATGCCTGTTTAGCCTGTGATGTCTGTTTTGAAGGGGTTGCAGCAACCTTTGGGGCTTCTGCCGGTGACTCCTGCTTAACAATGGCAACTGTGTCATTTTTTGCAGCAAAAGGGACCAATGCATCCTTTGTCAGCGGCAAAACATATATCTTGCTCATATTGGTATAAGCGTGATTCCATTCGGTGTTGCTGTATGTTGGGTTGAATGTTCTGTTAGAAACAAAAAGAAGATGATTCCCCTCCTTACTGAAGTTTCCGGCAAATGACGAAAACCACTCATCAGTAATCTGAACCTTCTTTTCCTCTTTTACATCGTATACCATTATTGTACTCAGTTGTTTGCCCGGACGTGTATATACAATATATGCCGAATTTGGAGCCCAGTTATAATCATTTATAGGGCTTATTCCGGACTGTTCAATTACTGTGTTCTTTCCTGATGCAATGTCCAAAAGATTCAGGGTGTTTCTCTTCTCGCTCCAAAGGATTTTCTTTGAGTCAGGAGACCATTCAAAACCAAATATATATCCCTTAATATCGGTTAACCTCCTCTCCTTTCCGGTTCTGTTGTCGTAATGATATATATTAAACTCACCCTCTTTATCTGAGATATAAGCATAACCACTTCCGTCAGGAGCCCAGTCAGCCCCCTTGTCATTGGCGTTACTAGAATTTGTGAGGTTATATGTAACACCACTTTTTGAAGGGATTGAAAAGATGTCGCCACGTGCTGTTGCCAGAATTCTCTCTCCGTTTGGTGACAAAGAGTATGAACGGACACTTTTTGAAAGATCCTTCCATTCAGAACGAGAGTAGTTTACATCGTTGGCAATAAAAATTTGTAATCTCTCTTGTTTTTGCGTTTTAGTATTAAATTTTACCAGATAGCCCCCATTCTCATAGATTATGTAGTCACCTCCGGCAGATGGAAACTTTATGTCGTACTCATTGTATT
>JAUYTX010000072.1 GCA_030695025.1 Bacteroidales bacterium | reverse complement strand
TCATCCCGGGATACGATATGACACTGGCTAAATACCTTGTGCAAGGGGTAGATATCTGGATGAACACACCTACTAGGCCTTTGGAGGCCTCAGGAACAAGTGGCGAAAAAGCCGCAATGAATGGTGTTATGCACTTTTCGGTACTTGACGGTTGGTGGGTAGAGGGGTATAAAGAGGGTGCCGGTTGGGCGCTCCCTATGGAGAACACCTACGATAACCCTGACTTCCAAAACGAATATGATGCCGCATCCATTTACAATATTTTAGAAAATGAAATTGTACCTTTGTTTTATAAATCAAGGGACAACCAGGGAGTGCCGGCTGAATGGACTCAGGTTATTAAGAATACGATAGCACAGGTAGCCTCTAATTTTACCACAAACAGGATGCTTTCAGATTACATTGATCAATATTATAACAAACTTGCAAAGCGGCATTCAGAAATGGTTTTGGATGATTTTGCATTAGCAAGGGAGATGTCTGTCTGGAAGAAAAAAGTAAGAAAAGAGTGGCCACACATAGAGGTATTAAGCTATTCAAAACCGGATAACGCTAAAGGTGAGATACTGGTTGGAGAAGAGCACAAAGCAGAGGTTGTGTTGTCGATAGGGGATCTTAGTCCGGAGGACATAGGAGTTGAGATTATTGTAACTGAAAATGGAATACACGGAAGTCCAGAGATAAAAAGAGATATTGAATTTACACTAACAGAATGTAATAACGGTATAGCCAAATACAGTTGTACAATTTTTGCTGATACCGCAGGTGCATTCAATCTGGCAGGCAGAGTTTTTGCGAGTAATCCAAAACTGCCTCACAGACAAGATTTTGATTTGGTTAAATGGTTGTAGCTTGTACAGGTTTTTTTGACGGTGTTCATAGGGGACACCGAGCTGTTTTAGGTGAAGTTTGCAGGATTGCCTCCGAAAAGGGTTGTAAATCTGCTGTAATCACCTTTTGGCCCCACCCCAGAGCCGTACTTCAACAGGATGCAGTCAGATTCAGACTGCTCAATTCACTGGAAGAGAAGCAAAAATTAATGCACTCTCTGGGAATAGATGACGTATTCGTCCTCCCTTTCGATAAAGATTTTGCAAAGCAGACTACCGAGGAGTTTTTTAGAAAATATCTAAAGGTTAAATATGCTGTACGAACGCTTGTGGTAGGATATGACCACAGGGTTGGAAGTGATGTTAATCAAACTCAGGATCAGATGTTTGAAATCGCCCGCAAACTGGGTATTAACCCAATCAGGGTTGAACAATTCGGGTCGAGTGATATTGATGATTCCCATTTTAAAGAGAGTTACAACTTCAGGGCAGATAACCTTGTAATAACAAAAGATAAAAACAATATAAGCTCTACCAAAATACGCGATTGCATATCCAACGGCAATATATCACAGGCAAATTATATGCTGGGCTATCGTTACGGATTGGAGGGTGTTGTTGTCGAAGGGCAGAGAATCGGCAGAACTATCGGGTTTCCCACAGCAAATATTAAATTATACGAACCACTTAAGCTACTTCCGGCAGACGGAGTCTATGCTGTTTGGGTTGAGGCGCAAGGAAAAACATACAGGGGCATAACAAATATCGGTACCCGTCCGACAGTCTCCTTTGGCAGTGAAAAGACAATTGAGACACATATTCTGGACTTTGACGAAGATATTTACGGACTCTCTCTTAAAATTGAGCTAACAGGAAGATTGAGAAATGAACAAAAATTCCCATCTTTGGATGAGCTTAAAATACAACTCTTCAAAGACAGGGAGAACTCCCTTGAATTTTTACCCGATAACGGAATAAAACTTAGGTAAAATGGACTCATCAATTATAACCATACTTATAGCGGTAGCTATTATTGGATATCAGATATACTCTGAGAAAAAAAAGAGAGAGAATGCAAAAGCCCGTGCCATGGGCATTCAACCTCAGCAGCACACTGATGAGGACCCTCGTGAAAAGCTTAGAAGAGAGATTTCATCTCTTTTTGCAGGGGTTGTTCCGGAAGAGGAGGACCACTATAATGCTTATGACATGGAGGAAGAGGATTCTGACGAAATATCAGACTCTTTATACTCAGAAGACCCATTCGATTCAATTATCAATAAAACCGAAGCTCCCAAAACCTCAGTTCACCTTGATATTATCCCGAAAATTGAGGGAGAATCAATACTGCAAAACAACATGATGGAAGGAAGAGCCAAAAGCGAACAGATTGATGTAACCGGTGATATCTATGACAGCAAGGCAATTTCTGAACACAACTACACCCAGGAGTATGTTAAACCAGTGTCAGTATTCGGGAAGGATTTTGATCCCAGATTATTTATAATTTATTCTGAGTTGGCCACTCCGAAATACCGCGAATAGTTTTTTTTATCAGATTAAATTTTTTAACTTTGTAACAAAGAGTCCTGTACTGCAGGATTCTTTTTAATTTTTCTATATTATGTCAAAAACTCATTATTTAACCTTAGAGGGTTTAGAAAAACTTAAGGCAGAGCATCATCAGCTGGTTTCTGTTGAACGTCCGTCAATGTCAAAACAGATTGCCGAAGCCCGTGACAAAGGAGATCTTTCTGAGAACGCAGAATACGATGCGGCCAAAGAGGCTCAGGGTTTGCTTGAACTGAAAATAGCAAAACTTGAGGATATGATTGCCAATGCCAGAATAATTGATGAATCAAGAATAAACACCACCCATATTCAGATTCTCAACAAGGTTAAGTTGAAAAATCTCACAACTAACACCACTGTTGAATACACACTGGTTGGAGAGACTGAGGCAAACCTTCGCGAAGGCAAGCTGGCGGCTGCTACTCCAATTGGAAAATCCCTGATTGGGAAAAAGAAGGGTGATGTAGTTGAGGTAAAAGTCCCTTCCGGATTATTGAAATTCGAAATTCTTGAAATTTCAAAATAATATGTCATCGGTTTTTTCAAAAATTGCAGCAGGAGAGATACCTTCCTACAAAGTGGCGGAAGACGATAGATTCTATGCGTTTCTTGATATTAATCCATTAACCGAAGGTCACACCCTGGTTATCCCGAAAAGTGAAACTGATTATATTTTTGATATTGAAGGTGATGAGTTTTCCTCACTTTTTGGATTTGCACGTAAAGTGGCATTAGGTATCAAAGAGGCAATTCCCTGCAAAAGGGTAGGGGTAGCAGTTTTAGGGATGGAGGTCCCTCACGCCCACATCCACCTTGTTCCCCTCAATAGCGAAAGTGACCTTGATTTCAGAAAAACAAAACTCAAACCCGAACATGGCAGAATGGAAGAGATTGCAGCTGCCATAGCTTCAAAAATCAAACTATAAAATAATGAGAAAACTTTTTGTTGCAGCTCTGCTCTCCTTCGCGGTAATGTCATGTACAAAACAAACATCAAAAGCGATTATAGAGGGCACAATTACAGATATGCAAAGTGGGAATCTTGTCCTTAAGATGCTTGATGTAAATACACAAATTGAGGTTGACACAATAGTTGTTAAAAGTGGAGGCAAGTTTTCTTACAAGGTAAAAAAGAGCTCAGACACACCTGAGTTTTACTATCTCTACCACAAAAGCACCAGAATTGCTTCAATGATTTTAATGCCGGGTGACAAGATTAACATCACATCCGATACTCTTGGAATCAACTCATCTGTAGAGGGTTCTCCGGAAAGTAGTCTGCTAAACAACCTTGAGAAAGAGTTGGGCAGATCTCAACACAAATTTGACTCACTATACACCCTTATGACCGATGCAAAATCTGTAAGCGATGCAAAGAGGGTAGAGGAGTTCAACTTACAGCTTGGATCTCTTTATGTAAAGCAGAAACAGGCAGCAATAAAATACATCTACACAAACCCAAGATCAATTACCGGAATAATGCTCCTGTACCACAGGTTTGCTCCGGATGTGCCACTATTTGCTGATGTAAGAGATGTACTTATTTTCAGAAAAGTTTACGACACACTTCAAACTATCTATCCAAAGTCGGTATATCTGTCAAGACTTCTTGACGAAATTGGGCATAGAGAACAAACAGAAGCCTTTAATAACAAGATTCTTGACGCCTCAGAGAGAGGTTTTCCCGATATTACACTACCAGATAGAGAGGCAAAAATGCGTTCACTCTCAGATCTTTCCGGCAAAGTTGTAATACTTTCATTTTGGAGCATCACCGATGCAAATCAGCGAATGATGAATCAGGATCTGCTTGACCTCTACAGCAGATTCAACAGTCGTGGTCTGGAGATATATCAGGTTTCTGTTGATACCGATAAAACTGCATGGGCAAGAGCAGTTGCAGAACAAAACCTTCCATGGATAAGTGTATGTGATGGCTTTGGCTCAGGCTCAGTAGCTGTATCAACTTATAACATTCAAAAGGTCCCTACTATTTATGTGATTGACAAAAGTGGAACAATTGCCGCCAAGGATATATTTGATGCAGAGCTGGAGAGAAAAATCGCTACATTATTGAAGTAATTAGCAACCAGGGAATTATAATCCAAGAAGACTCTTCTTTGATATTCCGGCAACAAAATCTTTAAGATAGAAAGGCTCAAAATAGGCCACATCTTCAAATTTAGATTCATGAAATTTAACAAGTGCCGGAGCAAGCATGCCTCCGGCACTTGCATTTATATCTGTGAAAAGAGCATTTGGATGATTAATTACGCCACGTACTTTTTCTGTCCCATCTCCACAGAACAGAGTTAAGCCCAGGTCAAGAATATCCCTGAAGCTGTTTTCGTCAACAATAACGGCCTCAATAGGGCTTTTTCTTACTGCATTACTATCATAAACAGCAGAATACACCTCCATCCGTCTGGCATCAATCATTGGGATAATTCTATAGAGAGAGCTCTCCTGAAAGTACTTTTTTGAAGCAATGTTTGCAAGTAAATCAAGTGACCCCACAGCTATCAGCGGTTTGCCTGACCCATAGCATAAACCCTTGGCAATTGAGACACCAACCCTTAAACCGGTATAAGAACCAGGCCCTTCACTTACAACAACAGCATCTGTTCCTGAAATATCAATACCCGACTCTTTCAGAACACTCTCAATCATTGGTGCAATTAATCTTGCGTGGGCTTTTGGTTCTTTTACCACAACTTCGCTCACTAACTCACTACCCATTGAGAGGGCAACAGAACAGACTTCGGTACTGGTCTCAATAAAAAGCAGAACGGGGCTATTTTTCATTCAGTTGAATGGTTATTTTTTCTTCCCTTTATCTTTGTCAGGAGATTCAGGAGCAACTGCGGTACCCTTTTTAAGAGTCTTGCTTATAGCTGAAAATGGTCCTACAACAATTGATTCACCATCCTGAAGACCGGTAAGAATCTCAATATTTGCAAGGTCCTGAATTCCGGTAGTAATTTCCCGCACCTCAACAGTGTTGTCTTCTTTGACAATAAATACCTGCTCCATAGACTCATTGATACCCATTTTGGTTTTAACACTGTCGGGTATAAGGTCAGTTCTGGTAGTAATTGCCTGAAGAGGAATTGTGAGAATGCTGTCTTTTCTTGCAGTCTGAATTGATACAGATGCAGACATGCCGGGACGGAAAGGATTACGCCCTGTAGCAGAGAGGTCAGAATAGGAATCCTGAAGAATATAAATCTTAACCTCAAAATTTGTCACCTGCTCAATAGCCGATCCGATATTTTTTGCAGAGTTGGCAATTTGAGTAACAACTCCTGCAAATTTCCTGTTTGGATATGCGTCAACCTCAATAGATGCAGTGTCTCCCTGTTTAATTCTGATGATGTCATTTTCATTAACGTCAACCAGAACCTCCATGTTGTCAAAATTGGCAATACGAAGCATTTCTGTTCCTGCCATCTGGCTTGTACCCACAACTCTTTCACCCTTTTCTACACTCATCTTGGATATGATTCCATCCATAGGAGCATAAATGACTGTTTTTGTCAGGTTCTCTACGGCCTCTTTCAGAGCGGCACTTGACGATTTGACGTTGAATTCGGCGGCCTTAATCTGCTCTTTTGCCATAAGGTATTGAGAGCGGGCGCTCTCATATTCAGCCTCGGACAGGGCCTTTTTTTCATAAAGGGTCTTAGTCCTGTTGTAACTCTGCTCAATCTGTACAAACTGTGCCTGAAGCTGTGTAAGCTGTGCTTTTACAGAGTTAAGAGAGGCTTCTGCTCTTTCACGCATTGAGATGTAAACATCCTGCTTTATCTTAATTATAAGATCACCACGTTTGATATGATCACCCTCTTTAAAATTGAGTTCAACAATCTCTCCCGACACATCCGGACTGATTTTAACCTCAACTACGGGCTTTATTTTACCATTGGCAGGAATAACCTCAACAATGCTTCTTCTGCTGATCTTTTCGACAGTTACTGTTGTTACATTTTTCTTCTTGCTGTTTCCGTAAAAAGCAAGAACTACTATCAGTACAAATGCAATTGCAATAATCCATTTGATATTTTTCTTTTTCATCTTAGTTAAATTTAGAGAGATATTGGTTTCCCTTTGTAAAAGTCGAGTATTTTCAGCTGAAACACATACTGATATTTCGATTGGAAAAACTCAGATTGTGCTTTAAACAGATTTGCTTTCGCAACAGAGTAGTCAGTTGCATTAAGAGCACCTACATCAAATTTTTGCTGGACATATCTGAATGACTCCTGCATAGCAGTAACATTTCTTTCCGAAGCCAGATAACGCTCGTAATATGCGAATGCGTCATTGTTGGCTTGCTGAATCTCTTTGTAGAGCATCTGTCTTTTGCTTTTGACCTCGATCTGCGAACTCCTTACACCCAACTTAGCATTTTTAATTGCAGTTTTTGTCTGGGAATTATTGAAAATTGGGATGCTGAGCCCAAAACCCATAGATGGATTTCTGTTTTCATTAAACTGATCCATGAAAGGCTGATCGCGACTGTCGCTGTAGTATGTTCCGTAGCCGGCAGAGAAAGAGAGGACGGGAAATGCTCTTCCTTTAGCCAGTGAGAGCTGGATATCAGAATTCTTAAGCTTGAGTTCGGCGCTAATAATCTGAGGTAATGACTGCGAAAGTTGATAAAGGTTGTCAACAGACTCTCCGCTAAAGCCCTGAATCATAAAATCGACATTAACATCCTGAATATCAAAATCGTTAGTGTTTTCAAGATCGAGAAGTTGTACAAGACTCAACAAAACACTTTTCAATTGATTTTTGGCATTAACAACCTGCACTCTCTCAGCAGCGAGTTGCGCCTCAATTTCAAGCAAAGAGCTATATGCAAGGCTGCCTGCATCAACCATTTTTTTGGTTCTCTCTACCTGTTGTTCGACACTTAGAATGCTCTGATCTGCCGTTTTTACAATCTCTTTCGAAAGAAGTACCTGGAGGTATAGCCTGGCAATTTCAACCGAAATGTCGTTTTTAATTTTACTTACCTCTTCTGTGGAGATCTCCTTCTGAAGAGTCCTGCTTTTAACCTCGTTACCCTTTGTGAAACCCTCAAAGAGATTTATGCCTGCCCTCGCATTTGCATTTGTGCTTTGGGTAAGCTTATTCTCAATAATTTCCAGAGTCTGAAGGTTCACCGAACGTCCCCAGTTCATGGAATGGCTAAAGGATGCATTAAGAGAAGGGATATAGTTCATCTTTGCCTGTTGAAGATTATTCTCGCTTTGTTCTACCGCAAGTTCCTGCTGCTGTATTTGCAGGTTATTATCCCAGGCGTACCTGATGCACTCCTCAAGACTCCACCTCTTCTGACCGCTGAGGAGAGATGGTAGGATAAGGAGTAGTAATAAAGGGAGTTTGTAATAAATTTTCATAATGCGCAAAGATAATTTTTTTCTATTACAAAACTCCCAAAAATAACAAAATATAATACGGTATTACTTGTAAATCACCTGAGTGTTCTCCTGCATTTCATTCATATTATTGCATAAAAACTTAAACAAGCGCCACATTTTTTTAACCCCGTATCCAACTCCCCTGCCAACAGCATTGGCAATGTCGTAGTCCCATCCATCGGAACCACCTGTAATTCTGCAACTTTCTTCGAAGCTAAGAGCAGTTAACGAACTGCAGCTAATATCTATACTGTTCATTACGCCTCCTCCCAACCTGCTTGAAATCCATCTTTAAATGCCGGCCAGTATTTTTCTGCCTTTTTTATGGCATCACCCAGCATGTTCAACAATAACCAGAGTTCCCGGAGCGACATTCCTCCGCTTATCTGCATCTCATTTTCGTCAAGAGTCTTCAACCCCCACTCATCTCTCAAATGCTCTTTCATGGTTTCTATTTTTTTAGTTTACCCACAGATTATGCGCGTGGATTTCCGCCGGGAGTGTGCACCCTCCCTATGTATTCACTTTTTATCTGGTAATTCACCTATATCTTTATTTCGCTTATAGTAAGTTAAATGGAGATAATTTTGTCTGCAATTCTTAGGGTTGTATCATTGTGAGTAATCAATAATACAGCAACCCCTTTCTCCCGCAATTTTAAAGTAACGTTGCATAAAAGCTGCTCAGTTGCTTCATCTAAAGAGGATGTTGCCTCATCCATTATCAGAACTTTTGGTTTACGCAAAACGGCCCTGGCAAAGGCAATTCTCTGCTGTTGACCCCTGGAAAGCATTGTTCCCCCCTCTCCCGGATGTGAAGCAAATCCGCAGGGGAGCGACTCTGCCAGTTTATCCAGCTCCAATGAAGCCATTATCTCTGTAAAATATTCAAAATCTCTATCGTTATCTCTATCCTCCTCGCAAATTATACAATCAAGCAGAGTATTACCATATAGCCCGGGATTTTGAGGGACTATTGAGACTATTCTTCTCCATATATCTTTTTCGAATGCTCTGTAATCTATACCGTTGAACATGATATTGCCACTTTTGGGAGAGATATGATGCATCAGCATCATAGCAATAGTACTTTTACCGCTACCGCTTCGCCCGGTTAATGCAACTATTTCACCGCTGCAGACTTCAAACGAAAGATTATTGATAATCAGCCCTCTTCCCGGATATCCGAAGCTAACATTTTCAACTACAATTTTTGATCGATTTATTTCGCTTTCAATTATTTCATAAGGATTCGACTTGTTCTTATTTGCTTCATTATCAGCTGTTTTATTTTCAGATGGTTCGTTTTCAGTTTTACACTCCAGTATGTCGAACAACCGGTCAGCGGCAATAATACCCTCTCTAACAGATGATATAGAAGAAGCAAGTTGCATAAGAGGAGCTGAGAAGAGGGCAGTAATTGCAAAGAATGAGACAAGCTCACCAGGTGTCATCAACCCTTTAATTGTTGCAGCACCTCCGATTATTAATACAGATACAGTGAGCAAACCGGATGTGAACTCTCCCGCCCCTGAAGCCGTTACTGAGATTCTTCCGGATGAGGCAATATTTTTATTCAAGATTGTCAATTTCCCAATATTGTCGTTAAAAGAGATACTTTCCAATCCCATATTTTTAATTGTTTCGGCAGACCTTATACTCTCTATTACACTGCTTTGAAACTTTGAGGCACTCTCCATTACCCTTCTCGCAACCGGCCTTGCTACCCTGTCGTGAATTATATAAATTGATAAATAGAGAGGGATAAAAGCTGTACAAAGCCACGCAAGGTTAATGTCCATAACAAACAATATAGATAATGCAAAGATGAGTGTCAGGAGTGCAATAAAGCCCCCGGTTAATGTCTCTGTGATAAAATTTCTTATCCTAAATACATCGTTGATCCGGGAAACCAACTCTCCCGTTTTAAGAGAGCGAAAAAAACTTAATGGTAACTTATGAAGATGAGATAAATAGTCTGATATCAATCTTTTATCTGTATCAACAGTGACATTTACCATAAGACAACCTCTAACGTATGATACTGCAGCTGTCACAACCAATACAATTGATAGTATAATTGCATATCTGAACAGATTTTCTGAATTTGCCAACGGAATAATAGAATCCAGCAATTGCTTCACAAAAAGTGATACTGCCAGAGATGTAGCAATACTAACCAGTGAGAGCATTAGAATTGTAATGTATCTTACTGAGTTTGCCTTTATTAACATTATCAGTCTCTTATACACTCTCAGCTGTGAAACAACCTCTTTAGAATCTTTGCCACGAACAAAAAGAATCAGCAAGCCGCTCCACTCTTTTAACAGCAACTCTTTACTTACCCGCTGAAAATTTCCCTCTGCAGGGTCCATTATTTTGTATCCCTTTTTTGTCACTCCGTAGAGGACAATAAAGTGGAGCCAGCCATCGGGTTTTCTAAGATGAAGAATGGCAGGCAGAGGAATCTTTGACAAAGAAGCAACATCTCCTCTAAAACCTTCGGCATTAAAGCCGAAATGCTGTGCTGCCTCAATTAATCCTCTTACAGTACAACCAGATGAGTCGGTCCCGCTTTTGACCCTTAGCTCAGCAAGTGGAATATCTGCTCCGTAGTGAGCAGCTACCGATGCCAGTGACGCAGCTCCGCAATCACTTCTGTCATACTGTCTGATTTTTTTTGATCTCCTCATTGCCTGCCCCCACATCCAAAACAGAATACTTAAAATAGGATAAGCAGCCCTCGCCCTAACTCCACTTTTCCCTGCCCCCGAAAAATTCTCACACACAGAGGACTGCTAATCCACCGGCGAATCTACATGGTAATATGAAAAAATGGATGACAAATAGGGTAAATCTCTGGTTATTTACCTAATGTGCGATTTTTTACGAATTTAAAAATGAAACGGCCCTCTTTCTAGAATTATGTGACTTTGTTAAAAATATGCTCAAGACCGCCGGTGTTGTCTTGCAGATTTTGCAGATAAGGGAATACCGCCGGTGCAATCGAAGATACAAAATCATATAATCTCGACTGGGCAAGCTTTTCAGCAGGTAAAAAATGGTACAGCTTGTCAAGAGAGTTAAGAATGTGAATAAAAATGCTCAGAACAAATGCATATTTCACAATTGCAAAGAGAACCCCCAGAATTCTGTCAAGCCATCCCAGCAGTGCCAGTTTAACAATTCCGGCCACAGCTCTGCCAATAAGGTTAACCAAAATTAAAACTCCAACGAAAATCAGAGCAAAAGACAAAATATCTATGAGATTACTTTCAGAGCCGAACAGAGGCTTAATCCATCCTGAAACCAATGATGAAAAGTGCCATCCGGCCCAAATACCAAGTATAAGAGCACCAAGTGCCGCTACCTGTCTTATGAATCCTTTTCTGATACCACCAATTACTGCCGGTATGAGAATAACCATTATAGCAATATCAACGGGGTTGAAGTTATATCCCAAAGCATTTTTTTTCAAAAGTAGTGAATAATCGTATCTTTGCAAATTCACAAAAAATTCCAAAATGAAGTTTGCCGAGTACAAAAATTTAGATCTTGCGGAATTAAACCGCTCAATTTTAGAGAAATGGAACAAAGAGGAGTGTTTTTCCAAAACCCTTAAAGCCAGGGAAGGAGCGCCCGTGTTTGTTTTTCATGAGGGGCCACCTTCGGCAAACGGTATGCCTGGTATTCACCATGTTATGGCAAGGGCCATAAAGGATGTCTTCTGCCGATTCAAGACTCAGCAGGGTTACCTTGTAAAACGTAAGGCCGGCTGGGATACACATGGTCTTCCGGTTGAACTTGGAGTAGAGAAAATGCTTGGGATAACTAAAGAGGATATCGGCACTAAAATATCTGTAGATGAGTATAATGCCGCCTGCAGAAGAGAGGTTATGAAATATACCAAAGAGTGGGAGAGCCTTACCGAGCAGATGGGGTACTGGGTTGATATGAACGACCCCTACATAACCTACGATAACAGATATATCGAGACACTGTGGCATCTGCTTAAAGAGATTTACAAAAAGGGCTTCCTCTATAAAGGTTACTCAATTCAACCCTTCTCCCCGGCAGCAGGCACAGGCCTTAGCACACACGAATTGAACCAGCCGGGCTGCTACAAAGATGTAAAGGATACGACGTGCGTTGCTCAGTTTGAGGTAATAAGAGACTCAATATCAGAGAAACTCTTCAAAAGTATTAAAAACACAACAAGTAAAGAGTTGCCCCTGTATATACTAGCCTGGACAACCACTCCTTGGACGTTACCATCGAATACAGCCCTCTGCGTTGGCCCGAACATAACTTATAAAATGGTACAATCTTTCAACCCTTACACCGGTGTTGAAACGGTTTATATTATTGCCGAAGAGTTAATACCTCAGCACTTTAATCCAAAGGGAGCTGAGATGCCTTTTGAAGAATACAGACATGGCGACAAAGTAATTCCTTACCGTGTTTTTGGTGAATTTAAAGGGGATGAAATATGCGGAGCTGAATACAAACAGCTTATTCCATGGGTGAATCCCGGAGAGGGAGCCTTTAAAGTTATAAAGGGTGATTTTGTAACAACATCTGACGGAACCGGAATTGTTCACATTGCTCCTACATTCGGAGCAGATGACTTAAGGGTTGCAAGGCAAAACAGTGTTCCTGCCCTTATGGTTAAGGATAACGATGGTCTAATGCAGGCTTTGGTTGACAGATCAGGAAAATTTTACAAAATTGAGGACCTTGATCCCGCTTTTGTTAGTTCAAATGTTAACAGTGCAAGTTACGCTGAGTATGCTGGAAGGTTCGTTAAGAACTCATATGACTCTTCTCTTTCAGAGAGCGATGTCACTTTGGATATCGACCTTGCCGTAATGTTAAAGCAACAGGGTCTGGCATTCAAAATCGAGAAACATATACACTCATATCCTCATTGCTGGAGAACAGATAAACCTGTGCTCTACTACCCGCTGGATTCCTGGTTCATAAAAACCACTGCTGTTCAGGAGAGGATGATAGAGTTAAATAATACAATAAACTGGAAACCTGAATCTACCGGAAGTGGTAGGTTTGGCAAATGGCTCGAAAACCTTCAGGACTGGAACCTCTCGAGGAGCCGTTACTGGGGTACACCTCTGCCTGTTTGGAGAACCGAAGATTCATCGGAAGAGATTTGTGTTGGGTCTGCTCAGGAGCTCTTTAATTTAATAGACGACTCTGTCAAGGCCGGGTTTATGAAATCTAACCCATTCAGGGACAAGGGTTTTGTTCCGGGCGATTTTTCAAAGAAGAACTACGAAAAGATTGACCTTCACCGCCCTTATGTTGATGACATTGTCCTGGTTTCAAAAACGGGCAAGCCAATGAAAAGAGAGCTTGACCTGATAGATGTCTGGTTCGATTCGGGGGCAATGCCATTTGCTCAGGAGGGGCTTGATAAACTAGGTAGGAGCGAATTTGGGCAAAGTGCCGACTTCATTGCAGAGGGTGTTGACCAGACAAGAGGATGGTTCTTTACCCTGCATGCCATAGCCACTATGGTCAAAGATGATGTTGCCTTTAAAACAGTTATTTCAAACGGTCTTGTGCTTGACAAAGAGGGCAACAAGATGAGTAAAAGACTGGGAAATGCCGTTGACCCATTTAAAACCCTATCTGCATACGGAGCTGATCCTTTGAGATGGTACATGCTCACCAACGCACAACCATGGGACAACCTCAAGTTTGACGAAGGCGGCGTTGATGAAGTAAGGAGGAAATTCTTCGGGACATTATATAATACATACTCATTCTTTGCGCTTTATGCCAATGTTGACAAGTTCACAAACAATCAGCCTCAGGTTCCGGCAGAGAGACGCCCCGAAATAGACAGATGGATTATATCACTTCTGAATACTTTAATTAAAGAGGTAACAGAACATTACGAAAATTACGATGTAACAGCAGCGGGTAGAAAAATCCAGGATTTTGTTAATGATAATCTAAGTAACTGGTATGTACGACTAAACCGTAAGAGATTCTGGGGAGGAGAGGCTGACGAAGACAAACTTTCGGCCTATCAGACGCTTTATACATGCCTTGAAAATGTGGCAATACTCTCTGCACCAATAGCTCCATTCTTTATGGAGAGGCTTTTCCTCGATCTGAATAAAGTTTCCGGCAAACACAAAGAGAGTTCGGTGCATATGACAATGATGCCATCTTATGACCCTTCTCTGATAGACAAAGATCTGGAAGAGAGAATGGAACTTGCGCAGAGATCATCTTCGATGTTGCTGGCTCTCAGAAGAAAGGTAAACATTAAGGTGAGACAACCACTTGCTAAGGTGCTTATACCGGTGCTTGATGACTCAATAAAGGAGCAGTTTGAAATGATCAAACAGCTGGTTCTTGGTGAGGTAAATGTCAAGGAGGTTGAATACATTCACGATACAACAGGTTTGATTACCAAAAAGATAAAGCCAAATTTCAAAGTTCTTGGCAAGCGCTATGGAAAGCAGATGAAGGAGATTTCAAACGCCTTTGCCGGGTTTACACAGGAGCAGATTAATCAGGTTGAAATTTCTGACACATATATTCTTAAGTTAGATTCCGGAGATGTTGAATTAACGCTGGAAGACTATGAAATATCATCTGAAGATATGCCGGGTTGGCTTGTCTCTACCGAAGGCAAACTCACACTAGCCCTCGACATAACCATAACCGACTCTTTACGCAGAGAGGGTGTTGCAAGAGAGCTGGTAAACAGAATTCAGAACCTGAGAAAAGATTCTAAATTCGAAGTAACAGACAAGATCAGAGTTGAAATTGAGCCATTGAATGAAATAAGTGATGCTCTTACTGAGTATAGACAATATATTTGCAACCAGACTCTTGCCAGAGAGATTGAGATGAATGCCAACATTACGGGCGGCAGCAAAATAGAGTGGGACGAGGGCGAATTAAATATTAAGGTTGTAAAGATTTAACTTAGTAAGATAGGAGGAGAGGAGGAGAGAAGGAGAGGACAAGAAACAGAGGACAATAGATTAAAAGGTAAAAGATTTAACTTTAAAAAAATGAGTCACGAAAATAAATATATGAGGCAGGCAATTGAGCTGGCTAAAGAGAACGCCTCAACATCGGGAGGCGGCCCTTTTGGAGCTCTAATTGTCAAGGAGGGCAAAGTCATAAGTGCCTGTTCAAATTCTGTCACCCCCGACAATGACCCGACAGCCCATGCAGAGGTCAATGCAATCAGAAGTGCCTGCAAGGAGTTAAACACTTTTGATCTCTCCGGCAGCACTCTTTACTCCTCATGCGAACCATGCCCGATGTGCCTTTCAGCCGCCTACTGGGCAAAGGTAGATAAGATCATTTTTGCTGCAGACAGAACCGATGCTGCAGAGGCCGGATTCAGTGACGCATTTATCTACGACGAATTTACTTTAGCTCCCGAAAAGCGCTCGATACCAATAGAAAGAGAGATGCAGAAGGAGGGTACGGAACCTTTTGAACTTTGGAAAAAGAACGAAAAAAAGATCCGCTACTAATCTTTATTTTTTATAATGTTTTTATTATTAACTTTACGCTTTCTTAATAAAAAGAGATATGACAAAGAAAGGGAAAACGACAGATGAAGTATTGGAGAAAGTTCGTTACAGCGATGAAGAACTTCAGATGTTCAAAGAACTTATTCTCCAGAAACTGGAGGTAGCAAAAATTGAATATCAGCAGCTAAAAGCCGCTGTAACACATAGCTCCAGCAACGATACAGAAGACACTTCACCAACATTCAAAGTGTTGGAAGAGGGAGCATCTGCTCTTTCAAAAGAAGAGGCAGGTCAGCTTGCCCAAAGACAGTATAAATTCATCCAATCTCTTGAGGCAGCCCTCATAAGAATTGAAAACAAGAGCTACGGTATCTGCCGCGAAACCGGAAAGCTTATTCAAAAAGAGAGACTTTTGATTGTACCTCACGCAACCCTTTCTGTTGAGGCCAAGAACAAAAGAGACTAATCCTGAAAAGTGTAAACTGACCCTGATGAAATTATCCGGCGGGAAGAAGATCACATTACTGGTGCTTTCGTTACTGATTATTGACCAGATTGTTAAGTTTTGGATAAAGACAAACATGACAATCGGTGAAAGCATACCTGTTTTTGGTGATTGGTTTCAGATTTACTTTATTGAAAACAACGGCATGGCTTTCGGCATGCAGTTCGGAGGAGAGCTGGGCAAACTGGCATTAAGTCTTTTCCGCATTGTTCTCATCGGGTTTATAATTTATTACCTGAGAAATCTGATCAGGACCAAAGCCCCTTCCGGTGTACTTTACGGAGTATCACTAATCCTTGTCGGAGCTGTGGGCAATGTTATTGACAGTATGTTCTACGGTATCATCTTTAGTGAATCAACCTTCACCCAGGTAGCACAACTATTCCCACCAGAAGGAGGTTATACCTCTTTTCTACACGGCAAGGTGGTTGACATGCTGTATTTTCCAATAATAGAGACAACACTGCCGGACTGGGTACCTTTCCGTGGCGGTGAAAAATTTGTCTTTTTCAGACCAATATTCAATATAGCCGATTCCTGCATCACAATTGGAGTTACCTACCTTTTGATTTTCAAACGGGGCTATTTCTCTAAAGAGGCAAAAGCGTAGCGTTAATCTCCGCGCCAGTTTGTGGTATATGATTGATGTACAATATATTAAAAATGAGCCAATTTTTCACTAGAAAATTGGCTCATTTTTATTTTGCTTATAATGTGATAGTTACCACAAACTGGCGCAGAGATTATTTCAGCTTCTCCATTAGCTTCTGCCTTGAGAAGTGAATTCTGCTCTTAACAGTCCCCAGGTGCAAACCCAGTTCATCTGCAATCTCCTGATATTTAAACCCATTGTCATGCATTTGGAACGGAACTCTAAACTCCGGCTCAAGCGAATTAACAACCTTTGTCAGCTCACGGAACCCAAAATCAGTCTCAGGACCGTAATCCGAAGGTTTGTTATTAATAACGAACTCATGAACATCCTCGTTGAACAGAGTCTGCCTTTTTGTACGTCTGCGGTAATCATTAATAAATGTATTCTTCATGATAGTGTACACCCACGCCTTTATATTGGTGTGCTCATTGAACTTCTCCTGGTTATTAAATGCCTTGAAGAATGTCTCCTGGACCAAATCTTTGGCGTCATCTCTGTTAGATGTAAGACTATATGCGTATCTGGACAGGTTTGATTCCAGCTCCAGTATCTCTTTTTCGAAAGTTGTACTTTTCATACGGTTAGGTTTTATGCGGTATATGATCAGTCTATAAGTTAGTTAAATCTTTGCTTATGAAAATATATTCCATCGACAAATATATATAATTTTCTGCAATATCTATGCCATAACTACACTCTAATTTACAATAAATATTTTTGCTTGTACAAAAAAAATAAATATCTTTGCAGCCCAATCAAAAGGAGAGATGGCAGAGTGGTCGATTGCGGCGGTCTTGAAAACCGTTGAACTGCGAGGTTCCGGGGGTTCGAATCCCTCTCTCTCCGCCAAAGAATAAAAGAGCCGGGCTACATAGCCCGGTTTTTTATTTACTCCCCGTGCAAAGCTTGCTTTAGCACGAGGGAGTAAGTAAAAAATATTTTGCGTAGCAAAAGGCTCTTCTATTCTTTGAAGCACCCCCCACAGGGGAACGCCGAACGAAGAGAGGCAATCCCTGTGGGGGGTTGAAGCAATCCCTGGGCAGTGCAAAGCGATGTAATACCAGAGATTAAAAAAATTTGGGAGTTAAAGTGGATGATAAGAAATCACGAATAAATATGTGTTCAACACCTTCGTAACTATTTTCAAAGGAGCGCACACCTGAAACTACTATTTTTGGATAATTATCTTTTATTTTAAGTAAGTTGCCAAATTCTCTGGCAATTGTCTCAGGCGTTGATAGCTCTACAGCCACCTGAACATATAGTGTCTCACCACTACGCGTGCAAACAAAATCAATCTCTTCTGTTGAAAGAGTCCCGACTTTAACATCGTAACCACAAAATATTAGATGATTATAAACCACGTTTTCTAATCGTTTCGCTCTGTCCTGCAGTTTATAGCCCGCCACTGAGTTTCGGATACCCATATTTTCGAAATAGTATTTGTCGCCTCTCTCGAAAAGTTTCTTCCCTATAATATCGTAACGACCAACCCTATGTACAACAAATGCTTCTGCAAGGGAGTCTGCATATTCAGAAACCTGATTAGGCGAAATTTTAATTTGCTGACTTTTGAGAAAATCACTTATACTATTTGATGAAAAGAGGCTACCTATATTGTTTGCAAGAAATCTAACCAGCTGCTCCAAAAATGCAGTATTCCGGATTTTTTTCCGCTCCACAACATCGCGTAGTACAATAGTTGAATATACGCTATGGATATATTCCATAACCACTGCCTCCTCCAAAGGAAGGTGAATCAGGTATGGCAACCCTCCGAAATGAAAATATTTTTCAAGAGATATGTCACTATCAGGAAGTTTATGAAAATTTAAAAATTCAAGGTAAGATAAACTGTAAATCCTGAATTCCACATATCTGCCACCAAGTTCATTTGCCAGGTCGCTCGAAAACATCTTGGAGTTACTGCCCGTAACATAGATGTCATTATTATCATCCAGCGCAAGAGAACGAATAGCCACTTTGAAATCTGCAATCTCCTGAATCTCGTCAATAAATATATAATTCTTTTTGCTATTGACTAATCTCTGTGATATATAATCGTGTAACTCAACATATGAGACGATATTAATAAATTCAATATCCTCCTTATTGATATAAACAATGTTGGCATCATTATCATCATTTCTTATCAGTTCGATAAGCTGATACAAAATATAACTTTTACCTACACGACGATGCCCTATCATTACTTTAACTATAGGTGTATTCATAAAAGGCTTAATACGCTCTATGTACGTATCTCTGCGATTCAGTATGCTTGGAAATTTGGCCATGTCCTTTAATTCTATTATTGTAGTTACGATTATAATTATAGGTAAATATAGTAATTATTTTAATCATGTTTACAATAATATAAAATATTATCTCAATTGGCATAAATAAATACATACCCGTGCAACGAAATCCCATTTTCTGCATCTATATACTATAAGGCACCCTTGGTTATACCGTTTAAAGTTCTTTGAAACGCTTACATTCCCTACGTTTAGTGTTGTTTATCGGATAAATATTATATATTTGTCCTCGATAATTACGAAAATATTAACGCTAAACAAGGAGGTGTTGCATAAATTAGGACTGACCGCTTTTATTTTCCTGCTACAATTTAAATAAATGCATATCAGCAACTTAAACATTTAATCCGGGGTCATAAAAAAATTAAGCAAGACCCCTTTGACCCGCACAAATGTTAATAAATAAAGGAAGTACCTATAAATAAATACATATTTTGCATTTTGAATATGAAAATATTAACTATATTTGCCAAAGCGTATTTTAAATTTTAACCCTTTAACATAAAACTACATTTGTATAGATGGATTAAAGTCTTGTACATTAAAAACTTAATACCTAATATTTGCCAATCAATTTTGTTTAACCTAAAGTATTTTTAACTAAAAAATTAAAATGAAAAGAAAATTCACATTCTTCGGTATTTGTGTGCTTTTATGCACGCTTATGATTTCGTTGGGATCGTGCCAAAAGGATTACTCTGAGGACATCGCAGACCTTCAGGCACAAATCACATCCAATAAAAATGCAATTACTGCACTTAATTCAGCAATTGCTTCAGGTAAACTAATTAAAACCGTTGCTACTACTTCAACTGGTTACACTATTACCTTCTCGGATAATACAACCATTTCATTGAACCATGGTACAAACGGCGCAACTGGCGCAACTGGTGCAACTGGTGCAACTGGTGCAACTGGTTTCACACCTATTATCGGTATAGATGCTCAAGGTTACTGGACAGTTGTTACTACTCAAGGTGGTACTCCTGCTCGTATTCTTGTTGCAGGACAGCCGGTGTATGCTAAATTTACAACTGACCAGTTTGGTGCAAACGCACAAGGTTTCATTACCATCAACGGCGTTGCTACAAGCGTATATGTTCCTATCATTGCTTATAACGATGTAACCAAGAAACTTCAAATTACAATCAAGAACACTGACGGTACTTTCACAACCTACAATGTAGCAGTTGATGAAGATACTTTCCTTAAGAGTGATCTTGTAAGTGTTGTTTCTCCTATCGGAACTACCAAAATTAAATTCAACTATGGTTATGTTCCTGCATCTACAGATGGTAATGCATCCGTTAACCCGGTAACTGCTACAGCTGCCGGTGTAACTACAGCTTTCACTTTTGCTGGTGTAACTTGGGATCAACTTCTTCGCGCAGAGGGTAAACTTCCACTAATCATTAATCCTGCTCAAGCTATCCTTACAGGTTATACATTTGACGTGATTAAGAGAGATGGAACAAAATATGCTCTTCAGCCAGAGGCTGGTGTTCTTCCTGAAAATGGTTTCAGCGGAGCATTCCACCAATTTGCTGCTGCTCCATCTAATGGTCTTTACACTTTGACTATTAAAGCTGCGACTAAACTTATTGCCAATACAGCAAGATTAGCCACTAACAACCCAGCTGCTGTTGCAGGTTATCCGGTGTTCACAAATGCTACCGGTGAATCTTTCGAACTTGCAGTTCGTGCAACTAAAGGTGGTCGTGAAGTAATTTCAGGTTACCAGTACGCAGTACAGGTTAATCAGGATGTAAATACTGCCTACACTTGGGACCCTGCAAAAGTTGTTGCAACTGTTGCACCGGATCCATTGGTAGCTACTTATCCTTGGAAAGCCTATGTTGCAATTGGTGCTTCAAAAGACCTACTTGATTTCTACCTGAATACAGGTACAGGTGCTATGCTTAAGAGCACTGATTTCTATAAAACTGCTGTTTCTATTGTAGCTACTCCTGGTAATTCAGATGTTGAAGGTTTTGTAACCATAGCTCCTGAAAATGCAACTACAAGATCAAGAACTACAGTTTCAACTGCAAATACTGCTGTTACTGTTACTAACCTTAATGACAGGGTAATTCCTTTCAAACTTCAGACATTTGACTGGAGAGGTCAGTATTTTGAGACAAGAGGTATCTCTGTAGTATTCTACTCAGCTCTTAACAACACACTTACTGCTAATCCAATGTTCAACTATGTTCTTAGAACTGACGATCCGGCAACTCCAACTGTTGATGAGAGACAAGTAACAGTTCTTCTTGCAGAACCTTCAAATTCAACAGCTTTCTTCAGTCAACTTGATGCAGTTGGTAAAACTGAACTTTGGAGAAATCAGGCGACTAACGTTGAAGTACAACTTACATATTTGACTCCTGCAGTTGCTATACCGGGCGTAACTTACGAATATCTTGATGCTAACAACAATGTACTTGTTGATCCATTTGATGCAGGTGTTGTAGGTAAACCAATATTTACATCTCTTGCTTCAATTCAGCAAATCCGTAAGATCAGATTTACATTTAACGAAGCTACTGCACTTCCTAACAGCCTAACAGGCATGCCTGCTAACTATAATGCAGTTCTTAAGTTCACTGATCGTCGTGCTTATGCTACAGCAACTACAACTTACAGCATGCCGTTCACAATTGCTAATCCAAACATTTCAGCTACTCTTAATCAACTGATTGAGAAGAAACCTAATCTGTTTGACGGTAATCTTCTAACTGTTTACGGTACATACCCTGTTCCTGGTGTTTATGCAGGTGCAACAGCTCAAACTGATGCTACAAATGCATACTATGACATTTGGAATGCTTACAAATATCTGTATGATCCTGCAATAGTAGCTCCTGCTACACAACTTGTTCCACTTGCAAACTGGAGATTAATTATCACTACTCCTGCACCAGCTGCTCCGGCTCCTGCAAACCCACTTGTAAACGGAATTGGTGTTCTTACAGGAAACACAGACAGATTTGTTATCAATAACAACACTATGTACAGTAGCGTACCTTACAGCGCAATACTTAGATACTACTACTTTGGTAACGTTCTAAACTTTACTAACCTAGAGACTATCAGAGTACAAGCTAAGAGTGAAGTTAGAGAAGGTAGTGTACTTGCAAATACTGCGGCTAAGCCTGCAGGATGGGCACTTCCTACAACTCTTGAGGTTATTAATGGTGACCTGGTTAGAGAACTTCCACTTTCGTTCTACTTCAAAGCTCAAGACTACCTAGGATTTAACCTTAAAGCCTTTGGACGTGACGCTGCAAACGCTATAGCTGCTGCTGTTGACACAAGAATTGACGCTGCTAATGCTACAGCTGTTGGTGTTGCAAGTGTGAAAGTATTGAATACTTCTGCTAATGCTCACTTAGTTGCTGTAACTGCAGGTCATGCAGGTGCTGCTGTCGGTGTAATAGCTACTGCTGCTATACCAGCTAACCCACTTGACTTTACAATTAAAGCTACTAACGCAGTTGCTACTATTCAGTCAGACGTAGTTGTTCCATTGACAGTTGAAATTACTGATATCTTCGGTAAGAAACTGACAGGAACTATCAACGTAACTGTTAAGAAGCCGTAAGCTTTTAAACTGATACAATAATTAAGAGGCGCAGCAATGCGCCTCTTTTTTTATGTAAAATTTGCTATATTTAATCTTGCAACACAAACAGTAAACTTCAAGCGCTTACGGTTGTTTTATATAATTAAAATTTACAGATTATGACAAGAGAGATAATTCATAACAAAGAAATATGCCGGTTTGAGACGATTGAAGAGGGCATAACAGGTTACGTCGAGTACGAACCATATGCCGGAGGCATTGACATTACACACACTATTGTACCAAAACAAATAGGAGGAAGAGGAATTGCTGCCGATCTTGTGAAGGAGGCTCTGGAGTACGCAAAAGAGAATGGGATGAAGGTAATTCCAACCTGTTCGTATGTAAAGGTTTTCCTTGAGAGGTATAAAGCACAATATGGCGACCTGGAAGACAAAAGAGATTCTATATTCCCAACCATTGAAGGCTCAACAGGTCATACTTGCGGTGTTAAAAATCATAAAATTGAGTAAATCGCATTGTAATAATCGGTTTTATCGTACATATTATGATCTGATCAGGCAGACAAGCATTTAAACCAGATATACCTTAACTTAATTATGGACTTCAACAATACTCAGATTGCATTCTCTATGAAGAGTGCTAACGAACTCCGCAATGCAAAATTTCTCTTTACTGCCATAAGCAACCCTAAGCTTGTAAAGATGTTAAAGGCACTAACTCTGTCGGCTCTAAAAATTAAACTACCAATTGCCTGGATTGTTAAGCCAACACTCTACCGTCAGTTTGTGGGAGGAGAGACACTTAATGAATGCACAAAAACGGTAAAGCTCCTTGCAAACTATAATATTAAATGTGTTTTGGATTACTCGGCAGAGGGAGGTACTACTGAGAAACAGGTGCAGAGAGCATTTGACGAGACAATCAGGTCAATTGATTATGCAAAGGGGAAGCCATCAATAGCATATACAGTATTTAAGCCCACAGCAATGGCTGTAGGTTCGCTTACAAACTGTTCTAAGGAAGAGTTACAAAAGTTTAGAGAGAGGGTTTTTGCCTTGTGTCAAAGGGCTTATGACAATAATGTAAGAATACTGATTGATGCTGAGCATTTTGCTACCCAGGATATAATTGATGCCATAACTGAAGAGGCAATGGCTAAATTCAATAAAAAGAGGGCGATAGTATTTCATACACTGCAGATGTACAGAACAGACAGGCTTGAATATCTCAAAATGATTCACAAGCAGTCTCAGAAGATGAAGTATATACCCGGGATTAAATTTGTCAGGGGTGCTTATATGGATGAGGAGCGAAAACTCGCCACTGAACTAGGTTATGATGACCCTATCAACCCTGATAAAGAGACCACTGATCGTATGTATGATGCCGGTCTGGAGTATGTAATGGAAAATATTGACTCATTTGAACTTTTCAACGGAACACACAATTATCAGAGCAATGTTTTGCTGGCTGAACTCATTGATAAAAAAGGAATTAAAAGGGATGATGAGAGAATTTACTTCTCACAGCTCTACGGGATGAGCGACAATATCTCATTTAATCTGGCAGCAGAGGGGTACAATGTGTGCAAATACGTTCCTTATGCGCCAATAAGAGACGTTCTTCCATACCTGCTAAGAAGGGCAGAGGAAAACACAGCTATGGCCGGACAAACGGGCAGGGAGCTACTGCTTATAAACGCAGAGATTTCAAGGCGGAAGAGAAGGGCTTAACAGATCAATATCGGAGAGCTTCACTATTCTCGGGGATATTAAACATTCACTTAGAGGTGAGATTTAATCTCTAAGCTGTAAAATTTTTGGGTAGAGATTCTCTTTTATCCACAAAAACCGGGGCTCAACGGAGTTTGCCTTTAGGTATGCTTTAAGAGCCTCATTTTTTTGACCTGATTCGCAGTAAGCATTTGTAATGCTGCTTAACAGCGATAGATACTGCCAGTTATTAACTGTTGAACCGCTATTTTCAAGTTCCTTAACCGCTTGCTCATAAAAATCAATCCCTTTTTTCTTGTCGCCACCAGCAAATGAAGGGCTGTAATAGAGCACATTTCCCATTTCAATTAGAGCTCTAACATTCATAGGGTCATTACTATAAGCCTTCTTTGCAAGGTTCAGGCTCTGAACTCCCAAATAGACAACCTTAAAGCTACCCGCTCCTATTCTAAAACCCTTAAATGCCGCTTTGTAGGCAATAAATGTAGCATTATCAGGCTCATGATCAAGAATTTTTTCAATAAGTGCCTCTCCCATTTTAATATACTCCATCACCTGTTTATTCTCTTTCTGGGAGATAAGCCAGCCTGAAACACCATAATAATAGTTAATAAGTGAGGTTTTTAAAGGCGATTTATATGAAAACTGACCGGATCTCTCTGCAACAACATCTCTCTCTGCCAACTTAATAATTTGCTGCCAACCAATCATATCACCCTTAACATAGCAATCGTAAATTGCTTTATCGTATTTGCTCTGGGCGTTTGAGCCCATCCCAATCAGCAACAATATAACAATCAGTATATATTTCTTCCTTTCCATATTTCAACTCTCTTTTTACGGTTTACCGCAGCTTTGGCAACTATACGCATAAAAACAACCTGTTGATGAAAAAGATATTTTAGATTATCTCCCACACTTTGTTTACTTGCAAGTGAAACAAAGATTCTCATCAAAAGAACTGCCGTAACAGAAACCAATCCCGGAATAACTCCATTAAACACAAACAGCCAAAGGGGAGTGAGTGTTGTAAGGATTGCAAATATAATTGTTAGAAAAGGAGAATTCCCAAAAAAGTAGAAAACATTCTTGGAAAAGCCATTGATTGCGTCATTAAGCTGGTTGTACATGTTGCACCTGATAGATTTATCGCCTGCCAGTGTCGCAATGTGTTTACGCTCGTTTTTAAAATATCTGCTTATCTCAATATCTTCAGCGCGACTCATTTTGAATTTTTCATGGGGTTTAAGAAGATTGTAATCATCTGTGTTAAAGAGCATAAACTGGCCATTGGCTGCAGAAAAGGAGCTCCAGCTGCAATTTTTCACCAAAGGTAGGGGGAGAAGAGACAGTAGAATCCAATTCATTATGGGCGTTGATATTTTGCCGGCTCTGTTCTCAAGAATTTGTGCAGGGAATATCGATAGCAACGAGAGTTTGTTCTCTATTGCGTAATTGAGATATTTGGTTGCCATATCTGAGTCTATCCTAACATCGGCGTCAAGGAAGAGTAGATATCGTCCCTGTGCAACCGAGGCGAGAGAGTGACAGCCGTTGTTCTTTCCGAGCCAACCTTCGGGAAGCTCACCTTCGATATGCCTGAGTTCAGGAAGCCTATTTTGAAATCCCAGAACTATCTCCCTTGTGCGGTCAGTTGATTTGTCATCATAGACTATAACCTCACATGGTCTATCTTTAAGAGTCAAGATATCTTCAAGAAGGTTTCCGATTGAATTTTCTTCATTACGGGCAGGTATTAGAATTGACCAGGAGGGAAGACTAATATTGGGCACAGAATCTCCTGTAATAGTTACACATTCTGAGCTACACTCATTATCTGCTTGGTTCTTTTTAACTGTGCAATAATTATTTAACTCCTTTCTAACCAGATAGGTCCAGATAAAATTCACAAAGGAGACAATCAGGCGGATTGTCAGGAAAAATAACAGTATCCAGCCGAAAATGGTCATATTATTTTAACTCCTTTTTCTCTTGGGCTCTCACTGTTGAAACATTCAACAGCAAAAAGGTTAAACTCTTGCTCAAGGTGTGCAATTTTATCATCTTTTTGAGGAATATACTCCTTAAGATACATTGTAAGAGTAGGTTTCCTCTCAGAGAAGAAGTTTAAAAGGTTGACATTGAATATAATCTGAATGCCGGGAGTATTAGCCACAATAAATTCAAGCCCCCTTTCAAAAACAAAATTGCGAGTATAGAGAGACTGAATTTCACCCTGGGGAAAGATTAAAAGCATGTTGTTTCTATCTTTAAGGAGGTCAACCGAGTGTCGTAACCCTGCAATAACCCCTCTGTTACCCTTATCAAGTGAGAATGCACCGGTATAACGCAAAAACTTACGATTGGAGAGCTGCTCGTGCAGCATCATTATGTTCATTTTTCGCTTAAAGGTGCGTCTGTTGAGCATAATATGATTGAAGCCATCCCAGAAAGAGAAGTGGTTTGAGACAAGTAATAGAGGCCTCCCCGTACCAGACATAAATAAATCTTCACCCGGAGGGTTTACCGCAATATATCTAATAGAGCGATACACCTTTTTCATGTGCCACTTTGAATATTGCTCAAAGAACCAGCCTGTAAATGGAGTATATTTTCCCTTAATCATCATATCGTTTTATCTTGCCATTAAAATATTTCTACAGCCATAAAGAGCGAAATCACAAGAAAAAATGCAATCTGCGCAAAAAATAGCGCAATGGCAGGTTTTCCCACAGGTTTAATTTTGAAAGCGGCAAACAAAATGTGAAATACAGTTGCCATCACAAACCACATCACGAAGTTCTTAGCGGGCGGGTACCCCTGATCAAATTCCCACATGCCCATTCCCGGCGCAACCATTTCAACAACAATGTCATAAGTCACCATTAAAAGAGCACCCCCAAGAATCTTAATCGCAATATCTACCGTACCCGCCAATCTTCTCCTTATATACTCCATAATCGCAGCACTGCAATATGTCAGCATCAACCAGTTGAGCCCAATAACAAGCGGAGTTGCAAAGAGTTTGGGACCTAAAGTGCCAAGATAGAGATATTCACCAAAAAGCACACCACCACGAACACCCTCAGCCTCAATTAGAAAAGAAGATATTGTAACTGTGAAGATAAAAAGAATAAAACGAAAATTCCAGTGGCGGTGGTGATATAAAAGGGCAATATTTACCAGTAAAAGAGAGAGAGGAGTCAATGTGATAAAGAGTTCTCGGGTAAAAGGAAGAAGAAACAGCAAAAGCCCCACAGAGTAGAATATGAGAAATGTCTTTGGCAGCTCTTCGTATGAGACCACATTGAATATTTTTTGTATGAAATTCTTTTTCATTTACTTATTGTCATTTTCTAATTTTCAGATATTTTAAACAAATTCTATAAGATTAGATTCAAGTAATTCGTTTCAAGCAGTTTGTTTCAAATGATTCGTTTCAAGCTATTATATTCAAATAATTCGGTTCAAGCTATTATATTCAAATAATTCGGTTCAAGCAATTCTATTCAAATAATTCGGTTCAAGCAATTTGGTTTATGTTATTCACTTCAAAGTTTGTAGATCTCTTTTTCGGCAATAATGGCACTTGCCAGGCAGAGAGGAATTCCACCGCCCGGGTGGGTACTGCCTCCGGTAAAAGAGAGATTTTTAATCTTATTCAAGGTATTGGGGTGCCTTAAAAAGGCTGAGAACATCGAGTTTGAAGAGCTGCCGTAGAGAGCCCCTTTACTGCTAAGTGTATTTCTTTCAATTGTTACAGGAGATGCAATGTGTTCAACATCAATATAATCTTCAATTTTTATATTGAATGTTTTGTCAATTTTTTGAATAATTGCTTTTCGGGCATTTGCAATTACAGCTTGCCAATCCTGCCCTTTATTGTATGGTGCATTGACCATTACAAACCAGTTTTCGCAACCATCAGGTGCATCACCGGCAACAACTTTTTTGCTTATAAAAATATAGACAGTTGGATCACTGTACAGCTCCCTCTTTTTAAACAGATAATCAAACTCCTCTTTGTAATTGGAGGTAAAGAGAATGTTATGTATATCAAGCCGGTTGAATTCACCCTTTATTCCCCAGTAGAATATCAGAGCAGAAGATGAAGGTTCCAGCTTTGACAACCTCTTTTTAAGAGGGTGCCTGTACCGGCCATTGAACATATTTTCCGCCGCATAACTAACATCGGTGTCGCATACTACATAATCGAAGTATTTTGAAACGCCATTAACCCTAACACCAACAGCCCGCTTACCTCTCCAAGGTTTTCCAAAATTACTGGTGTTTTCATCTCCGGAATTATCATTATAATTTTCTCCTGAGTAGATTTCGTTTTTTTTCTCTCTTGTGCCTTTAAATTTCTCAACAATTACCTCAGTAACAAGTGAATTAAACTCAAAATTCACACCCAGTTCAACTCCTTTTTTATAAAGAGAGTCTGCAATGGAGTAGATACCCTTTTCAGGGAAAAATGCCCCAATATTGTGCTCCAGGTGAGATATCATGTTAAGCGTTGCAGGTGCCTTGTATGGTGAAGAGCCATTGTATGTGGCGTATCTGTCAAACAGTTGAACGATTCTCTTGTCCTTGAACAATGATTTGTTTGCGGAGTGCATTGTCCTGTGGAAACCAAGCTTGTGAAGATGAAGCGGAATCGAACGGTTCTCCTCTTTTAAAAAGTTTGAAAAACGGTGAAAAGAGTTGAATATGAACAGGTCAGATGTGAGATTGTAGATGAATTCCGATTGGTTTAGCCGTTTGAGAATATTTTCGAAATTCTCATCTGTGTTATTTTCAATCTGCTCCCTTAGCTTTTGTGTGTTCTGGAAAAAATCGAAAACAGTACCGTCAGGGTAGAAGTATCTGCAGCTGTTTTCCAGACGGAAGTAATTGAAGGAATTTTTACCAGATAAACTTGTTTGAATGTCTGAATTTAAATTCATTGACAACAACTCGTCAACCAAATTGGGAAGAGTAAAGAGCGAAGGGCCTGTATCAAAACGATAGCCCTTATCACGAATCTGGGAGATTTTTCCTCCCGGGGTTCCGTTCTTTTCGAAAAGAGTAACGATGTCACCCCGTGCAGCAACTCTGATTGCCGTTGCTAGACCTGCAACTCCTGAACCTATGACAGCAACTTTCATATTTACATAAATTTTTTACCCAAGAATGATCTGAAATTGGCCACACAAAAAAGACCGACTTTTTCCCATTCAGATAGACGTATTCGTTTTTTGAATAGCCTCTCAGGAGGTGTTTTCCCTATTTTGGAAGTAAGCCCAAGGTAGTATAAATAAGCAAGATATACTCCTGTTCTGTCTCGTTTAGGTAACTCTTTAATACCAACAAGCGCACTCTTGAAATCTTTACGAATATCATCAAGAATTACAGCGAATGTCTCTTTATTGAATGGTTTGTCATTCAGAACAGGAAAATAGTTTCTGGATAAATTTTCTGTATCGTTTTTAATGTCCCTCAAAAAATTGATTTTCTGAAATGCAGAAGAGAGGCTCATGGCACTATCCTTAAGTCTTTCATAATCTTGCGGGTTATCACGTGTCATAACTTTAAGACACATCAGCCCTACAACATCTGCAGACCCGTAGATGTACTCTTTAATGCCAGACTCGTTGAAATTACTGTTTTCCAGATCACTCTTCATGCTTCTGAGAAACGCACTTACCAGCTGGTCATGGATATTGTATCTTTTAACAATCAATGCGAATGAGTTGATTATAAGATTCAGACTTATACCGCGTTCCATACATCTGTAATACTCTGCCTCAAACTCACTGATTAGACTTTTTTTATCATACTCGTGAAAGGTGTCAACAATCTCATCTGCCTGACGAAGAAAGCCGTATATAGCAAAAATTGCCCTACGGCTCTCTCTGTTCATACACATAAGTCCCGCTGAAAAGGAGGTGCTGTAGAGTGAGGTTGTAAGCTCCGATGTCCTGAGAGATAACTCTTTGTATAAATTATCCATATTTAAGTTTTTTCCCGGCAATACCGGCAGCAATCTTACCTGAAATTATGGCCGGAGGCACTCCCGGGCCCGGCACAGTAAGTTGCCCTGCGTATAAAAGGTTTGATAAATGTCTGTTTTGCATTTTTGGCTTAAGAAATGCCGTTTGGGTAAGTATGTTTGAAAGACCATAGGCATTCCCTTTGTAGGCATGGTAATCTTCCATAAAGTTACTCACAGAATAGGACTCTTTGAAAAGTACAGAATCAGAGACCTTTATGCCTGTGGTCTGTTCAATTCTCTCCAGAATCTGCAAAAAGTAATTCTCACGTAGCTCAGGCGTGTCTTTTAGCCCTGCGGCTACAGGTATGAGGAACACTGCGCACTCTTTACCATCAGGCGCAAGTGCAGAGTCGGTAACCGATGGAAAACTGCCGTAAAAGAGAGGTTTGTTTGGCCACCTTGGGGTATCATAAATAGTCTCGGAATGTTCAATAAAGTCAGCGTCAAAAAAGAGAGTATGATGAGAAATACCCTCTAATTTCTTGTCAAATCCCACGTAGTAAAGCATGGCCGAAGGGGCAAATACCCTCTTTGACCAATATTTTTCTGAATAGTTGCGGAATTTAGGATCCAACAGTGTCTCTGCAAAGTGGTAGTCTGCAGAGGAGATAACAAAGTCTACCATTTCAGAGACGGAGTTACGCTCTCCTTTTGAATCGGATGTATTACTCCATGAAATACCAACAGCTTTTGAACCCTCGGTGATAATACTGTTTACATGAGCGTCAGTAATAAATTTAACTCCATAGCCCTCTGCAATCTTTACCATAGCCTCTACGAGCCCGTACATACCTCCCTTAATGTGCCAGGTACCAAGTACCATGTCGGCATAATTCATAAAGCAGTAAAAGAGTGGTGTTCTTGAAGGCTTTGCACCAAGAAATAGAACAGGAAATTCAAGAATTTGTCTCAGCCTGTCATCCTTTATTTTTTTTCTTATATGGTTGCTTATTGATTCCTTAAACTGAGTAATTCTTGCAATAGTTTGAGGCATAATCAGTTCAAAAATTGATTTGCCGGGTTTCTCAACAACCTTATCAATTGCCACCCTGTAGTTGAATTCTGCCGACTTTAGAAAATTTTCAAGAAAGGCCCCACTGCCCGGCTCAATGTTTTCAAATGTTTCAATCGTCTTTTTTACATCCGCAGATACCCTGACTGAGTTATTGGGACCGAAGTAGATCTCATAGCCGGGATCCAATCTTATCAACTCATAAAAATCGCTGCTTTTCTTGCCAAAATCATCAAAGAACTTCTCAAAAATATCCGGCATCCAATAAAAAGTAGGCCCCATATCAAATTTGAAACCATCTCTTTCCAGAACTCTTGCCCTGCCTCCAAGCACACTGTTTTTTTCATAGACAGTAACATCATAGCCCGCTTTACCAAGATAACAAGCAGCCGACAATCCCGAAAAACCCCCTCCAATAATAGCAACTCTCTTCATCTTTCAATTTTCCATAAATATAATCAATTTTCCGGCAGACAGGCAGAAGTAAGGTTAAACAATAATCAAGAAAATTTGTTGTAAATTTATTACTCCCGCTAACTATTATAATTTTTTAAATATCATATTATGAGTGAATACATCAACAACTCATCTCAGAGGAAAGCACTTCTGAAACACATGATTCAGGAACTTCATAAAGGAGAGGCTCCCGAAATGGTTAAAAGCAGAGTGAAAGAGCTCCTTAAGAACATACCCTATAACGAAGTTGTTGAGGTAGAGCAGGAGCTGATATCTGAAGGTCTTCCGGAGGAGGAGGTTCTTAAGTTTTGTGATATCCACAGCTCTGTTCTGGAGGGAAGTATAACATCTCATCACGCAGAGATGCCGGCAGCGCACCCTGTTGATACATTAAAAAAAGAGAACAGAGAGGTTGAGAAGGTTACAAAAAAAGTTAAAGAGATTTTTGAATCGATTCCGACTGTTTCAAACGGAGCCGATGACGAAATTTCGGCTCTTACCCTTAAATTGAAAGGACTCTTTAACAGCCTTTACGACCTCGACAAACAC
>JAUYTX010000069.1 GCA_030695025.1 Bacteroidales bacterium | reverse complement strand
CCGGCAGTTGCTTTTGTCCGGGCCTTTCGTGACATATTTATCCACTCCGGCTGCCATGTTTCATCTACTGAAGTAGTGGGAAGCTCAATTCCGTTACCACTAATGTACTCACCAAATATAGGCACATCGGATGGAAGAGCTTCCTGTGCCAGCAGAGCTGCCCAGGCCTCCTGTCCTATTGCGATGATTGCCCGTAACTTTTTATGTTGGTATTTTTTAAGTAATGAAGCGACCCTTACTTTCCAGAGATGAGCCTCTTCATTAAAATTTTTAGCTCCCAAAACCTCAATAAGCACAATAGCGTATTCTTTGTAATCTGCACCAAGTGCTAACTCAAACTCATTGATAAAATCCATTGACCTTTTGGTGTCCGGATTAAAGGAGGAGATAATAAGATATACCTCCTGTTCTGCTTCGGCATTTTGTGATTTGAGATGAGTGGGGAATAGGTTGAGAGTAAGAAATAGCACCAGAGCAAATATAGCTCCGGTGTTGTGTAAAAGCAATGAGAATTTTTCTTTGATTGCCAACATATCCGTTTATGTAATGGCAAATGTATAAAATTATTACTAAAGAGACGGACTTTTTCCCTTAAAGAGTGAGAACCCGATAAGAGAAACTGTTCCGCAAGCTATCATTGTAAGTGCCTGAGAACCGTGTGATATAGTTGCAAACACAACGCCTGTCGTCTGATCTATGCCATAAATGGTTGCAAGTGCAAGTGAAATTATAAAGTGATATGCACCTATGCCCCCCTGAACAGGTATTGCCCAGCCGAATCCACCTATCACCATCAGAAAAAGTGCGTCAGATATGCCTAGCCCCGCTACTGAAGGGAAGGCAAGTATTGTAGTGTAGCTCATTAGCCAGTAGCAAATCCAGATAAGAATGGTGTAAATGATAAAAAGCCATTTCTGTTTCATTTGAAAACCTGATACAATGCCTGCCAGAACACCCTTAACAATATCGGCAATCTTTCTGAAAACGGGGTGCTTTTTTCTAAATGCATATACAATGTAAAAAAATATGGCAAAGGCAGCTAAAATTGTAATTGCCACAATACCAAATCCGGCAGAAAATTTCTCACCGAAAGCAGAGAGAATCTGTTTGTCAATAAAGTTGCCAAATCTGTTCCACTGTAAAACAAAAATTGCAGTTGAGAGCACTGCAAGTGACAGGAGGTCAACACTCCGCTCAAGCACAACGGTTCCGGCAACCTTCTCAAATGAGAGGCCTGTTTTTCTGGTTATTACACCACACCTGGCAAACTCTCCGGCACGAGGTATTGCAAAGTTTGTAATGTAGCCGATGTTGATTCCGTCCCAGGCATCAACTCGTCTGATTCCGGTGTGCAATGGCAACATTATCATTCTCCATCTTAGAGATCTAAGCCAGAATGCTGCTATGCTCACAACCATTGAGACTGAAATCAAGGTGTAATTTGCACTCTTTAACCCCTCAGTAAAGTCGCTCCATTTTACCTCTCTGAACGAGAACCAGAGCAGAATTATTGCTGCCGCAAACAGCAGAATGTATTTTATGGCTGAAATGAGGCGCTGCTTCATTACTCAGATTGATTATATCAGCTTATTTGTTTCGGAGTCGGGGAATATTACTTTTGGTTTAAAGACAAGGGCCTCTTCGGGAGTCATATGAGCATAGGCCATAATAATTATCAGATGTCCTACAGAAAATTTGTGTGCTGCAGCTCCGTTAATTCCTATTTTACCACTACCCCGGTCCCCTTTAATCACATATGTCTCTATCCGCTCACCATTGTCAATATTTACGATGGAGACCTTTTCATTTATATAGAGCCCTGCCGCTTCAATAAGATCTTCGTCTATGGTTACACTACCAATGTAATTAAGATTAGCTTCAGTTACACGAGCTCTGTGTATTTTTGACTTCATCAGCTCCAACAACATCTCACTTAAGTTTTATATTATCAATTAATCTTACCGCACCGGCGAATACTGCCGTACATAGCTGAATTTCATCAGCCTCCTCCCAACTCTTTACCGGACTTAGGGTAATTGCGTCAACAATTTCGGCATATTCGGTTTTAAGCAGAGGTTCTGAGTCAATCTCAGAAATTACCCATTTTGTCAGCTCTTGAGGTGCAGGGCAAATTTGCGGCAAATTTTGTGCCGTTGCAAGTTCCGCTGCTCTTTTAAGCGTTTTGTATATGGTGGGTGCCACTCTCCTGTGTTCGGAAGTCAGGAGTAAATTTCTTGAACTCATAGCCAAACCATCACTCTCTCTGATTGTTGGACAGGAGACTATTTTAACCGGATAATTCAGTTTTAGGCTGAAATACCGAATTATTGCAAGCTGCTGAAAGTCTTTCTCTCCAAAGTAGGCAAATGTAGGTTTAACGATATCAAAAAGACGGGTTACAACCTGTGCAACACCATTAAAATGACCAGGTCTGCGTGGTCCCTCCCCATTGCTGTCCAATCCACCTAAATCAAATACTCTGTTATCTTTTTGTGGATAGATCTCCTCAATGGCAGGTATAAGAACTATTGTGGCTCCTGCTTTTTCGAGCATTTCACAATCCTTCTCTATTGTACGTGGGTATTTTTCAAGATCGACAGGATTATTAAACTGGGTAGGGTTAACAAAAATGCTAACTACAACAATTTTGCAATCTGCTGCTGCTCTGTTTACAAGAGAGATATGTCCCTGATGCAAAGCTCCCATTGTTGGTACAAACCCCACCTCGTAACTATCTGAAAAAAAAGAAATAGCACTATAAAATTGGGGCAGGGTGTAACAGATTGTCATCAATTTGAAAATTTTTGCAAACCTACAAAAAAATATGAACTTTGCACGCAGAACCTTTTTTTCGCTTAAAATCTGCATATTAAATGAAAAGTTTAAAAACTCTGGGAATTCTCGGAGGTATGGGACCTGAGGCCACCTCTTACCTTTTTAACCTCATTATCAAGAATACAAAGGTTAAAAAAGACCAGGATCATATACCTGTAGTCATTTACAACTACCCCCAGATTCCCGATAGAACTCTTAATATTGTAGAGAATGGAGAATCGCCACTTTTATACCTGATAAAAGGGATGAAACTTCTGGAAAAAGCCAAAGCAGATGTTGTTATTATCCCTTGTAATACAGCTCATTATTATATAGAAGAGATTAGTAAATACTCTTCACTACCAATCCTTAATATGATTGAACTGACGTCAAAATCTATTAAGGAGATGCCCGTAAAAAAGATTGGGGTACTGGCGACAACAGGTACTATCCGGACAAAATTGTACCAGAGGAGTCTTGAAAATCTGGGTCTGGAGGTTGTTTTGCCTACTGAAAATGAGCAGCAGGAGTTGGTTATGGAGGCCGTTTACGGGAAAAGGGGAGTTAAGGCCGGTTATAAAAAGGAGCCAAAAAGGCTGCTTAAAGAGATATCTCATAGATTAACAGAGAGAGGTGCTGAGGTTATTATTGCAGGATGTACCGAGATACCGCTTGTACTTTTCAGAAAAGATATCCCGGTAGAATTGATAAACCCAATGGAGATTCTTGCAAAGGCAGCTATTATTTATTGCAAAAGATAAACTGAATATTTTAAGCTATATTTAAATCATAAAAATTAAAGACGTGAAATCAATTTTGGGAATAGGCAATGCCCTAACAGACATACTGGCAGTTTTGGAAGATGATTCACTTCTTGAGCAGTTTCACCTGCCGGAGGGTAGTATGCAGCATGTTGACAGAGAGACCGGTGAAAAGATTTGGCAAACACTAAAACCAATGGGGGTGCAGTATGTCGCCGGAGGTTCAGCAGCCAACACAATTACCGCAACGGCCGTTCTTGGAATGCCTTCGACCTTTATTGGCAAAGTGGGAAACGATGAACTGGGCTCATTGTTTAAATCAGATCAGGCAAGGAACGGCATAAAATCAACCCTCTTTACAGGCAAAGCTGCATCGGGCAGAGCTATGGTATTCATTACAGCCCCAAATGCCGAGAGAACTTTTGCCGTATATCTTGGAGCTGCAATCGAACTGATTCCGGAAGATCTTAAACCTGAGCAATTTGCAGGGCACGACTATTTTCATATCGAGGGTTATCTGGTACAAAATCAAGACCTTGTGCGTAGAGCTGTAGAGCTGGCCAAAGAGGCGGGAATGATAATTTCAATAGATATGGCCAGTTATAATGTGGTTGAGAGCAACTACGCCTTTTTACATGATATCATTGAAAACTATGTTGATATTGTTTTCGCCAACGAAACCGAAGCCCAGGTCTTTACAGGTAAAACTCCACGTGAAGCATTAGATGAAATTGCAAAGATGTGTGACACAGCAATAGTCAAGATAGGCAAAGATGGCTCTATGGTTAAAAAAGGTGATGAATATCACTATATTGAAGCCTGGCCTGCAGATACAATAGACGCAACAGGGGCGGGAGATATCTATGCAGCAGGATTTCTGTTTGCCCACGCCAACGGACTCTCACTAAAAGATTGTGGCGAGGTTGGTTCTTTAGTGGCGGCAAAGGTTGTTGAGGTTATAGGACCCAAGATTGACATACCAAGGTGGAAGAAGGCAAAACAGGAGATAAGGGAGTTAACCGGGTTGCTTCAGTAAGGCAATAACACTCGTTAATAAATAGATCTATGAAAAAACTGAAATTAATGCTTAAACTGTTCGCAGTGGCATTTGCTCTGCTTGCTTTTATCCCACAGGGGTGTACAGCACAAAAAGGGTTGAAGCCTGAGCTCAGTAAAAAGGTTTGGGCCTGGATGTCGGGGAAGACTACCATGACAGAATTGGAATGGGAAGAGATCTTTGGAAAGGCCGCAGAGGCTGGCATTGATGCAATAATTCTGGAGTGCCACGGCGGATACCCGGAGGTTTTGGGTGATTCATCAAGTTTCAGAGACAGTGCAGCCATAAAGATTATAGAGACAGCTTTGCCATTTGCACAAAAACACAACATTGAACTTCACGCCTGGATATGGACAACAAACAGAACCGAGAAGAGCCTCAGGAATGCTCATCCGGAATGGTATCAGGTAAATGCTCAGGGAGAGTCTTGCCTTGATATTAAGTTATACAACAGGGAGCATTACAGGTGGCTATGCCCTTCCCGCCCCGAAGCGTTGGAATATATGAAGGATAGGATTGCCGAGCTTGCAGCTATTGAAGGTCTTGCAGGAGTTCATCTTGATTTTATCAGATACCCCGACGCAATTCTCCCATACGGACTTCACGAATCAAGGGGCGTAGTGCAGGATAAGGTATATCCTTTATGGGATTTCTGTTATTGTGAAGTATGCAGAGAGAATTTTAAAACCCAAACCGGAATCGATCCTGTGGAACTTGAGGACCCTACATCAAACAATGAATGGATGCAATACCGCTGGGATGTTCTGTCCTCTTTTGCAAGTGAATTATGTAAAGAGATTAAAGCTCACGGGAAAGTAGCTACTGCAGCTGTCTTTGCATCGCCGGAGGAGTCCAAAAAACTGGTAAGACAAGAGTGGGTGAATTTCAGAAACATTGACATTCTGTTCCCGATGATATATCATAAATTTTATAATTGGGAAGACCCTATGGTGGAGATAGCAACCAGAGAGGGAGTTGAGGCTCTTAAGGCCGCAGGTAATCCTGCAGCTCTCTGCTCAGGCCTCTTTGTGGGTCATGTACCCAAGGACAGAATACCGGAATTTTTTGGATACGCCAAAAACGGAGGATCACAGGGAGTGTGTCTCTTCTCGGTTGAGGGGATAAACAGAAACGAAGGTTACTGGGAGGCACTTGGGAGTGCGATAAAGGAGTTCAAAAAACTCTGATCATTATGAAATCCGGATAGTTCCGGTTCTTTAGGCTGCTCTCTAAAAGATTCCGTGAAGTTGGGCATCAACTCTGTCAATTACATGCCTCAGATCTTCGGTACGATCCTCATATTTGATTTCATCAACATCAATTATGAGTACTTTACCATCTTTATAATTGCTGATCCATTTTTCATATCTCTCGTTTAGTCCGGAGAGATAATCTATTCTTATTCCGCTTTCATATTCGCGGCCTCTTTTGTGAATTTGAGAGACAAGGTTTGGAATTGAAGAGCGCAGATAGATTAGCAGATCGGGTGGTTTTACCAGAGAGAGCATCAAGTCAAAAAGAGAGTTATAATTTTCGTAGTCCCTTGTGCTCATGAGCCCCATGCTGTGCAGGTTAGGGGCAAATATCCTTGCATCCTCATAAATGGTTCTGTCCTGAATAACATCATTTTGATCGCGCTCTATCTCCACAATACCTTTAAAACGCTCCTGAAGGAAAAAAATCTGCAGATTAAACGACCATCTTTGCATATCGTTGTAAAAGTCTGCAAGGTAGGGGTTATTGTCAACAGCCTCATATTTAGCGTCCCAATTGTAATGTTTTGACAGTAATTTTGTTAGCGTGGTTTTCCCGCTTCCGATGTTTCCGGCTATTGCGATATGCATAATAATAAATTTTTGAAATTACAGAGGGATCTCTCTACTGCAAAATTAAGAAAATCTTTTAGTAATTTTGCCCTATGTTTGATACTTTACAACACAAAGGGAGGCGCAAGCAGCTTCTGTCGCAACTTTTATCAAAATTTGAGTTTGACCCCAGGGTAATTGAGGCAATGAACAAGGTCCCAAGACACATGTTTGTTGATCATGGTCTTGATAATCTTGCATATCTTGATAAACCTCTGCCCATAGGGGCTAAGCAGACTATATCACAACCATATACAGTTGCTATGCAAACCCATCTTCTTGTGCAAAAGGCAGTAAAATTTGATAAAGTACTCGAAATTGGTACGGGTTGTGCATATCAGACAGCAGTGCTTGCTGAGATGGGTTACAGGGTTTACAGTATAGAGAGACAGAAGGCACTTTATATACTGGCTCAGAAAAATCTGGCCCGACTGGAGTATCACAACCCACTTCTCTATTTTGGAGACGGGTTTGCCGGGTTGCCAAAATTTGCCCCATTTAAGGGGATTTTAATAACCTGTGGGGCGCCTGAGATCCCAAACGAGCTGCTAAGACAGCTTGCGATTGGAGGGAGAATGGTTATTCCGGTTGGAACAGGTACGCAGAGAATGGTGGTAGTGGACAGGATCTCAGAGGAGGAGTTCACAAAAAGTGAACATGGCGACTACAAGTTTGTTCCTATGTTAAGCGGTATAGAAGATAAGTAGCTATTAAAAATAAATAAGAATAAAAAGATGCAGATTAAGACATTTTATTTTAACGACCTCAGGGAGTGCACATATATTCTGTGGGATGATACCAATGATTGTGTGATAGTTGACCCCGGATGTTACAGCGAAAGCGAAAAAGGCAGACTTGAGAAATTCATATCCGAAAACTCTCTGAAGCCGGTTATGCTGCTAAATACTCACGGCCACTTTGACCACATTATGGGTAATGCCTTTGTAGCGAAAAAATGGAATGTTAAGACATATATTCACTCAGAAGATAAGCCTCATCTCGAGAGAGCAGTACAGTACAGCAATATGTTCGGGTATAATGTAGAGGAGCCTTCATTGGAAACCGTTGACCTTAAAGACGGAGATGAACTCAAATTCGGAAACTCTCTTCTTAAGGTGATGACTACCCCCGGGCATACAAGGGGAGGTGTCTCTTTTTATAGTGAGGCCGACAAGTTTGTTATTACCGGCGATGCTCTCTTTGCAGGGAGCATAGGCAGAACAGATTTACCGGGTGGTGATTACGATCAACTTATGGAATCCCTTCTCGGGAAAATCATAAAACTTGGCGATGACTATACAGTTTATCCCGGACACGGACCGGCCACCACAATCGCCAACGAAAAAAACACAAACCCATTCCTAAGATACGAATAGCACAAACCAACCTGATATGAATAAAATAAATTTCAGATTTCTTCTGATTCTGGTACCATTCCTGACATTCTGTACAAACGGAGGTTCTCAGGACAACACAACAGTTTTTGAAAAAACCGGAGAGTTTGTCCAGGACATAAAACTCCCACCAATTCCAAGTCAGATATCGTTTGCCGGAGAGGAGGTTCCTCTTCAATACTTTGATGTCAGGGAGTCATTACAGAGAGAGGTTACAACACTTAGTTATCTGCACGGGACAATGATCTTTATTTTTCAGCTTGACAACAGATATGGCAAGGTGATAAAGGATATTCTTAAGGAGGAGGCTATTCCGGAAGATTTCTACTACCTCTGTATTGCAGAAAGTGCTTTGCAGCCTTTAGTTTCACCGGCAGGAGCTGCCGGATACTGGCAGTTTCTAGCAACAACCGCAAGGGAGTATGGACTTGTTGTGGATAATGAAATTGATGAGAGATATAACATAGAAAAATCTACCCGGGCCGCAGCTGCTTACTTCAGAAAAGCATATGCAGAGTTTGGATCATGGGCTATGGCCGCGGCATCATACAATACAGGTCTTAGCAATGTTCGATACAGAATAGGAATTCAGTCTCAGCAAAACTATTTTGAGACACAGTTTGTAGAGGAGACCGGCCGGTATGTTTTTCGTGCTTTGGCATTTAAAACTGTCATGGAGAATCCTGACAGATATGGGTTTAACCTGAAAAGAGAAGATCTTTTCAAACCGTTGGAGTATGAAACCGTAAAGGTTACAGGTTCAGTTGAGAACTGGAGTGATTTTGCAGCTTTGCATGGGACTAACTTTAAGATGATCAAGATTTATAACCAGTGGATTAGATCAAACAAGCTGGAGAATAAACAACGCAAAATCTACACTGTGCAGATTCCCAAAAAGGGTTTCAGGGAGAATTAAAAGATGGCAATTGAGGTAACAGGAGCAAGGGTTAACAATCTTAAAAATGCAGATGTAACGATCCCTTCAGAAAAGCTCGTTGTTGTAACGGGTTTGAGCGGAAGCGGAAAATCGTCTCTTGCTTTTGATACTATTTTTGCCGAGGGTCAGAGGAGATATATGGATACCCTGTCTGCTTATGCTAGGCAGTTTATGGGAGTTCTGGAGAGGCCCGATGTTGACTCAATAACAGGGTTAAGCCCCATAATTGCCATTGAACAGAAGACTACAGGCAAGAACCCACGCTCAACCGTTGGTACGATAACAGAGATTTACGACTTTTTAAGGCTGCTCTACGCCAGAGCCTCCAAGGCATACTCTCCGGCCACCGGACTGGAGATGATAAAATATTCCGACGAACAGATTGTATCGCTGATTATAAGTGAATTTGAGGGTAGGCGCTCCCTTTTGCTGGCACCACTTGTTAAAGGCAGAAAGGGACATTACAGAGATATGTTCGAAGGGCTTGTCAGAAAAGGTTACCAGCAGGTGAGGGTTGATGGGGAAATTTTCGATCTTGCAACCATAAAACCTCTGGACAGATATAAATCACACTTCATAGAGCTTGTTATTGACAAATTACTGCCAAATGCGGCAGGCGAGAAACGAATAAGAGAATCTGTTCTAACAGCTCTTTATCAGGGCAAGGGCACAATTGCAATTCTTGATACAGAAAGTCAGGATTTGAGGTATTTCAGCAAGCACCTGATGTGTCCTGTAAGCGGAATCTCTTATCCGGAACCGGCCCCCCATACCTTCTCGTTTAACTCTCCACAGGGTGCCTGCCCTCACTGCAAAGGTCTTGGAATGATAACAAAGGCAGATTTGTCAAAAATTATTCCCAACGACTCAAAATCGATTGCATTAGGAGGTATAACCCCTATTGGCGTTAAAAGAGATACTCTGCTTTTTAGTCAACTGGAGGGAATTGCCAAAAAATATGAATTTTCGTTAAATGACCCAATCAAAGATATTCCCGAAGATGCAATTAACCTCATTATTTACGGCTCTGATGAGCTCATAAGGGTTACACGCGGAGCATCTTCGCATATGCTTAGCTTTTCGGGGGTAATAGCGATGATTGAGCAGAGTGACAAGGATAGCGACGACCTTATTCAGAAAAAAGAGCGTTTCACCGAAGAGATTCTTTGCCCGCTTTGTAAAGGCACCCGCCTAAAGGAGGAGTCCCTGAATTTTAGAATTGACTCAAAAAATATTGCCGAGATATCTTCACTGGATATCGATCATCTTGCTGACTGGACAGATAAGCTGCCTGACAAACTGGAACTGAGAGAACGAACCATAGCCAGGGATATAATAAAGGAGCTTAAAGACAGAATAGGGTTCCTTAAAGATGTTGGCCTAAATTACCTTTCACTTGACAGAAGCACAAGAAGTCTGAGCGGAGGAGAGAGTCAGAGAATACGTCTTGCAACCCAGATAGGGTCAAAACTTGTTAATGTACTCTATATTCTTGATGAACCCAGCATAGGCCTTCATCAGAGAGATAATATAAAGCTAATCGAGTCACTCAAAAAACTCAGAGATGAGGGCAATTCAGTAATGGTTGTAGAGCATGATCAGGAGATGATGACAGCTGCAGACTGGCTTATCGATTTGGGCCCGGGAGCGGGAGATAAGGGAGGTAAACTCCTCTTTTCAGGGGAGCCAAGCACAATTAAAGAGATGTCACCGGAAGAGATCAAAGGGTATAACTCATTAACTCTTGATTATTTGACAGGGGTTAAAAAGTTTGATGTTCCCGAAAAGAGGAGAACAAGCAATGGGAAGTATCTTGAACTGAGCGGAGCTACCGGAAATAACCTTAAGCAGGTAAATCTAAAAATACCTTTAGGGCTGTTCATAGGGGTGAGCGGGGTGAGCGGAAGCGGTAAATCATCTCTGATAACCGAGACTCTGATGCCAATCTTGAGCAGACACTTTTACCACTCCCTATACAGGCCTCTTCCCTACAAAGCGATTACGGGAATTGAGAATATCGACAAACTTATCGAGATTGACCAGTCGCCTATCGGTCGTACCCCAAGGAGTAATCCGGCAACCTATACAAATGTATTTGCCGATATAAGAAAGCTTTTCACCGAGACCAATGATGCCAAAATCAGAGGCTTTAAATCGGGAAGGTTTTCGTTTAACGTTAAAGGTGGCAGATGTGAAGAGTGTCGTGGAGCGGGGTTGCAGATGATTGAGATGAACTTTTTGCCTGCAGTTCATGTGCACTGCAGGGAGTGTAATGGAAAGAGATATCTTGCCGACACGCTTGCTGTAAAGTACAGAGGAAAAAATATCTACGATGTACTTGAAATGACAATTACTCAAGCACTCCGGTTTTTCGAGCACATTCCATCTATTGTGCATAAAATAAGGGCTTTGGAAGAGGTGGGGCTTGGCTATGTTAAGTTGGGACAGCCATCAACAACCCTAAGCGGAGGTGAAAGTCAGCGGGTAAAGCTGGCGACCGAGCTTTCCAAAAGAGGAACAGGAAACTCATTGTATATACTTGACGAACCCACAACCGGCCTCCATTTTGAAGATGTGCGTGTTTTGCTTGAGGTTTTGCAGAAGATAACCGACCAGGGAAATACAGTAATGATTATTGAGCACAACCTTGATGTACTTCGCTCTGTTGATTATATTTTTGACCTTGGACCTGAGGGGGGAGAGAAGGGCGGTAGAATTGTAGCACAAGGCACTCCCGAACAGATAAGAGCGAATCCTGAATCTGTTACAGGCTGTTATCTTTAAATTTTGTATATTGAATAAAACTGAAAATTATGATTAAGGTATATTGTGAAAATCTGAAAAAGACATTTAATTGTGAGCCGGGAACAACATTAAGACAATTTGCAAAACAGTGCGGTGTAAATCTGCGCTGGCCTGTAATTGCTGCTGTTGTAGATAACCAGCTTAAGGAGTTATCCTTTCAGATTTACATCTCTCATACTATACAATTCATTGACTTCAGCCATCCGGACGGATCAAGAACCTATATCAGGTCTTTGAATTTTGTTTTACAGAAAGCAGTTTACGAGCTCTATCCCGAATATTCACTCGTAATTGACTACAATCTTCAGAATGGTATGTATGCCGAAATAAGAGAGTTGGAACCGGAAGAGGATGGCACGCCAAAGGCTGTTGTTATGAGTGAAGATGAGGTTTCTTCAGTAAAGAAGCGGATGATGGAGCTTGTTGCGGCTGACCTTCCTTTCACAAGACAGAAAATCAGAACCGAAGAAGCTGTTAGAATGTTCAGAGCCAATAACAGGCATGAGAAGGCACTCCTCCATGAACTGCGGGGTAAATTTTTTACTACTGTTTATTTTCTTGACGGATACCCTGACCACTATTACGGACCACTGGTGGACTCAACTGGCGCTTTGTCAGCCTGGGATCTTGAATCTTTCGGCAGAGGATTGCTTGTGAGGTCACCATCAATTAACTCTCCATACGAAATAATTCATACGCCGTATCAGTACAAACTATTTGACGTTTTTAAGGAGTATTCAGACTGGTGCAGCATATTGGGTGTGAGGGGAGTAGGAGCTCTTAATCGTGCAATTATTGATGGGAAAGCCAGAGATTTGATTCATATCTCTGAAGCTCTTCACGAGAGGAAATATGCAGCAATTGCTGATGAGATATTTAAAAGGCGTGATAAGGTTAAATTGGTGCTGATTGCCGGTCCGTCAAGCAGCGGTAAAACCTCCACATCAAAGAGGGTTGCCCTTCAGGCTAAGGTTTTGGGTCTTAATCCGGTAATTATTGAGATGGATAATTACTTTGTTGACAGGGATAGAACCCCGATTGACAAAGACGGAAACTTTGATTTTGAGGTGCTTGAGGCTATGGATGTTGATTTTCTTAATGAACAGCTGAATGACCTCTTCGCCGGCAAGACAGTAGAGCTTCCAAAATTTGACTTTACTCTAGGTAAAAGGGTATTTAGGGGTGATATGCTTTCACTCGGAGAGAAAGATCTTCTTATTATGGAGGGAATTCACGGACTAAATCCCCGACTTACCTCACATATAGAGCCGGACAGGATTTATAAAATATATGCATCTGCACTTACCTCACAATCTCTTGATGAAAACAATAATATTTCAACATCGGATTGCCGTCTGATAAGGAGAATAGTCAGAGATGGAAGCTTTAGAGGGATGTCGCCGGAGGCTACCATTTTACGTTGGGCAAGTGTGAGAAGGGGAGAGCTGAATAATATCTTTCCTTTTCAGGAGAATGCCGATATCATGTTCAATTCAGCACTTATATACGAACTTCCTTTGCTTAAATATTATGCTGAACCTCTGTTAAGAAGGATACCTTCAAATTCTCCTGCCTCTACAGAGAGCATCAGACTTTTAAAATTTCTCTCATACATTCAGGAGCTTCAACCTTGGGAAATTGCTCTTATTCCTCCGACTTCGGTCATGCGGGAATTTATCGGAGGCAGTAGCTTTATGTATTAACGGGCAGAAAGCCAATGTTCAGGATTTTGCTTAACTGTCCCACTCCATAGCTGGAAGTGGATGGCTGAGTTGCCCTCTGCCTCGGCAAGGGTTCCAAGAGTTTGCCCGGTTTTGACAGCGTCTCCACTTTTTACCCTTACCCTGTCAAGTTTTGTGTAGAATGTGTAGAAGTTACCATGCTGAATCAGAACACATTGATTATATCCGGGCATTACAAGTATCTGCTTTACAATTCCGTCAAAAACTGCCAGAGCTTCGGCATTAAGATTGGTTGAGATAGTTACTCCGTTGTTAAAAGGGAGCTTTATATTTTTGAAAACCGGATGGTTGTGCTGGCCAAAGTGGTCAATTATTACTCCCTCTTTTACAGGCCACGGAAGACGACCTTTGTTGTTTTCAAATTTATCGGATAGCACTTTGTCGGCTTCGGTATTTTTGTAATCAGAGCTTGTTTTTGCTTTTGCTGCTTCGGCAAGAATTCTCTCAATTTCCCGGTTAAGGCGTTCAATCTCTTTTCTTTTTGTAGTCAGTTGCTGTCTGAATTCTCTCTCCCTTCTTGAAAGTTGATTTATAATGTCCTTTGCGCTCTTCTCTTCCTGTTGCAGAGACCTGTTCTCCTGCTCTCTCTGATTCCTCATCTTCAAAGACTCCTCTCTGGTTTTGGCCAGGATACCTATTTCCTCTTGGAGTTTATGATTTTTTTCTTTTATGGACTGAGCGTTTTTACGGATGGCTACCGAGTAGTTTTTTAGATAGCTCCACCTCCTGTAACCTTGCTCAATGTTGTTGCTTGCAAGCACATACAATATCCAGATGGTGCGGTCCCTGTATTTGTAAGCATTGTAAACCAGGTGCGAATAGTTCTTTTTTAACGACTCCAGCTCTTTTGAAAGACGTGCCACCTGTATCTCTCGTTCTCCTGTCCGGGCTTCAATTACCTTTATCTCCTGCTCTATCTGCTGTAGGAGTTTTTTTCTGTTTGAGATCTTCCTCTGGATAAAATTGAGCTCCTTTGTGCTCGATAGTTGTTTGCTTTTATTGGCAGCAAGTTGCTTGTCCAGAAATGCAATCTCCCTCTCTATCTCCTCCCTTTTTTTTGTCTGCTCCGAAACATTTTGGGCAGAAACTGAGGGGATAAGGAAAATTAGAAAAAAGAGTATTGCAACCAGGCTCCTCATCTGTTATTTATTTAGTTCACTCTTGCGTTTTTGAATCTTTTCAGCGATCCCCAGAGTGGGGTCAAGCTTAGCTGCCTGATCCCAATATATAAATGCCAGGTCATGCTCTTTAAGAGCAAATAGGACGTCGGCATAGTGATCAAGAATATCGGCATTCTCCTTCCCTCCATAAACCATAGCCCTTTTAAGAACCGTCTTGGCTTCGGCATGTTTGCCCATCTTATGAAGAATCCAGGCATAGGTGTCAAGGTATGTTGCATTGTCCGGCTCCTCTTCTATTGTAACTTTACTCATACGTTCTGCCTTTTTCAGGTTTTTACCCTCCAGAGAGAGAAAATATGCGTAGTTGTTTAGCGCAGGCAAGTGGCGGGGCTCCATTTTAATAGTCTTTTGGTAGTACTTGAAGGCCTCCTTTTTATTCCCTTCCTGATAGGTGAGATCGCCTATGGTGGTAAGAGTGTTTACTGTTGTTGTGCTGTCTCCCTTTGAGTATTTCAGGATCTCTTTGAAGGATTTTATTGCTTCTGCCCTGTTACCTCTCTGGAGCTGTGCAATACCTTTAAACTGCATAAAATCAGTATCGTTTTTAAAGATATCCAGCGCCTCTCTGCTCTTCACCTCCATTGGTTCCCACATACCAAGATAGTATATAAGTGAGAGGTACTGCCTGTGTGCTTCACGGTTAGTGGGGTAGTTTGTGAGATTATCGTGAAGAACTTCAAGTGCCTGGCCACTTCTGCCCATCTGAACAAGAAAAAGAGAGTGTGTAAAAGCTATTGCTGAATCGCCCGGATGAGCAAAATAGAGGTTTTGCATCATTGTATCAATCTGAGGAAGAAATGTCTGAACAAAGCGGTTATTGGTGAGAATCTGCCTCATGTAATCTATCTTCATTCTTGGATTTACATCGGTATCAAGAAGGAAAGGGTTCATCCTTTCAAAGTAGAGGTTGTACTGACCTCTAACCCTGTAAACCTCTGCCAGACCAAAGCTTGCTGGGACATATGTGGGTTCAATTGCCAGTGCCTTGAGATAAAAAACTTCAGCAATGGAGTCCTCTCTTTGCATTGCATAATTATCACCCAATATTGTTGCAGTACGCGGCGTTCCAAACCCGGAGTCAAACTCTTCAAGATATTTGTGTGCCTGTTCCTGTTTTCCATCAAAAATCATCAGATTGAATCTTGTCAGGGCTGTCCCCTCGTTCACTCCAATATTTTTCTCAATATCTTTTAGAACCTCCTCTGCCTTTGCAAACTCCTTCTCCTGGATATAGAGCTCAATTAAACCGTCATAAAGTTCGCTGCGCATAGGGTTCTCAACTCTCAGCCGGTCCATTACCTTAATGGCCTCTGCTGTGTTTCCCTCAATTTTATAAATTTCGGCAAGCATCATTTTATACCACAGGTTTGAAGAGTCTTTTGCTATTGCGGCAAGAGCTGCCTCACGAGCTTTTACTGGATTATTCTGTTTAGCATATATCTTTGCAAGGTAATAGTTTGCGGCATCGTTTGCGGGGTCTTTAACGCTAACCTCACTAAATTGTCTTTCTGCAAGTTCCAGATTACCTTGATTAAAGCTTTTTATAGCCTCCAGATATAGAGCAAATGAACTTTGTCCCCCTCCCTGTCCGAATAGCATGATTGACGGGTTTAAAGCAAAAAAAGTGACAATCAGCAAAAAATATTTCAATTTATTATGTTTCTTTTTTGGACAAATCATTTGTGGATGTATTTTTGTATCGCAAAGTTAATTAATTTCCTACCGTTACAAATATCAATCCAATGTCTGCACCATTGTTGAAATCTTTTTATTGTCTGTGCAACGAAATATTGCTATTTTGCATCTTATAATTACTGTGAATGATAACCTCTAAAACGGAATTTCCCGACGAGAAGGAGTTGTTGCGCGCCTGCCTGAAACAGGATCCCAGAGCACAGCGATCTCTTTATGAGTTGTACTCTCCTAAGATGTTGTCGCTTTGCATCAGGTATGTGGGCGAAAGGGAGCGTGCCCGGGATATCCTCCACGATGGTTTCATCACGGTATTTGAAAAAATTGAAAGCTTTAATGGCAGCGGGTCTTTTGAAGGATGGCTCAGACGGATATTTGTAAATACCGCACTGATGTCTCTGAGAAAGGGTGACGTGCTCAAGTACACTGAAGAGCTAAGTGATTCAGGGAAAGAACTTACAGTTGAAAGTTCTGTTCTGGGAAACATTACATCGACAGAGTTAATGAGACTGATATCCACTATGCCGGCCGGCTTCAGAACTGTGTTTAACCTTTTTGCAATTGAGGGCTACAGCCATCAGGAGATAGCAAAAGAGTTGAAAATTAGTGAAGGAAGTTCAAGATCCCAGCTCAGCAGAGCAAGAGTATGGCTACAGGACAGACTTAAAGAAAAAGGAAGATAAAGAAAATGGGTAATTTGGAATTTGATAAGAGAGTTCGTGAAATGTTAGAGGGGCATCAGGAGATGCCTGACAGCAGTTCATGGGACTCAATTGCCCGTGATCTGGAGAGGAGAAGGCGAGGGAGAGTCCTTTACTTTAGAAGATCTATCACAGCGGCTGTTGCAGTTGCAGCAACACTTGCCCTTTTGTTGTTCCTTGATGGACCAGAAGAGGTTACAGCCCCGTCACCTTTAAAGCACGACATTATCGTCTCTGAAAAAACCACAGTTCCCGAAAGCGCAAAAGAGAGTATCCGGGCAGATGCCGGGACCTCCCCCATACGTGCCCATAAAGCTGAAAAGCCATCACAAATAAAGGTTATAAAGAACGAGGAGATCACGAGCCTCGCTCAGGAAAGAGTTGTAACTCCTGAAAAAGAGCAGCAGGCAGTTGAAGTACAGGTGAAGCAGGTTGATATTATTAAAGTTGAACCTGAACAGAAGAGAGATGAGACTCCTGCCGGTGTAAAAGAGAGACAAAGAGAGGCCGGCCCGGGGAAAACAGGGGCTCAATCGGTTGAAGAGTACCTTTTCAAAGTCAGGGGAGATTCACGCAGCACAAGAAAGCACTCCAAAGCCCTCATTGCTATGGGTACAAATATCTCGCCATCAATGGCCAGCAACTCGGTTACCCTTATGGGGGTAAGTCAGGCAGGTGGCTCTTATAATTTAAGCAATGTGGTATCAACCATTCAGAAGGCTTATGTGCCACTGGAGGTTGTTTCAAATACAAAATTCCTGATGCCGGTATCGGTGGGAATACAGGTTCAGCTTCCATTGGGCAAGGTAGTATCATTAGGCTCAGGTGTTAATTACACTCTTCTGTTCTCAAATTACGACGATTTATCCAGAGAGGAGACAAGACAGACTCATCAGACTCTTCACTATATAGGTGTGCCGGTCAATGTATATGCAAATCTTTTCAATAACGAAAATATCAGATTTTATCTCTCGGGAGGTTTTACTGTCGAAAAGGGTCTTTATGCTCATTACAAGATATTTGAAAACGGTGAAAAGAGATGGAGTGGTAACTCAATAGAGGGGCTTCAGTGGTCACTAAATGCCGGAGCAGGTGCCGAGTTTTATGTTAACAGAAACACCGGACTCTACTTTGACCCTTCTGTTGCCTATTTCTTTAATAACAACCAGCCACTAAGTATCAGAAGCGCCCAACCACTGCAGTTCAAGTTCGAACTGGGATTCCGCTTCCATCTGTAAGGCTCTTTTTTAACTATCTTTACAAAAAAAAGAGTTGTCAACTACTGCAATAGTAATTTTAAACTGGAACGGGGTACACTATCTTGAGAGGTTTCTTCGTAATATAATTGAGAGGAGTAAATCTCCCGGAGTTAAGGTAGTCATTGCCGATAATGGTTCTACTGACGGTTCACAGGAGTGGATTACAAAAAATTTTCCCGCAATTACATTAATAGAATTAGGTGCCAATTATGGTTTCACCGGAGGGTATAATCGTGCTCTCAACTATGTTGATGCAGACTATTATATGCTTCTAAATTCCGATGTTGAGGTAACAAAAGATTGGATTACTCCGTTGGTAAACGCCCTTGACAACAATCCCATGATTGGTATTTGTATGCCTAAAATCAAATCGGCATTTGAGAAAGATCATTTCGAGTATGCCGGCGCGAGCGGAGGGTTTATTGACTACCTGGGATACCCGTTCTGCCGTGGTAGAATACTCTCAAATATTGAAGAGGATTGTGCACAATACAACACGGATTCAGAAATTTTCTGGGCTTCTGGTGCTGCATTTATGATCCGGTCGTCATTATTCAGGGAGCTTGGTGGCTTTGATGAAACATTCTTTGCTCATATGGAGGAGATTGATATGTGTTGGAGGGCTAAACTTCATGGGTGGCAGGTTTGGGTTTTTCCTGATTCTGTGGTGTATCATGTTGGCGGAGGCACTCTGCCAAATAACTCACCAAAAAAACTTTATCTGAACTACCGTAACAACCTCCTGATGTTGTATAAAAACCTCCCTTACAGGAGGCTTCACATAACGCTTTTTTTAAGAATGATACTTGATGGTATGTCTGCCATCCTTTACATGATGCAGGGTAAAAAAGAGCTCATTTCGAGTGTTTGGGAGGCCCATCGCCACTTCAAAGAGATGAGAAAAAATATTGTCAGAGACGAGCTTATCTGTAATAAAGAGGTGACGGGAGTTTACAGGGGCAGCATTGTACTTTCATTTTTTCTTTCGCTCAAGAGGCTCCGTTTTATAAGTATTGGTTCCAATATCAGATAGCCTTTAAAGGGCTTCTATAACTTTTTCGAGTCTTGTTCCCCTCGATCCTTTAATTAAAAATGTACAACCTTTTGGTGTGCAGTTATTTAAATGTTCTTTAAGAAGATCAGATGTTTGAAAGAACTTTGCTCTCTCTTCAAAGTAACTATCTCCAGCGGCAGCGTTTTTAAACTCTGTACCGACAAAGAAGAGAGACTCAGTATTCATATGCTTAATCAGCTCCAGAATGCCTTTGTGTTCATCTGATGAATACTCCCCCAACTCAAGCATATCTCCAATTATCAAGGCTCTTTTATTGCATTCAATCTGCATGAAATTATCAAGTGCGGCTTTCATGCTTGTTGGGTTTGCATTGTAGGCATCAACAATCAAAGTGTTGAATTTCCCCTTAGCCAATTGTGACCTGTTGTTTGAGGGGGTGTAATCTTCAACTGCTTTTACTGAAAGTTTGGGGTCTGTTCCTACAAACTCTCCAACTGCGAGAGCTGCCATTACATTATCGGCATTGTAATCGCCAATCATATTTGTATTTATGACTCTGCCATCTTTTAGCTCTATTCTTAAAAAGGGATTATCGGAGGTGGCCTTTAAAACCAGAGCGTTTTGAGCACTAAGCCCGTATTCGATCTTTTTTATCCCGGCTCTCTGTGATATCATCTCGCACAGGTGGCTGTTCATGCCGTTGTATAGTGCTGTTCCGCCATTTGTATTAAGGTAGTCATAAAGTTCTCCTTTGGTCTTTTTGACCCCTTCAAAGGAGCCGAAACCTAACAAATGTGCTTTGCCTACATTGGTAATTAGACCACTGTTTGGCTGACATATCGAACATAAAAGATCAATTTCACCCGGTGCGCTTGCCCCCATTTCTATAACAGCCATCTCAGTCTCTTCATTAATCTTTAGCAAGGTGAGCGGAACTCCTATGTGGTTATTTAAGTTACCGGTTGTTGAGACTACTTTGTATTTGGTTGAAAGGACTGTGGTTATAAGCTCTTTTGTGGTGGTCTTTCCGTTTGATCCTGTCAGTGCGAAAACAGGCAGCCCCAGCATCACTCTGTGGTGAGCAGCAAGCTGTTGTAGTGTCTTCAGGGAGTCGTCTGTTTTTATTATACGGCTATTGTCCGGAAGGCTTTTGTCGTCTGAAACTGCATAGGCAGCCCCGGATTCAAGTGCCTGCAAAACAAACGTATTTCCGTCAAAAGTTTCTCCTTTTAAAGCAAAAAATATTGACCCGGGAGTTATATTCCGGCTATCGGTTGATACTCCGTTACTCTGCCTGAAGAGAGTATATAATTTCTCAATAGTAATCATCTTTTTGATATAATAAAAAACCTAATAATTAACCTCTGCCTGTTGAACCAAAACCTCCCTCTCCCCGTTCGCTCTCATCAAGAGAGTCGCACTCATTCCAAACAGCCTTTTCATACCTGGCTATAACCATCTGGGCAACCCTTTCTCCCGGATTTAACGTAAACGGTTCATTTGAGAGATTTACGAGGATTATTTTTATCTCTCCTCTGTAATCGGCATCAATAGTACCCGGACTGTTGACAATTCCAATTCCGTGCTTAGCGGCAAGTCCGCTTCTTGGCCTTATCTGTGCCTCATAACCATCGGGTAGCTGTATGTGTATTCCTGTAGGTACCATCACTCTTTGCAGAGGTTGAATAACCATGCTTTCTGTCAGGTTTGCCCTCATATCCATTCCGGCCGAGTGTATAGTGGCATACTCAGGAAGTTTGAAAGGGGATTTGTTTACAATTTTAACCTCCATATGGAAATTTTCTCCTGTTTTAGATAAAATAAAATATAGCTGATAATAAGAACTGTTCTGATTGTGTATTTCACGTATACTCCGGTTTCCGGTAAAAAGATAACAAATGCATACATGGCGGCTCCAACTGCAATGTATCCAATCACCTTTATCCATCTGTATGGTATGGGATAATATTTATTGCCAAGCCAAATACTTGTAAGAAGCATTACCAGATAACTTGCAAAATGTCCCCATGCAGCTGCATGGTATGAGTAAACAGGCATAAAGATTATGTTAATTGCCAGTGTAACAGGTAAACCTGCAGATGTAATAAGTATGGCATAATTGGTTTTGCCTGAAAGTTTGTACCACATTGATACATTAAAGCTGATTCCAAGAATAAGATATGAGAGAAGCATGATTGGTACTATAGAGAGACCCTCCCTGAAGTCTCTTCCTACAATATATTGTATGATATCGAGGTAAAACATAATACCTAAAAAAATCAAGACTCCAAGAGCGGTAAAGTGCTCCATAACTTTGGCATATAGTTGTTTAGAGTCTTTTTCCTTCTCCCTGGAAAAGAAGAAAGGTTCTGCTGCAAATCGGAACATCTGAATAAACAGCATCATAAAAGTTGCAACTTTGGTTCCTGCCTGAAAGATCCCAAGATCTGACTCCCAAATATTTCCCTCGGGGCTGAAAAAGCGGAACAGAGGTCTGTCAATAAAGTCGTTCAGGATACCCGGCAGACCTGCCACCATTATTGGCAGGGAGTATAGCATCATCTGTTTCCATAATCGTGAGTTAAAGCTGAGTCTTATTTTTAGAATATCAGGTATGAATATGAGGAGTGAAACTATTGAACTCAGAAATATTGCAAAGAGTATGTATGTAAAATCTGGTTTTGGTGAGATAAAGTTCAGCAGAAAAGAGTCGGGATTTTTAACAAGCCAAATAGGAACAATAAAGAAAAGAGCAAGGTTGAATATTATTTCACAAGATATTTTGATGCTTTTAAGAATGGCAAATTTAACGGGTCTGTTTTCAAACCTGAGCTTTGCAAAGAGGATTGAGGTGAATGAATCGAGAGCAAGAGTACCCGCCACATATACAATTATTTTTCTGAAACTGCCGTAGCCAAGCCAGGTTGCTATCTGCTCCGAAAAGAGATACAAACCAAGGAACACAGCGAGAGAAAGCATGCCTGTGGTAAGAAGAGCGTTTGAAAACACTTTGTTAGGTTCTGACTCTTTGTTGGCAAACCTGAAGCACCCTGTCTCAAGCCCCAATGTTAGCACAACCTGCAAAATGGCGATGTAAGCAAGGAACTCAGTTGCTATTCCATAGTTCTCTGTTGTGAGTTTGTAGGTATAAATCGGGAAGAATATGAAGTTGACAATACGGGCAAATATGGTGCTGAAACCATAAATGGCGGTCTCTCCCGCTAGCTTTTTAAGTGGATTTGAGCTCATTGTCAGTTTGCTAATGCTTTTGGTTTAAATATCAGGAACCCTATGTTAAACTGAGGGAACCATTTGACCTGTGATCTTTCGTAGTACGTTGCAGATAGTGATACGGGACCTGCCGGAGATTGCCATACTGCTGCAACACTGCCAAGAAATGATGCTCCGGGAAAAGGGTCTGTAAATCTGGCAACACCATCGGATGATTCTATCAGCTGTCTGTGCGGAACGAATAGACCTCCCTGCAGATGCAGAAATATGTTTTCTGAAAATTTAACAATTGGTTTAATTGAAAGTCCGGCAAAAGAGGTTCCCCTGTATCCGTTAAGAAGGAGAGTTGAGTTGTGGGGGCCCGGCTGAAAGGCAGGAAGGTACAACAGGGTAGAGATATGATCTCCCATAAATGTTCTGTTGGATACAGCTATATCGGCAATTATCCCTAATGACAGATATCTTCCAAGATTAAAATATGTCTCAGAAAATAGTCTTGCAGAATAGGTGTTGTTTTGACTGTCGTTAACCTCCGTTGCTATACGTGATGTGCTTCCCGGTTTGTGATTCTCTTTAACACGTATATACTTAAGTGTGAATTTTTGTTTTCTGCCTGCAGTAGCAAACTGTTTAAAGTTAGTTGTTGATCGTTCAATTGTAAATGAGGGTGAGATGTAGTTCAGTCGTGTCCTGTCCGGTATGTCATATGTGGTAAAATTATCTGTCTGGTAATACTCATAGAAATTCCGGCCGATGGTCAAGTTTACTTTTGCAAGAATATTCCGGTCTATAACGAGAGGCATTCCCGCACTTATTGTAAAAAAGGTTTCAGATTCCTCAACATTTCCCGGAATTCGATTGGCAAAAAACCCAACCTGATTTCCGGCGAAGTAGTCAAAACGGTGTATCGTAAACTGTCCTTCATAAAACCACAACGGGTTTATTCCTATATCTTGCCTCATATGAAGGTTCAGACCAGAATAAAACCTTCCCAGATTGAAGTCTGCTGCCAATCTCCACGGATTTATCGAAAAGTAGTTGTACGTCAGGCCCAGATAGCCCTGGTTTAACGAGGAAGAGGAGATATTTCCTCCTATTGATAGCTTAAGCGGAGAACTTTTGGTTACCCTTAGGTAAAGATCAAATACAGAGTCGGCTGAAAATCTTGCTTCCGGGTAGATAGTATTTATATTGTTGGTTGCAACAACACGATAGTACCCTCTTTTCAACTGTTCAAATCCAAAATTCTTGTCACTGCTGTTTTTGATGGTTCTTTTAATAAATGCCTTTTCGGGATCTCTGATATTTCCCTCAACAATAACATCTCTGAAAATCAGGGGCTCAGTCTTGGTGCGAAAGGCCAGACGCTTTTCAAGTAACTCTTTAGAGCTTACTTCGCGTTGAATTTTGCTTTTAATACCACTAATATATCTTTGAGCATTATCGTAACCAATCCTTACTATTTCGTCAATTTTATGAAAATCCAAAATTCCAAGCGCTTTTAGGTCATTGTCTATCAGGAATCCTCTCTCCTCGGGAATAGTATAGTCTGTCTCCACCATTAGCATGTTGCTGATCTGACTGAAAATATCGTCTGTATCGGGACTTGAAACGTGTCCTGAGGTTTTGGAACCAATTATGAAACTGGGATTAAAGTCTTCAATCATTACATCCCAGGGAAAGTTGTTGTAAAAGCCGCCGTCAAACAGCAGTATAGAGTCTATAACAATTGGTTTGAAGACGAAAGGATATGTCATTGATGCTCTCACGGCTGAGCCAAGATCACCTCTCCTCATAATTACCGGTCTCTTTTTCTGAATGTCAGCTGCAACACACCTGAAGGGGATCATTAATTTATTGAAATCGTATTCAGCAGCTGCTATGGAAGATGCAAAAATCTGCATAACAGCAAGGTCCATCGGGTAGGGAGAGATCAGATTTGTGGGGAGCAAAATGCTAAATGCTTTGTTGTTCCTGCGTGCTACATTAACCCCGAACATCTCTGCCGTGGGATCCCTTCTGTATATGTAAGTAGCGTAATCTTTTTCAAATTCCCCTTTGAACCATGAATTGAATTCAGTTGAGCGAAACATTGAAATCATCTCATCAGGCGTGAGCCCTATTGAATAGAGTCCCCCTATTATTGCCCCCATTGATGTCCCGGTAATATAATCTATTGGGATGTTGTTCTCTTCAAGAGCTTTAATTACTCCAATGTGAGCAAGTCCCTTAGCTCCACCTCCGCTTAAAACAAGACCAACGCTCTGCGCGTGTGCAAAACCTGAAAAGAGTATTACAGTGCATAGAATCAAACACTTTTTGATTTGCATAATAGTTGCAATTGAGGTATTTTTGTGAAGCATTACAAAGGTATACAAAATAAATAATTTAGTATATGAAGGTAAATTTTTTAAAACTATTGTTAATCATTCCTTTAGTTGTATTCTCCTGCAAAGGCAAGAGGGGAGAAGTTCAACAGGAGGAGCCTGCCAAACAGGAAGACACAACCGCTATGCAGACAAACTTAATTTTTAATCCGGCAGATTTGCCGGAAGAGCCGGTATTTGATATTGTTACAAATGTCGGTACCATCAGAATCAAACTTTATAAAGAGACCCCAAAACATAGGGATAATTTTGTTGCGCTTGCTTCAAAGGGCTTTTTTAACGGAATCCGTTTCCACAGAGTTATTCAGGGATTTATGATTCAGACCGGTGACCCTCTTTCCAAGGATATGGCAAACGTTGCCAGTTTTGGAACAGGTGGCCCTGGCTACACTATTCCTGCCGAAATCCTTTCGCAGTTTACACACAAAAAAGGTGCCGTAGCTGCTGCCAGAAGGGGAGACGCCGGAAATCCTGCCAGAGAGTCTTCGGGGTCGCAATTTTATATTGTTGAGAACCCGGGCTCATGTGCGCAGCTTGATGGAGATTACTCCATTTTCGGAGAGACCATTTCGGGATTTGAGGTGATTGATGCTATTGCAGCAACTCCTACTAATCAGAGAGACTTACCTCTTTCGGACATTATTATTAGTGCCGTGAAGCCTGTAATTGAATAATTTATAAAGAATTAGAATTGAAAAGATGAAGAGATGATGGGTTAACCCATCATCTCTTTCATCTTTTTAGCCATTCTGGAGGCAAAGACAAAGTTGTTAAGTTCTTCACAATCAGATGTGAGCACATTCTCTTTATCTCCCTCCCATATAAGTTTGCCTTGGTGAATAAAGCCGACAGTATCTCCAATCTCCATTACTGAGTTCATATCATGAGTGTTAACAACTGTTGTGATGTTATACTCTTTGGTGATTTCTGATATCAGCTGGTCAATCAGAATTGAGGTGTGTGGGTCAAGTCCGGAGTTAGGCTCGTCACAGAACAAATATTTGGGATTCAGTGCAATAGCTCTTGCGATTCCTACTCTTTTCTGCATCCCTCCACTTAATTCGTTGGGGAATAATTTATTGACATTTTTAAGATTGACGCGTTCTAGGCAAAAATTGACCCGGTCAAGTTTCTCTTTGTCACTCCAGGTAGTAAAAAAGTCCATCGGGAACCTTACATTCTCCTCAACCGTGGCAAAATCGAAAAGGGCGCTGCCTTGAAATAACATACCAATCTCTTTGCGAATGCTCCTCTGCTCTTTAAAACTTAAAGCGTTAAACTGTATTTTTTCATACCAGATTTCACCGGAATCGGGAGTAAGCAGCCCTACAAGTGATTTTAGGAATACCGTTTTACCGGATCCGCTTGCTCCAATAATAAGAGAACATTCGCCAGGTTTATAGGTGATGGAGATGTCTTTCAAAACATGTTTTTCTCCAAAATATTTATTAAGATTGTTAATTCGTATCATTTTCCGGTTGTTTCAGTTAGTTTAACATTAGTTGTGTTATTACCAGATTTGCAACCAGTATCGATACGCTACTGACAACAATTGCCTTTGTGCTTGATCTTCCCACTCCAAGTGATCCATCTGCAGCGTAATATCCATAGAAAGATGATATGCTTGTTATAAGGAAGCTGAATGTTGCCATTTTTACCATACTGTAAACAAAGTAATAAAACCGGAACGCGTACTGAAGACCTTCGGTATACTGGCTCATGGTTATAATGCCGGTGAAGTTGATAATCATTGCTCCACCAAAGAGTCCCAGTACAAAGCTCATTAACATTAGTAGTGGATTCAGAATGGTTGCAGCAGCAATTTTTGGAAGTATCAGATAATTTGCGGAGTTGATTCCCATCATCTCCATCGCATCTATCTGTTCGCTGATTCTCATGCTCCCAATCTCAGATGAGATGTTTGATCCCACCTTGCCGGCCAGTATCAACGCAATCATTGTAGAGCAGAATTCAAGAATGAGGCTCTCTCGGGTCATATAGCCAACATACATCTTGGGAATCAGGGGGCTCTCAATATTATACGCTGTTTGAATAACAAGTACAGCTCCGATAAAAACCGAGATTACTGCAACAATAGGTATTGAATTCAAGACAAGTTTCTCTGCATCAATAAAAAATTGTTTCCAGAATATCCTCTTTTTGTCCGGTGTAGAAAACACTACCTTCATCAGAATAAAGTACTGACCGATTAGTTCAAGGGACTTTTTCATTTATTTGACTAATTTTGGGCAAATTTACGAATGATTTGACTATTCTGTACCATACTTCGCTACACCTTTACCTTTTTGCCTCTGCAATTGCCGGAATATTTTCCCGCAAGGCTGCTAAATTTTATAATGGCAGAAAAGATCTTCTTAAGAAAATTGAGTCAAAAATGGCTCAGTTATATGCAAGTAAAGGTAACACAAAAGATTTACTATGGATCCACTGCGCTTCGGTGGGTGAATTCGAGCAGGCAAGACCGGTCATAGAAAAACACAAGGCCACATTTCCGGATGTACCTGTTATTCTCACATTCTTTTCGCCCAGCGGGTATGAATTGAGAAAAAATTACTCATTTGCAGATGCTGTCTTCTATCTGCCTATGGACACCAGGGGCAACGCAGCTACCTTTCTGGATTTAGTAAAACCGACAAAGGTAATTTTTGTGAAATATGAATTCTGGAGAAACTATTTGGGAGAGCTAAAGAGGAGGGCAATTCCGGTTTATCTTATCTCGGCAATCTTCAGGGAGGAGCAGCACTTTTTCAAGTTTTGGGGAGGTTATTTCCGGAAGATACTGAAGAATTTTGATCACATATTTGTGCAGGATGACAATTCGGAGATGTTACTCAAAATGATAGGTGTTGAAAATGTTACAGTATGTGGTGATACAAGATTCGACAGAGTCAGGGAGGTTACCGGAACCGATACCCAGATTGAGCCCCTGGCAGAATTTTCCCAAAACTCTCTTTGTCTGGTTGCGGGAAGCACATGGCCTGCCGATGAAGAGATTCTTGCCAGATTTTTCAAAGCAGAGAAAGGCCGTTATGATAAAAGCACCAAATTGCCTTTTAAGCTGGTAATTGCTCCTCACGAGGTTGATGATTCACACATAAGCAAACTAATGAGTTTGTTTGAAGAATTTAAGGTTGTGCGGTACAGTGATGTGAAGAAGGCAACAGCTGCAATTGAGGCTGATGTTTTTATAATTGACACAATCGGTATTCTGTCGGTAGCCTATCGTTACGGTTCGGTTGCCTATATTGGAGGTGGCTTTGGGGTTGGTATTCACAACATTCTCGAGGCTGCAGCATATGGAATTCCGGTAATATTCGGTCCTAAATATCAAAAATTCAAAGAGGCAAAAGATCTAATCCAAGAGGAAGGAGCTTACTCAATAGATTCAATAGAAAAATTCTCGGACCAGATGCTTCAACTGACCTCAAAACCCGAACTCCTCACCCGGAGAGGAGAAATTTGTAAAGAGTATGTAGAGAGAAATTTGGGGGCAACCTCGGCCATTCTTGCCTCGATTTACCCCCACAATTCAAATTAATTTAGAACTACCTGCTAATGTAATTATTGTTAAATAATTGCATATTATAACACTTACTGCTTTATAGTTCAAACCTGACACCGGTACTGAAATTCCTTCCAAAACCCCAGAATCCTCTGAACGATGTTGCTGAATGGTCAAACCCATCTCGGCCTCTTTCAATATAAAGGGTGTCAAAGATGTTGTTGACATTAAAGTATATTGTCGTTCTATATCTAAATGTTTTAAGATTCCAGACTGCACCCATGTTAAAGAGGTGGTAATCGGGAACTCTGTACGAAGAGGCTCTGTCGTTTGGGTTCTGTCTCTCTTTTGGATCAAAGTCGGCATACATTCTTCCGTTGAATCGCCAATCTGCGTTAACTTCAAGGCCTTTAAAAATTTTAACTGTGGCTGTAAGGGCGAGCTGAGTTTGCGGTGAGTCGCCAACAGGTAGCCCGTTGCTGTAAACATTCACAACATCCTTTACAAGTCCGGAATAGTCGTCGTAAATATTTGCCGAAACATCATTTTTCCACCTCCAGTTGCCAAATGAGGCAAATGCATCGAACTGCAAAATTCGTGAAGGTTTGAATGTTGCCTCAATCTCGGTCCCGTAGTGAACAGCATCCAACCCTCTGATGAGATACCTTAAATTGGTGTTGTCCGGTTGTTTATAGGGATTTGACATAATGCTCTTATTCTTCCACTTTGCGTAATACCCGGTAACCTCTACAGACCCTCTTTGAAACAGATAACGCAAGCCAGCCTCTGTAAGCAGATTCTTTTCATTTTTAACATTGTCTGTTATGTTGTTGTTTCCTGCTGCAAAAAAGAGGTCGTTATAGGGGACCCTACTGTAAAGAGCTGCATTTATGTAGGCGGATAGTCCGGGTGTTATTTTTCGGAGAGCTCCTCCTTTAATGCTGTACCCAGCTGCAGAGGCAATATCGCTTTTGGGGTCGGTCACATAATTGTATCTGTCCCACCTTTGGTTTATACTCCCCATTCCTGATACTCCTGCTCTGATGTCCCAAACAGGGGTTTTGTAGTTGATGGTTGAGTAAAGAGTCAGGTGATTTATGATTTTACCGTTGTCTGTTCTGATATAATCTCCTACTACTTTAATAGGGTTTCTGCCTGCCATTCCTGCAAGAGAGCTGTTGGCGTAATCTTCATACCAGTAGTCTGCTCCAAGCAAATCTGTTATAATCTCCTTTTCCCATGTTGAGTAGTGCTGGTAATGAACTCCGCTCTGTAGAGTGACCACCGGAGAGATTTTATATGAGATGTTACTCTTGAGTCCTGTTTGTGTATGGCCGGCAAGATAATCGCTCTGTATGTTCTTCGCCGGTCCGCCACTTGAAACGTTATCTGCAACTACGGCATCCCAATCAATCAGCCCGTCTCTTCTGTAATCCAGAATTCGCTTGCCCTTTGATTCAGACCACCTTCCTCCTCCGTGCCCTACGGAGAGGTAAACTGCATTAGAAATCTCAATCCTCGAGCCATTGTTGTAAAAGTGGTGCAGAGTGAGGTATGGTTTGTGATAAAAATTTTCGCTCAGGTTTCTGGCCTGACCGTTAAGATAGCCCCAGTTTTTGTTGTAAGTTCTACCGTAGGTCTCAATCTCTGACGCAGAAAGTCTTGCAGATCGTTGTTGGTGCCTTTCGGGAGAGCCAAGGGCAGTAAATAAAAGCGAATGGCGTTTGTTTATTCTCTTTCCAACGTTAAACATGTAGGCCCATGAATTGACATCGGTTGCATCGGCGTAGCTTTTTCCCCAGGCGTATGAACCCATCGCAGAGAGAGACCATCCTCCCTTAAGTTCTCCGCTGTTAAGCGCAACAAAACTCTTCATCTGCCCGTAGTCGGTCACATAGTAACCGGCTGAGGCCGCCGGCTCTTTTTCGGTAGTTTTCGTAATAATGTTAATGGTTCCTCCGACGGAGTTGTCTGATAGCATGGAGGCCCCGATGCCTTTTTGGACCTGTATGGAGTGTGTGGCATCGGTCAGACCAAGCCAGTTGTTCCAGAACATATTTCCTGTCACAAGCCCGGAAATGGGTATTCCGTTTAGTAGGACAGATATGTTCTCCTGCTTGAATCCTCGGATATTGATTTTTGCATCACCGTAACTGCCCGATTCGCTTGTGGCATAAATTCCGGGGATGTTTTTGATAAGTTCGGGATAGGTTTGACCTATTCCTTTTTTCTCGATTGCACTTCTGTCAACAGTACTCAATCTCAGAGGACTCTGCCTCTCTCTGATAAAAGATGCCGAGAGAATAATCTCTTCTAAATTTGAGTAGATTGTTTTTGTAGTGTCTGTGCTCTGAACACTGTCTGTTCTTTTTGCACTGTCAGAAGCCGCAAAGGCATTTGAATTTGTTTGACATAACAGGGTTGCGCACAGCACAAACACCCCGTAATAAGGGAATTGTTTTTTTCTCATTTTTTATCTCCTTCCTTCCAGACTTTACTGTCGGTACCGTAGTTGCAACGGTTCTGCCATGATGGCTCGCGGACTATACCGCCGATCGGGAATTACACCCTGCCCCGAAGATTTTTTTGTTAATACTGGCCGCAAAAGTAATCAAATTTTACAAAACCACAATTTCCCTACCCCTTCGGAATCATTTTGTACAATTTTAAATACTCACCTAGCGCAACGCAGTTTTTTTATACGCTTTTTTCTTTGTGTTTTTCGGGGCTTCCGGAACGCCTCCCTTTGGTCGTTGGACGGTCCTCAGCCTATTCCGAAAAACACTTCAGAAAACAAGCTAAAAAACAGATGTTGCTTTCAGGTGAGCATTTAAATTGCAGAAGTGGCGATGGGATTGTACTTGCCAAATGAAATTAAAAACGCCCCGAAGTACGGTGCGTTTTTACCTAATTTGCTTTTTGGTTGAGTTTACTTAAGCGCTGATGCCTTTTGGCAAGTTTGCTTAGTGTTACTCATCCGGAGTGGTTGCTTAGTCGTTCAGAGAGAAGCGGAAAAAGCCGGTTACCTTTACTTCAGGGTCAACTGTTTTAAGGTACTGTACTACTGTGATTTTACCATCCTTTACGAATGTTTGATCTTCCAGTGTGCTCTCTTTGAAGAATTTAGCAAGCTTGCCTTGTGCGATTTGTTCAACCATACTCTCTGGCTTACCCTCTTCACGAATCTGAATTCTGTAGATTTCGAGCTCTTTCTCAATCACCGACTGAGGGCAAGAGTCCTTGCTTACAGAAACAGGGTTCATTGCAGTAATCTGCATTGCGATTTCACGTCCAACCTCTTTTGAGATCTCCTTAGAGAAACCAACAATCGTTGCAAGTTTTCCATTTGTGTGGATGTAAGTTGCAATGTATGGTGCCTCAAGTTTTGCATAGAAAGGAATGGCGTGTTTTTCACCGCTTTTGCCTGTTTGTTGAGTAACAGCCTCTTCAATTGTTTGTCCGTCAATCTTGATTGCCTTAAGAGCTTCAAGATCTGAAGGGAACGAAGTAAGCGCTGTATCTGCGATCTTGTTTGCAAGTGCCTGGAATTCGCTGTTTTTAGCAACGAAGTCAGTTTCGCAACCAAGACATACTACTATTGCTTTATTGTTGTTTTCTGTTGCTATTGCGATAACAGAACCTTCGGTAGTTTCGCGGTCTGCTCTCTTAGCTGCTACCAGCTTACCTTTTTCACGGATAATGTCTTTTGCTTTGTCAAAATCACCATTTGCCTCAACAAGGGCGCTTTTGCAGTCCATCATTCCGGCGCCGGTCATCTGGCGCAGTTTGGCAACATCTGTTGCTTTGATTTCCATATCTTATAATATAAAATGTTGTAATTATTCGGCCTTTATTTCAGGTTCAGCTGCAGGAGCTGCTTCTTCAACTGCCGGAGCCTCTTCAACAACTACAGGAGCTGCTTCAACAACTGCCGGAGCCTCTTCTACTGCTGCCGGAGTCTCTGCAACAACTGCAGGAGCCTCTTTTACAGCTACAGGAGCATCTTCAACAGCAACCGGCGCAGCTGCTACAGCTGCAGGAGCTGCTTCAACCTCTGGCTTCTCTTCTCCTTTAATCCCTTTTCTTGGGCGGATTTTCTTTGAGTTATCACCACTCTCTTTTGCTTCAGGAGCAGATGAGGCCTCTTTCTCTTTCTCAAGCTTTCTCTCAGAAAGGCCTTCTGTAATTGCCTGGCATATTACCTCCATTACCAAAGAGATAGATTTAGCGGCATCGTCATTCGCAGGAATCACATAATCAATGGGACCCGGATCGCAACAAGTATCAACCATAGCGATTACTGGAATATTCAGACGGTTTGCCTCTTTAACGGCGTTCATCTCTTTTTGTATGTCAATAATGAACAGAGCAGATGGCAGACGGTTAAGGTCTGCAATAGAGCCGAGGTTTTTTTCAAGTTTGGCTCTCTGGCGGGTAACCTGGAGTTTCTCACGCTTTGCAAGAGTTTCGTAGGTTCCGTCAACCATCATTTTGTCGATGGTATTCATCTTTTTAACCGCTTTACGGATTGTAGGGAAGTTGGTTAACATTCCACCCGGCCAGCGCTCAGTAACATAAGGCATGTTTACAGCCTTTGATTTTTCGGCTACAATGTCTTTAGCCTGTTTTTTTGTTGCTACGAAAAGGATTTTGCGTCCTGCGCGGGCAAGTTGCTTCATCACATTTGCAGCCTCATCTATTTTTATAACGGTCTTGTGCAGGTCGATGATATGGATTCCGTTTCTCTCCATAAAAATGTACGGAGCCATCTTAGGATTCCATTTCCTCTTAAGGTGACCGAAGTGCACACCTGCATCAAGGAGTTCTTGGAAATTTGTTCTAGGCATTTTAAAATTTCTTTTTAATAATTTTTAATTCTCTTTTCATCAATCCTAAGTAACTTTTATAATAAAATAAATTATAAGAGGTCTTTTGGATTTTCCGCAGCGGGACAAACTAGGGTAGCTTATTTAAGATCCTTCGTTTTTCTCCCTGCTGTGCATTGTTCAATCAGCTGCAAAGTCTATCGCTTGCTGAATTGGAAGCGCTTACGTGCACCAGGTTGTCCAGGTTTCTTCCTCTCAACCTCTCTAGGGTCGCGGGTAAGAAAGCCGTTTGACTTTAGTACGGGGCGGTACTGCTCTGCATCAATTTTGCATAGAGCGCGGGCGATAGCAAGGCGAAGTGCCTCTGCCTGACCTTTGTAACCACCACCATCAAGATTGACTTTAATGTCAAACATTCCAATTGTGTTGGTTAGTTCAAGTGCCTGCTTTACGATGTACTGAAGAGTCTCCGCTTTGAAGTATACTTCAAGGGGACGATCATTAATCGTAATGTTACCTTTACCTGAGTTTACATAAACGCGAGCAACTGCTGATTTTCGTCTTCCAAGGGCGTTAATTAATTCCATGCTCTTTGTTTAAATTTCGTTTAAATGAATTTCTTTAGGTTGCTGCGCCTCATGCGGATGCTCCGGACCTGTATAAACAAACAGGTTGCGGAACAGCTCTGCTCCAAGGCGATTTTTCGGAAGCATACCTTTTACGGCGTGCTCAACTACAGCCAACGGTTTACGGGTGAGCAACTCTTTTGGAGTGGCAAACCTCTGACCGCCGGGATAACCGGTGTGACGAACATACACCTTTTCTGTCATCTTCTTACCCGTAAGGCGGACTTTGTCGGCATTGATAACTATTACATTATCGCCGCAGTCCACATGTGGGGTATAGCTTGGTTTGTGCTTTCCTCTCAGAATAAGTGCTATTCTGGAAGCAAACCGTCCTAGTACCTGATCGGTGGCATCAATAACTACCCACTCTTTTGTGACGGTAGCCTTGTTGGCCGATACAGTCTTGTAACTCAATGTGTCCACTTTGTTGATCTTTAGATTAATACGTTAAATTTGTTGCGATTACCCCATAAAATAGGGGGCTGCAAAGTTAAAACTATTTTTGAAAGTGACAAAATAGTATATAAATACTCCATTTTTTTATTAAGTGGCAAATATTTACTTTTGCCCAATAAAGTTACTGCCTGAATGAAATTTGCCGGAACAGAGCTGGGGGAGTACCCCCTTTTTCTTGCACCAATGGAGGATGTCACAGATCCCTCATTTCGTTATATATGCAAAGAGTTTGGAGCAGATGTTCTCTTTACTGAATTTATCTCTTCTGATGGACTGATCAGAGATGCAAAAAAATCCCTTGCAAAACTTGAGATTTTCCCTTACGAAATGCCAATAGGTATTCAGATTTACGGACATCTCAAAGAGCCACTTATAGAGGCGGCAAGAATGGCAGAGGCAGCAAATCCCGCATTTATTGACATTAACTTCGGTTGCCCGGTAAACAAAATTGCAAACCGGGGCGCAGGTTCGGGGATGATGAGATACCCTGAAAAACTTATTGATATCACCGCTTCTGTGGTAAAAGCTGTAAATTTGCCCGTTACGGTAAAGACTCGTCTGGGCTGGGACGAGAACAGCAAAATAATTGTTGAACTCTCTGAACAATTACAAGATGTTGGCATTGCTGCTATCACTATTCACGGCAGAACACGTGCGCAGTTATATAAAGGTGAGGCAGACTGGACCTTGATTGGCGAGGTTAAAAAGAATCCAAGAATAAAAATTCCGGTTATAGGCAACGGTGATATTACATCGCCGCATGGGGCAAAAGAGGCTTTTGACAAATACGGAGTTGATGGAGTAATGATTGGAAGGGCCACCTACGGAAGGCCATGGATTTTCAGAGAGGTAAAACACTATCTTACAACCGGAGAATTATTGCCGGAACCAACAGTAAATGAGCGGGCAGATATTGCCAGAAGGCATCTTCTAAAGTCGGTTGAAGTAAAAGGAGAGAGAGTGGGAGTTCTTGAGATGAGAAGGCACCTTTCAAGCTACTTTAAAGCGCTTCCCGATTTTAAAGAGTACCGTATGAAATTGGTTACAGAGAATGATTACAGAGAGGTAATCAATATAATCAACAGAGTTGAAGAGGTTTACGGCAGTTGTTAAATTATAAAAATTATCACAACATAAACAATTTATCTATATTCGACATTCGTTATTCAACACAAAAAATTAGGTAAACGATTCTCAGACGATATACAAACGACTCACAAACGACTCACAAAAGATTCACATAATAAATTCAATAAGAAATCTAAGACACAATAAAGCTAAGCAATTGATTCTGAAATATATGAAATCCTTTTTTTTAAACAAAATTCTTCTTTTCCCCTATTACACTGTTCTTAAATTAAGGCACTGGTGTTATGACAATGGAGTATTCAAATCGTACCGTTTTGATGTTCCAATAATATGTATAGGCAATGTTTCAGTTGGCGGCACCGGAAAAACTCCTCACGCAGAGCTGCTTGTAAAAGAGCTTTCAAAAGATAAAAGAGTAGCAGTGTTGTCAAGGGGCTACGGCAGAAAGAGTAAGGGATTTAATCTTGTGGATGCAAACGGCACCGCAGAAGAATTTGGAGATGAGCCGTTGCAGATTAAAAGAAAATTTCCTGAAATAATTGTTGCAGTTGATGCAAACCGTGTACGTGGGATTAGGAGTTTAATGGCATTACAAGAGGAGATCAGGCCACAGGTTATAATCATGGATGACGCATTTCAGCACAGAAAAGTCATTCCACAAACCAATATTGTGCTGATAGATCACGACAAACCCCCTTATTGCGATAATCTTCTTCCTTTTGGTCGCCTGAGAGATTTACCCGAGCAGATAAAGCGGGCTGACTATGTTATTGTAACAAAGTGTCCTCCTGAGGTCTCTGACGATGCAATACTGTCGTGGACACAAAAGTTGGGAGTACTTCCACATCAGAAGTTGCTCTTTTCAAAGATTAACTACGGAGAACCTGAAGCAATTTTTGAAGATGGAGATAAAAGATATACCTATTCAAGATTTGTTATACTTGTAACCGGTATAGCAAACCCTAAACCTCTTGAGTATCACCTTTCGGATAATTATAAAATTGACAAAAGAGTTCATTTCAGAGATCATTATTATTATTCAGAATCTGATGCAAAATCTTTAAACAGACTTGCTGAAAGATATCCTAAAGCTGTGATTTTTACCACAGAAAAGGATTCTCAACGACTGAAAAATTTGAAATCATTTAAAGAGGAAACCAAAAGAAAAATTTTTTATTTCCCCATTGAGGTTTCAATTCTTAATGAAAATTGGAATTTAACGGTAAAATCATTAGTAAAATAAGCTTTCAAAATGGGCTCCAAATTTTATCTTTAAAATTATAACAAACATCCCCTAGAATTTATCTGACAGTCAATCCTTTCAATTCAGAAATCATTGATTTCCCCAGATTTTACTACACTAACAAATAATAGGATAATATAATAAAAAGGTATTTAATAATAGTTTTTTTACTATTTTTGTCCGGTATAGTTCGGCAAACTATGTGAAAAAACAACCAAAAAATAAAACTTAATTATTAACCTAAAAATTTAACTCATGCATGTTTCAAGAAAAAGAGATCGTATAGGGCGTAAAGTTCTTGCGATTTTCGCCCTTCTGCTTTTTGCAGGCACAATTTGGGCACAAAACATCAAGGTTACAGGAGTTGTAACTGATGACAGGGGAGAACCTATCATCGGGGCAAACGTACTTGTTCAGGGAACCAGAACAGGTGTATCTGCAGGTCTTGATGGACGATTTGTACTCGAAGTACCGGGCAACGCAGTTCTGGAAATATCCGCTATCGGATACGAAAAACAGACTATTCAGTTAAGAAACAGGACTTCTTTGAGAATTGAACTTAGAGAAGATGCGCTCTTACTTGAAGAGGCTGTGGTAGTAGCCGAGTTCGGTGTTAAAAGAGCTGCCCGTGCCGTAGGTGGAGCCGTTGAGAGCGTAAGAGGATCAGAGATAGCAGAGTCTGGTCGCGAAAACTTTGTGGTAGCACTACAAGGTCGTGTTTCCGGTGTGCAGATCACAAACTCAACAGGAACTCCCGGTGCATCCAGCTCAGTGCTGATCCGCGGAGCAACCTCTATCTCAGGTAATAACCAACCGCTATATGTAATAGATGGTATTCCGATGAACAACTCTACCTTCAATCCTGTTGGAAACCTCGCGGTTAGAACAGGTGGAAGTGAGACTGTTGCTGACCGTAACCTCGACTTCTCAAACAGGGGATCAGACATAAACCCTGAGGACATCGAAAGTATGACAATCCTTAAAGGAGCTGCAGCAGCTGCTCTTTATGGTAGTGACGCATCTAACGGTGCAATCATCATCACAACCAAGAAAGGTAAAAAAGGCAAGGGAGTTGTAAGTTACAGCAACCTTTTCCGTTTTGACAAAGCATACAGATATCCTGAACTTCAAACGGAGTTTGATAATGGTATGTATGGTGTAACCAACTATTGGACTACAAGAAAATTTGGAGCTCCGTATGTTCCGGGTACAAAACTTTATGATAACCTTGGAAACTTTTTCCAGACAGGTGTTACTCAAAGACATAATGTCTCATTTGAGGCAGGTAATGAAATGATGACATTCCGTTCTGCAGCAAGTACAACAAATCAGACAGGTATCGTTCCTACATCTGACTACACTCGTACAAACGTTACTGTTTCAGGAACAGCCAAATTAAATAACTGGCTTAACATAGAGACTTCATTACAGTATGCCTCTACTACCAATAATAAAGTAGGTAAAGGTGCTGGTGGTCCTCTTGAAAGAGCAATGATCTGGCCTTTGACAGACGATATGAGAGTGTACCTTAACGAAGCAGGGCAGATCCGTTATCCCAACAACTATGCTGACGGTGATATCCTTAATCCTTACTTTGACCTTTATAAGAATGTTAACCAAGACGCCAATGAGCGTTTTATCTCTAACCTCGCCCTTAACCTTACCCCTGTAAAGGACCTTCTTATTCGTGGTCAGGTTGGTATGGATATAAGCAATACTCAGATTAAGATTGTACGTCACCCGGACTGGTCATATAACAGAGGTGGTACAGGATCTTATGACGAAGCAAGAGTTGCTCAGTCTAATCCATCGATAAACCTTATCGCATCTTACAAAAAAGACTTCGGTAAATTCTCTGCTAGTGCTCAGGTTGGTTACCACCAGCAGGAGAATGCAAACAAGACTCTCTCTGTAAAAGGTGAGAAATTCCTTGTAAGAGAATTCCAGTCAATTGCAAACTGCGATATTACTACACTTATATCAAGAACAAATGATTACAAGAGAAGGCTTCAGGCTATTTCCGGTTCATTTGAAATGTCTTACAACAATATGGCATTCCTTACCTTCAGGGCAAGAAATGACTGGTCATCGACACTTCCATTGGATAACAACCAGTACTTCTATCCGGGTGTTGAGGCTAGCTTTATTGTTTCTGACCTTTCATTCTTCAAGAGCCGCTCAGAAACTTTCAGCTATTTGAAAATAAGAGGTTCGGTTGCGCAAGTAGGTAAAGATGCTCCACCATTGTCAATCTACCCTGCTCTTGAGACAACATCTACAACAGCCGGCGGATACCGCTATGGATTCACAGGTCCAAACCTTAGTCTAAGACCTGAGATGAACACAGCATGGGAGATTGGTATAGAAGGTCGTCTCTTCCGTAACAGACTTGATTTCGACTTTGCTTACTACAACACATTATCAGAAGATCAGATCATTACAAGTTTCCGTATGAGCTACGCTACCGGTTTCGTTTTGAATAATATGAACGTTGGTTCATTCAAAACTAATGGTATTGAGATGAGAGTTGGTGGTGACATTATCAAAACTCGCGATATGTTGTGGAATATGTCATTCAATTTCAGTAAAAACTGGAGTAATGTAGAGAGTCTTCCAGAGAACGTTACCGAGTACTACAACCCTTACACATGGGTGTCAGGTAACATAAGAAACGGTATTAAGGTAGGTCACCCTATCACATCTATAACAGGAAATGACTACCAAAGGAATGATAAAGGACAGGTTTTAATTGATCAATCATCAGGTCTTCCTTTGTCATCGGGGGCATGGTCTGTTCTAGGTGACCGTGAACCGGATTTGAAGTTTGGTTACCTTACGTCATTCAAATATAAGAGTGTATCAATCTCTGCCCTATTGGACGGTAGATTGGGCGCAACTGTTGTAAACGGAACCAAACGTCTTATGATGACAAATGGTTACAGTACTGAGTCTGTTGAGATGAGAAAAGCAGGTCCAAAGGTATTCAATGGTGTATTGAATGATGGTTTGCAAAATACAGAGAACCCAACTCCAAACAATATTGCAGTTAAACTGGGTGACCTTCAGTACGGTTTTGCAGGTACAGACCCTAACTGGATTGAGACTGGTATTAATTATATCAGACTTGGTGAAGTTCGTTTAAACTACAATGTTAACAGAAAATGGCTGGAGAGAGTTTCAAAAGGCGTTCTTTCAGCTGCCTCTGTATTTGCAACAGGTACAGACCTGTTTGTTCTGACAAACTACTCCGGTATTGACGTAGTAGGTAACTCTAACTCAGCTGCATTAGGTGGTACAGGTGGTGTTGGCTTCGACATGATGGCTATTGCCGCTCCACGTGGATTATCATTTGGTGTAAACATAACCTTTTAATTGATTTAGAAATGAGAAAAATATTAATATCATTAACACTTTTTCTGGTCATAGGTACCTCATGTACCAAATGGCTTGATGTTAATAAGAACGTCGACGCGCCGGACTGGGTTCCGCCAATTTTAAGGCTTGCACCAACTATTGCTGCCTATGAGGGAATTGGATTTGACCTTAGAGCTATTGCGCCGATGGTTCAATACTTTGGTGGAGCAGGATACTCTCCGGTTTTCGGACTTCACAGCTACTACTCTGGCTCTGATGCCGGAGGTGAGGCCTGGAGATTTGTTTACTGGCTTCAGGGAATGAATATCGAGCACATCATCAATGATGGTCGTACAAGAGAGGAGTTCACACTTGCCGGAATGGGTCTTGCGATTAAAGCTTACTCGTGGCACCTGCTTGCATCTCTTCACGGAGATCTTCCGGTAAAGGACGCTTTTGTACCGGGACTACTTGCTCACAACTATGACGATCAGCAATATGCTTTCCAGCAGGTAAGATCTTGGGCAAGACAGGCGATTGCCGAATTTGACAAACAGGATAAAAATGTATATCCTACTCTTGCAACAAATGACCTGATTTATGCAGGAAATGTTTCAAGATGGAAGAAATTTGCATACGCTGTTCTTGCAAGAAACTACATCGCAATGTCTGTGAAAGATGCCAAATATCTTGACTCTGCAATAGCTTGCGTTGATCTTTCTTTCTCAAGTCCTGTCGATGACGCAACTTATCGCCACGATGCAACAGGTGTTTCCAACAACTCAAACTTCTTCGGAAGGCTTAGAGGCAATATTGCACACACCTATACCCAGTCTGACTATATGGTTGATATAATGACAGGAACCGTGCCTCGTTACAATGCAGAAGGTGCAATTGAAGGTCTGCTAGAGAGGCAAATCATAACTGATACAGCAACTCTTGACCCTCGAACAATTCTTATGTTTGGCTCTCGTGATACAATGCCTGCCAATCAGAACAATATTAAGAAGGGTACCTATAACTTTGTAGGAACAAGACAGGGTTATACTATTCACACTAACTTCTTCGGTTTGACTTCTGCTCCAACGGAGGCATCTTCTGGAACAGGCAGATGGTTATTCAGAGATGATGCAAGATGGCCACTTACAACCTATTCTGAACTTCAGTTTATTAAAGCTGAGGCTCTATTCCGTAAAAACCAAAAAGCAGCTGCTTTTGAAGCTTTTAAAAATGGTGTTAGCGGACATATGGATTGGGCTAAATCACTTATAGCTCCTGGTACGGTTGTTAAAAATGCTGCTAATAAACAGACATCTGTGATTGGTGATAAGATTACCGTTGCTAGGTTTAACCAGCTTGCTGCAGAATATATGAACAGTAAATTTGTGAACAATCTACCTTTGGCAGACTTTTCACTTTCTCATATCATGATGCAGAAGTATGTTGCATTGTTTCCATGGAGTCTTGATGTTTGGAATGACCTTAGAAGATATCATTATGACCTGGTACTTGGTGCCGGAGGTGTACCTGTAACCGGAACATCTTACACTCCTGATATTGTATATCATAAGCTGAACACAGACCCTAACAGAGTTTACAAAGGTTTCTATCTTCAGCCTTCTGATGTAATTAACAGGAGACAGAAGTTTGCTCAGTGGAACTACGGTTCACCTTGCTATCGTCTGCGTCCTCGTTACAACTCAGAGTATATGTGGAATCTTGCATCGCTCAAGAAACTGCAGCCTATTCCGGGAGATGCCGACAACTACCACACATCTATCGTATGGTTTGCAATACCTGGTAATTAGTAATGAATAATTAAAACAATTGAAGATGAAAAAAATATTATCAATAATATCTGTACTCTCGTTGTTTTTACTTTACTCTTGCGAGAAAAATGTAATAACATACGATAATTCAGATTTGGACCAAAACGCCTTTGCGCAGGTAAGACTAGTGTACGATTTGCCACTTGTAACGTCGGCTACACATAACATTACTCTGCTAAAGTATAACGATAAGATATACTCTCAGGTAGGTACTGCTCTAGGAAGTATTCTTCCTAACAGTATTGCCAGATACCACAGAATCCCGGTTGGCACAAACAAGGTTGATGCCTTTAAGGGTGCAGGCAAGGATGTGGTTGCATACTCAAGCAATTTTACAATTGCAAAGGGTAAATGGAGCGCTTTTGTTTACAAGGATAACGAGCCACCTCTTTTAGTGCAGGACCCTGAAGATTACCAGACAGGCCACCCATGGAACGACACAGTAGCCTATATTCGTTTTGTTAACCTTTTCCACAAAGCTGACGGAGTTACTCCATTTGGCAGACTTACTCTTAAGGGAGTAAGAACTGTGGGTGGTGTTACAACATATATTGATATTGCAACTGCCGATTATAAGGGGGCAACTGATTATATTCCGTATAAACTTAACAGGCAGGGTATAATAATATGGTCTGGTACAGAATCAAATCTAGTATTTGCACTGTTTGACGCTAACGGACAACAGTTAACACACTTTGCGACAACAGCTGCAACTACAAAGACAGCACACTCAGTTACCGGATACTCTTTAGCTAAAGGGGTGAACTATATATTCCACCTAAACGGTAAAGAGGGTACAAACAATGCAACACAGTCTATACGCGTAAGTACTATAGCAGTAAACTAAAAATATTATGAAAAAAGTACTTTTAGCAGTATTTCTTTTGATTTTACCAATTGCTTTTATATCTGCTCAAAATAAAAAGGCAGAGAAAGAGGCAGAGGGTATTGCAAAGTTCGAAAAGGCGAAAGCTGCAATCGAGGCTAAAGAGTTTGTTGTGGTTCCTGATACCTACGAAAAGAGTGACGGATCCCCCGAAAATAATACTGACGAGGCCAACTTCCTCTCTTTTGAAGATGGTAGCATATTTCTACAAGGTATGATTATCTGTGGGAACAGCTTCACCAACAAAACAGCGGTGAACAGCTTCGATCAAAAGTTAGACAAAAAGGGTAATCTGTCAATTACAATGCAGGTTTCAGGCAGCGCAATAACTGCAAGGATCGAGATTCAAATGAGAAAGGGTGGAAATTACGCAGACATTATCGTAACTCCGACCAAAGGGGCAGCCCGAAAATTCTCAGGAGAGATCGTTCCAAAATCAGAGGCGAAGTACTACAAACGACCAAATGTAGTGTAGAACTGCTTTATCAGTCAATTGAAGGCCACTCCGTTTTGGAGTGGCCTTTTTTTATTGGTATAATGAGTAGTTTGTTAAGAGGCCAATAACTATTAAAGTTTAGCCTGTAATTATCACCCTTAGGAGCTTCTACTCCTGTTTCAACTGCTATATGTTCGTGTTCATACATCTTTCTTTTACATACCCTGATTTTCAGAATAGATTTATACCGGCTTTAAAAATCTCGTAAATAGCAATAAATGAGAGTGATAGGCCATAATAATCCTGAACCCGAACAAATATAATAAATCATTAACTTAAATTTTTAAATCTATGTATGTTTCAAAAAACACG
>JAUYTX010000068.1 GCA_030695025.1 Bacteroidales bacterium | reverse complement strand
ATACAATCCCGGGTCTTATCAAAAAGACCGGTAACCCAAGGTTCGTATATGACGCATATCGTCGTCTTATTATGATGTACTCTGATGTTGTAATGGAAAAAGCAGAGGGCTTAGATCCTGAAGAGGGTAAAGGTATTCGTGTTCAGCTTGATAAAATGCTTCACGAGGTTAAAAACAAAAAAGGGTACAAAATTGACACAGACCTTTCAACAGAAGATCTTGTAGAGCTTTGTGATGCCTTTAAAGCTAAAGTTCTTGATGTTCTTGGAAAACCTTTCCCTGACAATGCCATTGAGCAGCTGTGGGGAGGCGTGGGAGCCGTATTCAAATCATGGAACGGTAAAAGAGCAGTCTCTTACAGAAGAATCGAAAATATTCCTGATGAGTGGGGAACAGCAGTAAACGTTCAGGCAATGGTATTCGGTAATATGGGCGACAACTCAGCTACCGGTGTTGCATTCTCAAGAAACCCTGCCACAGGAGAGAATAAATTCTACGGAGAGTGGCTTGTAAATGCTCAGGGAGAAGACGTTGTTGCAGGTATCCGCACACCAAATCCTCTTAACGAATCAACCAAAAACGATCAAAACAAGCATCTTTCATCACTTGAAACAGCTATGCCTGTTGTGTACAAAGAGCTTGATGCAATACAACTAGGGCTTCAGAAACATTTCCGCGATATGCAGGACATTGAGTTCACCATTCAGGATGGTAAACTATGGATGCTTCAGTGCCGTGTAGGTAAAAGAACCGGTCTTGCTGCTCTGAATATGGCAATGGATATGCTTCACGAAGGTCTTATCGACGAAAAGACCGCAGTAATGAGGGTTGCACCTATTCAACTTGACGAACTCCTCCACCCAATACTCGACCCTAAATCAGAAAAGGCTGCGACAGTTGTTGCCAAAGGTCTTCCTGCAGGTCCCGGTGGTTCAGTTGGACAAATTGTTTTCACAGCAGAAGATGCTGTAGAATGGAATTCAAAAGGCAAGAAGGTAATTCTTGTTCGCGAAGAGACCAACCCTGAAGATGTTGAAGGAATGCGCGCTGCAGACGGTCTGTTGACTGCCCGCGGAGGTATGACCTCTCACGCTGCTCTTGTAGCACGTGGCTGGGGTAAGTGCTGTATCGTAGGTTGCGATGCTCTTCACATTAACCTACATAAAAAGACTCTTACAATAAACGGTAAAGTTTATAACGAAGGAGACGTATTCAGTCTTAATGGCAGCAAAGGTTTTGTTTACGACTCTGCTATTGAAACAATGGATGCATCTGAGAATCCGAGATTCGTTGAATATATGTCAATCGTTGACAAATACAGAGTCCTTGGCGTGCGTACAAATGCAGATACTCCTGAAGATGCACAAAATGCAATCAGCTTTGGTGCAGAGGGTATTGGTCTGTTCCGTATTGAGCACATGTTTTACGGAGTCAACTCAGAGCAGCCCCTTGCAAAACTTCGCAAGATGATTCTTTCGAAAACCAAAGAGGAGCGTATTAAGGCACTTGGAGAACTTGAGCCATATGTAAAGAATGCAGTTAAAGGCACCATGAAGGTAATGAATGGCAAGCCTGTAACATTCCGCCTTCTTGACCCGCCACTCCACGAGTTTGTACCTCAGACTGCCGAGAAGATGGCAGAACTTGCAGTTGAACTCGGAATCTCTCTTGAGGATGTTAAGAAGAGAGGAGATTCTCTGCACGAGGTTAACCCTATGATGGGTCACCGCGGAGTACGTCTTGGCGTTACTTATCCTGAGATCTCAGAGACTCAGTTCAGGGCAATTTTTGAGGCAACAGCAGAACTACTTAAAGAGGGATTCGAGCCACAACCGGAAATCATGATCCCTGTAACTGTTTCAGTAAAAGAGCTTGACGACCAGAAAGCAATCTGCGACAGAGCTCACGCTGAGGTGGAGAAAAAATTCGGTGTAAAAATTTCATACCTCTATGGTACTATGATAGAGATACCAAGAGCAGCAATGCTTGCAGAAGAGATGGCAAAAACAGCACAGTTCTTCTCGTTTGGTACAAATGACCTCACCCAGATGACTTTCGGCTTTTCGAGAGATGATATTGGTGGATTTATGAAGGACTACCTTGACAAGAAGATAATTCCTGCAGATCCGTTTCAGACTCTTGACCAGTCATCAGTGGGTAAGCTTGTAGAGATGGGTATCAAGGGAGGTAGAAATACAAATGCAAAACTAAAGATAGGAATTTGCGGAGAACACGGAGGTGATCCTGAATCAGTTGAATTCTGCCACAAGATTGGTATGAATTATGTATCATGTTCACCATTTAGAGTGCCTATCGCACGTCTTGCAGCAGCTCAGGCAGCAATTAAAGAGTACAAATAGCATCTTTAGTTGCCAATATTAGGTTAGAGAGCTGTCCGACAAAAGGCAGCTCTCTTGTTTAATTATAATTATTAATGTACCAACTTAATTGAAAATGAAGAAAATAGCTATTATACTCGTTTTGTCCCTAACTGCAAATATTTTATTCTCTCAGGCTTCAAAGGGGAAAGAGGTTCCTGTTCTTAAAGAGATTTCCGGATTACAGGTAATTAAAGCCATATATCCCGATGCGGCCGGAGTTGAAAAAATTAATGATGTTTGGTTTAGGATTGTTGATGCAGAAAAAAAACAGATCGGTTACGCATTATCGAGTAAGCCATTCTCAGACGACATAAAAGGTTATCACAATACAACGCCTGTAATTGTAGTACTGGACAAAGATAAGATAATCAGGAAAGTTGGCATATTAAGCCACTGGGAAACAACATCTTATATATCAAGACTGGATAGACAAACCTTCTTTAACAGCTGGAACGGACTAACAGTTGAAAGTGCTTTAAAGAAAAAGGCAGAAGTTGACAGTTACACCGGTGCAACAATCTCTGCTAACTCTTTAACCAAAAATGTTGAACTCGTTCTTAAAAAGGCAAACGAGAATAAAGTCAAGTAAACTAATACAAAGGTATTGCAGGACAAAGCAAAATAGAGCAAGAGAGAGCTTTACAACACTTTCAGCCTTTAAATGCCCTTGAGTCACCCCATTCGTTCCAGCCGATTTCAATGTTCATCTCTTTAAGATTTTGCTCAAGCTTAGATTTACTAACTGATGCATCATCTTTAACACCAGGTTTATTTTCGTAAATCTGATAGTTTTTCCTTACCTCAGTAATTGTCATGTTTGGCATTATAATGTTTGCACCTGCCATTACTGCCCTCTCCCTCCCGTAGGGATCGATAACCTGCATTGCGGTAGTAGCTGCTATATTTATCTTTGGAAGCATAAGCCTCAAAAGAGCGACCATTTTTAGAGTAAGATCCAAAGATGGATGTTCATCAGCTATGGAACCAAGTGGGGTGTCTGAATGCTTCAGATATGGCCCCATCCCCACCATATGGACACCTAACTCTTTTATAAATAAAAGATCATCTGCAAGATTTTCTATAGTCTGGTAAGGCAAACCTATCATAACTCCTGTACCTGTTTGAAAACCAACATCAATAAGATCTTTTATAGCCCTGACTCTTACATCCCATGAATGTCTGGTGTTTTTGGGGTGAATTTTTGCGTAAAGCTCTTTATTGGAGCTCTCAATCCTAAGAAGGTATCTGTGAGCACCGGCATCAAACCACTCTTTATAAACATCTTTTGATTGTTCACCAAGTGAAAGAGTGATCCCAAGCTCACCTCCTGTAAGCTCTTTAATATTCTTAACCAATCTGGTTACTTTAGTGATATATCTGCGGCCACACCTCTCTCCAGCCTGAAGTACAAGAGAACCATATTTTGACCGCCAGGCAAATTCTGCCGCCTCCATCACCTGATCATCAGAGAGTTCGTATCTCTCAACCTTGGTGTTTGATTGTCTGATACCACAATAGTAGCAATCTTTGGAACAGATATTTGACAACTCAATAAGGCCTCTTAAATAGACCTTATTTCCAATAGTGTCAACTTTTACCTTATAAGCCCTTTCGGTTAATTCTTTGATTTTCTCTTTGTCAGATTCGTTTAGATATTTAATCAGAACATCCCTGGTGAAGATTTCGTTCTCGGCCATCTCTCTGTTTAATTCTTTTGTGTAATTATTAAGTTTAACTCTTAAGGTAATACCTTAAGTTATTCCCTGAACATTGCAGTTGCCCTGTCATATATTCCCATGCAGTAGGCAAGAGTTATACCATAATTGGTAACAGGAATGCCATTTTTAATTGCACTTCTCAATCTGGCTGCAAGTTGTCTGTTTGTTATCATGCATCCTCCACACTGAATAACCAATTTGTATCTCTCAATATCTTTAGGAAGCGGATCAAGCCCTGCCACAATGTCCCACTCTATCTTTTTGCCGGTTCTCTTTTCCAAAAGCTTAGGAATCTTTACCCTTCCGATATCTTCACATGAGCTGTGATGTGAACAGGATTCCAATATAAGGACTCTGTCTCCGTCATTGAGTTTGTCAATATAGGGCGTACCCTTAACATAATGGTGAAAATTCCCTTTACTTCGTGCCAGAATCACGCTGAATCCAGTAAGTGGGATTTCTTTCGGAACTGCCTTATCTACCTCCTGAAAGGCCTGACTGTCTGTTACCACCATCTTTATTTTTGACCCGTTCTCTTTTATGAATTTCTCAAGGTTACGGGGTTGTAACACAACCGCTGTTGCATCTCTGTCAAGCAGGTCTCTTATTGCGTTCATCTGAGGCAGTATCAATCTGCCTTCCGGAGCTTCACTATCAATAGGACAAACCAATATTACCACATCATCTTTTTCGACAAGCCCCTCAAAAAGAGTTTTGTCTGTATAGGGAGATCCTGAAACAGCTTTTACAATAAGTGATGTCAGTAACTCAACAAGATTATCCTGCTCTTTGGAATCAAGGAGCGAACAGGAAAACTCAAGGACATCTGCCTTGAATTTCTCTGTCAGTTCAACTGCGAGAGCCCTGTCAAGTGGTATTATATCAGATTGATTGTGAATGAAAATAAAAGGGATGTCTTCTTGCCTGAACTGCTCAATCAGATCCATCTCAAACCTGTCAAGCTGATTATTTGTAAAGAGTATAAGAGCAATATCAATTTGAGAAATCACATTTTTTGTTTTGGCAACTCTTTGGCTTCCCAATTCTCCGCTATCGTCTATTCCTGCAGTGTCAATTAAGACAACAGGGCCTATTCCAAATATCTCCATTCTTTTTTTCACAGGATCGGTAGTAGTGCCGGGCGTATCAGATACAATTGCAACTTGCTGACCTGCAAAAATATTAATCAGTGAACTTTTCCCGGAATTTCTCTTTCCGAAAACTCCTATAAACTTAGCTTTACTCATATAACATCTTTAAAAATAGAAAAAATGGATCCTATTGAAAATTTTTCAATAACAAATGTAAACATTTTCCAATTATGACTCCTGATTGGTTTTGCAATAGTTAGTTTTGAATAAACTAAAAAACCTGATTATGAAAAAAGAACACAAAACCATTTTAAAATGGATTGCAGCAGTGGTAATTTTACTGGTTATTCTTCTTATTGTTAAAAACTGGGAGGGATTTGTAGATGGATTTAACTCCGCCAATGTAGTCGGATAATTTTATGTCCATCTCTCTCCACAACTTTAAGCTCCACTTCCAGTGCTGATAAGCAAGTTGTACTATAAAAGGAACTGCAATCAGCAGAACAACACCGGCATTTGTGAAATGCAGAGAGCCAAACAGCAGTAACAGTATTACAACTGCAGTTATTGACTGCGCCTTGTAATGTGGCACTTCGTTTCTGCTTAGCAGTACCGATGTAGCAAGTTCTGTAAGAGCCTCTAGCATTGTTGCAAAAAAGAGTAAAATCAGAAGTGTTTTGCCGAGTAACGGAGTGGAGCTGCCGATTAATTTCAGAAGTGGAGCTCCAGCTACAATTATGGCAGTTGCTGCCGAAATAAAGATGGCTACAGCAATAAGCTGAGCTTTTATATATATCCTCTTGACCTCATGTGTGCTCTTTTTTATCTGCTCACCTGTTAATTTAGGATAATAGGCTCCAAACCATACTATTGCAAGTGTAAGGGTAATATCTGCAAGCTGTTTTGATATACCATAAGAGGCCATTACCGTAAGCGGTATATATAACGCCCCTATAAGCGAAAGCATTCTGTTGGCAAATACCCAGCTTAAACCGGCCAGTCCTGTTTTATAGGCAGTGTTAAAGAGATTCCTGATTATCTCCCTCCAATCAGTTGCTTTTACATCAGATAATTTATGACGTGTTTCAATGTCATAAAATGCTCTTCTGGCTAGATAGCGGTTTATCAGTGTTGCACAAGTCTGTCCGATAACCATAGAGATAAGACCAACTCCGCTCAATAGAAGTACAGATGATACAATAATGTGTATTGTTTGTGAGAATACAATAATTTGTCTGGACCTCTTGATCATACCCCTTCCAACCAGTGCGGCATCGTAGTAATATGTAAAGAATTGGTAACATAGAAGTATGCCATAGGAAAACCATGCCCACCTGGCCATTAAAATGTCTCCTGTAAATCCTTCCAACAGGTGCTCAATATACCAGATACCACCTGTGAAAAGAAGTAAAAGAAAGAGAAGTGACATTAATCCGTAAAAACGACTCATAGCCTTTAAGAGCCCCTTTAGTAACGGAAATGATATCTGTGATCCGGGTTCTACCGGTGTAAAGCCCTCTCTCTGCAAAGAGGTTGCGCCGGAATAAACATATGTAACTGCACGTGAAAATGTTTTAAAGAATCCAAAATCAAGCATATATATCATTGAATTGAGTCCTATCATTACAGTCCATAACCCAACCTCTTCACTCGGCAGCAATCTTAATATCAAAGGAAGAATAATTACAGCTGAGGCCATCCTCATAAAGGTGGCCGCATAATTCCAGTAAACATCTGCCCTTTGTACTTTCATAATTTAGAAAATAACTTTTGCCATTAGCTCTATTCTGTTATTCGAAGTTTTTGGGTGTTTTGAAATCGGTTCCAGTTTCCCGTTTAACTCCTTTGCCCACAGTGCTGTAGTCCGGCTGTACTCCACTCCCAGAATAAATTTATTGGATATATTGTAAGTCAATCTTGGTGAAACTTTACCAAACCATAGTAACTTTTGATCTCTTAATGTTTCAGGATTAATCCCATAGGTTATCTTTCCGGCTGAGTTAAGCCTCGTCTGGTAACCTGCAAAGACTCCTGCTTTAAAATTTCCTTTAAGGTTCACTTCGGTATCCTGCCACCATGAAATCGCTCCAATACTCTCATATTTAATACTTGAATGTTCGTTCCACTGCATCAGATAGCCGCCCAGTTGTCCAAGCATTGTCATGTTCTTCCCGTATGAGGCCCATGTTTTAAAAAGAATCTTATCCTCGACATTTGTCCTCAGGAATGCACCAATGTTAAATGATCCCATTGTTGGGGCATCGTTATTATGCTGATAATCATAAATTACAGGCTTAAGGAATTTATATCCGGCTGTAATACCGCCAAACGTTTTTTGAGGGTCTCCCAACTTAATCTGGAACTGCAAATCGGGAATTTTAGCATTTGCCTGAGCATCCTCAGGCCCCAAACTTTTGTGGGCAGTATACATATGCGCTGCTGCCAGTAGTTTTATGTTTTTTGCCGGAGAATAGGTATATCTAAATTGAATACTTCTGTTCAGCGGATTGAACGGATATCCCGCTATAAAGGCCAGTGTTGAGGCCGTCACTTCATTTACGAGTGTCAGGTGATCTGTCTGCCCCATTAGCAGTGAAGAGTTGTCCCAGGCCATGTTAATGTACGCATGCCTTATGTTAAGCATATATATTGTTGCCTGACTAGAACCGTTAAAATCGGCCTCAATGAATGTGTTCACCTTTGCATTCAAAAACTCCATCCCGGTAACAGAGAAGTTAAGTCTACTGGCAAATACACTTGCATTCAATGTCGAATACTTATTAATGTCCCTTCCCATGTTATACTCAGGAGCCAGCGGATACAAATATATCATTTGATTCCTTGTCGTTTTTGATTTGTAATCATCATAGTAGGCTTTAAGCTCTACATATCCCCCAAATTTGTATTTGATCTTATTCTCCGATTCATCTTTCTGTACACTCTGTGATTTGGCTTCATTCATTTGTGAGATTGCACAAAACATAATAGCCGCAATAATGAATTTTCTCATCCGTCTTAGTTTCAGATTTTTAATTTCCAAAGTTATGTAATGAAAACAGAATGGCAATAACGTAAGCAATATTTGTTTAACAGAAGGTAGCAATTAGTATTTCAATTAGTTTTATATAGGGTTTTTAATCAAATTAATTACAACAAAGACGCTCAAAAATTTGATAAAATCCAATGCACCCAAAAATATCAGATCCAAATTATTACTTGAGTTTTTGATATACATTTAAAAAATTCTTACTTCTAGCAGGATCACCTTTAAATAAGATATTCAGTTTCCCGTCTATAATAATTGATGGTGTATTTTCAGTAAATTTATAAACTAAAATATCCAATTATTTCATTCCCGTCTTGTCCAAAAGTAACAAAGTAAATTCTTTGCTGAGCTTCATCAACGGCGAATCTATTTACTCCACCGTTAATTTTGTAGGACTTGATTGGATTGCCATCCCAATCATAAACGTAAATATAATCACCCAAAGGACTTTTTTTAAAATCATTAATTGTTTTTCCAGAAAAAATTAAATAGATATATTCTTGGGTACTTTGAATATTCCAGAAACCAACATAAGATTCATTTGATGCTCTATAACGATTGTTCTTAAGTTTAAGAAATGTTGGTGGTAATAACCTGATCTCCTTGTTAAGGCTTATTGTATTTCCATTAAGGGAGAATATTTCAATAATTGCACCCGCAAAAGTTGCTGATACTAATTTTGTGTGATCGGGCTTTATGTCAATAGCATCTGATCCAGTAAATAATGCTTCTCTTACAATGCTACTATCATTTATTGCCTCAAAGCTTGGGTAATGTGTGTATTTACCAATTGGGGTTCCTGTTTTGTCATGTATAATAAATCTGGTGTCTTTTGTGGGTACAGTTATGAAACCCTGCTTATACGGTACAATATGAAAAAAACCACTTGCCCCTTCAAGCGTTATCTGGTTGTAAGGTATATTGTTACTTATAAAATTACTGTCATAGAAATTTACCTCAAGATTCCGTCTGTCAAAGAGACATAAAGTATCTCCAAGAAAAAAGATATTTACAGTCATAGTGTATTCACCCGGGCCTCTACCTCTAGGTGCAATTCCTGCGATATAATCTCCATTGTTTTTATTAAAAAGCTGTATCAGATTGTTGTCAGCAAATGATCTGAGCAATAAATAGTCCTTGTGGATGTGCATAGAATAAATATCCCTAAGTGGTTTGTCTTTGTTAATGTACTTTGGCGTTACTGACAATTTCTGCTTAAACACAGGCATTATGTATCTTTCAGTATGTGCATTATTATTTGATTTACAGGAAAATAACGCAAATATTATTAATATTAAGAAACAATTTCTCATAGTGTATTTTTATTGTAAGAAATCAAAACAAATAATATTTTCTGGCTTATAATTCACATAATCAAAGAGATGCATGTAAATATATATAAATAATAATAAATTACAAAGTAGATGATAAAATCGTTGCAAATAGTCCAAATAGCAAAAAATCAGTTATTTTAATAATTATCTATATAACGACTTATATAATAAGCACATAGAAAATATTTTAAATTATATATTTGTGGTATCGAAATATTTAACTAATGTCAACTTTTTTCAAGACGGGAAAAGAATCTCCGCACCAGTTTGAGGTATATACTTGCTATACAAACATAATTTATGATATTATCCAAAAAGGGACCACGATCAAAAGTTGGGGGTTTTTAAGTCTTTGCCTTAATGCCTATATATCAATGGTTTGCAAACGTAATAATTAAAAAACGGGCAACATCGTTTTGTATAACCCACTTAGTCAGATAGATATGCAAACACTTAAATTCACAAATCACTCAACTAAAAGGCAACATTTGTTTTCCGATAATTTTCTGCGGCTACTTTTCGGGAACGACGAGGACTGTTTGACGAACGCAGGGAGGAGTTCCGCAGTCGCCGAAAAGTACCAGGAAAATTTGAGGGTACCCTAAAACAATCGGTTGCCGGAGTTGAGTGATCCCAAAAATGGCGCGTAGATTTTTGCTTATAGAGCAAAAAAAACCGGCATCTCTGCCGGCCTTTGTAGCCCCACCGCGACTCGAACGCGAATCTGAAGTTTAGGAAACTTCCGTTCTATCCCTTGAACTATAGGGCCATCAATCTATTTAGGATCGTATGCCCATTTGTAGTACATCGAACCCCATGTAAATCCTGCTCCGAATGCCGAGAAGATAAGAATATCTCCTTTTTTGAATTTCTTTTCGAAATCCCACATCACGAGAGGGATTGAGGTTCCGGCGGTATTACCGAATCTCTCTATGTTTATTAGTATCTTCTCTTTTTCAAGACCCATTCTTTTACCTGTTGCCTCAATGATTCTCATATTGGCCTGGTGAGGAATAAGGTAAGCAATATCTTCTGCCTTGATGTCATGTTTTTCCATTAACTCTACAGAGACATCTGCCATACGGCTAACTGCGTATTTAAATACAGTCTGGCCATCCTGATAAACAAAGTGCTCTTTGTTTTGTACAGTCTCAACTGAAGATGGATACATTGAGCCGCCTGACTTCTGGAAAAGGTAATGTCTTCCTACCCCATCAACATGAAGGATTGAATCGAGCAGACCCATTCCGTCATCTTCTGTAGGTTCAATCAGCATTGCTACGGCTGCATCTCCAAATAGCGGGCAGGTGGTTCTGTCTGAATAGTCAGTTATTGCAGACATCCTTTCACCGGTAACCAGAATCATCTTCTTTGATCGGCCGCTTTCAATAAATGATGCAGCTGTTTCAAATGAAAAGATAAAACCTGAGCAACCTGCATTTATGTCAAAACCCCATGCATTCATAATTCCTGTCTTGTCACAGATTATGTTTGCTGTTGCCGGAAACATCATATCTGGAGTAACGGTAGCACAAAGTACCATATCTACCTCTTCTGGTTTTGTTCCGGTCTTTTCGAGAAGCCTTTGAACAGCTATTGCACCCATGTAGGAGGTTCCAAGCCCATCCTCTTTAAGAATTCTTCTCTCTCTCACCCCAATCCTGGTCATGATCCACTCATCAGTGGTATCTACCATTTTTGACAACATTTCGTTATCAAGTATGAAATCCGGAACATAACCTTCAATTCCGGTTATTACAGCCCTTTTTTTACCGTTCATAGGGATTGTCTTCAAATTAATACAAAATTGATTTTTGACAGTTTTCCCGAATGGAGGCAACTTAAACTCTGTTTGTAAAGAGTTAATGTTAACCTCCGTGGAAAAATTATGCGTTAGCTTTTTCTATAATAAGCCTTCCTCTGTAATATCCGCACTCAGGGCATACTCTGTGGTATAATACTGCTGCTCCGCAGTTTGAGCAGCTGCCAAGTGTTGGAACCTCTGCCTTGTAGTGAGTTCTGCGTTTGTTTCTGCGAGTCTTGGAAATTCTGTGTTTTGGATGTGCCATCGTTATAATGTTTACAATATTAATTCATTAAATCCTTTAATTTATCAAAAGGAGATTTTGAGTCATCTCCGTCTAATGCTTTTTTGTTTAGAGCGTTTATCTTCTCGATCATTTCAGGATCACACTCTCCCTGCGGATGTGCTCTCTGAATCGGAAGAGCAAGGCAGATGTAATCATACAAAAACTGGCTTAGATCAAGTTCACTCTCTGATGGTTCCAGTGTCATTACCTCATCATTGTCCTCTTCATCCTGAGTCTTGACAAACTTTACAAGTAATTTAACATCTGTCTTCAACTTCATCTCCATCAACTCAAGACATCTGTCACACTCTACAGTTACCGAACCATCAATATTTCCTTTTATTTCAATAAGCGTAGAGCTCTTTTCAAGTTCTAGTTTCACATTGAGTAAAGCTCCCAGAATTTGTGAATTATCATATTCTTCAAAGAATTCATTATCGATTGAAAAGTCAACCAAATGCTTCCCGACCGACATGCCCTTAATGGGTATTATGTACTCTCTGTTACTTACTTTATTCATAAAGGAAATGAGCCCGCAAAGTTAATCTATTTTTTTAAAATAGCAACCCCTTTAACCCTTTCTTCTCTTACGCTCGTTCTCGTCAAGATATATCTTCCTTAAACGAATAGATTTAGGTGTTAACTCTACAAATTCGTCCTCCTGAATGAATTCAAGAGCCTCTTCAAGTGAAAAGTCAACAGGAGGCGCAAGCATTGCTTTATCATCTGTTCCAGAAGCTCTTACGTTTGTTAGCTTCTTGGTTTTACAAAGATTTATTCCAAGATCATCACCTCTTGAGTTCTCTCCAACAACCTGTCCGGCGTATATCTCATCACCGGGATGTATGAAAAAGCGTCCTCTGTCCTTAAGTTTATCCATTGCATACGCAATAGCAGTACCCGTCTCTACCGAAATCAAAGATCCGTTGTTTCTCTTTTCTATCTCTCCCTTAAATGGTTCATAAGCTTTAAATCTATGAGCAACAACAGCTTCACCTTGTGTAGCAGTTAACAAATTGCTCCTTAGCCCTATAAGTCCTCTAGAAGGAAGATCAAAATCAAGATGCGTTCTCTCACCGCGTGTCTCCATATGAAGCAGTGTCCCTTTTCTTCTGGTAACCATTTCAATGGCACGGCCAACCATCTCTTCGGGAAGATCAATTGTCAAATGCTCTACAGGTTCACAACGAATTCCGTTAATATTTTTGTCCAGCACTTTTGGTTGCCCAACCTGGAGTTCAAAACCCTCGCGGCGCATAGTTTCTATTAAGACCGAAAGGTGAAGAACACCCCTGCCGTATACGATAAAAGAGTCGGCAGTAATACCGTTTTTAAGCTTCATCGCAAGATTCTTCTCCAACTCCTTCTCCAGCCTCTCTCTAAGATGTCTTGATGTAACAAGTTTTCCCTCTCTTCCAAAAAATGGCGAATCATTGATTGTGAAGAGCATACTCATAGTTGGCTCATCAATATCAATTGTTGGCAACGCTTCCGGATTTTCAATATCTGCAATTGTGTCACCGATTTCAAAACCCTCTACTCCAACAATAGCACACAGGTCTCCACTTTTAACCTCATCTGCTCTGATCTTTTCAAGTCCCTGAAAGACCATCAAGTCTTTTATTTTGCTCTTCTCAAAAGTTCCGTCTCGTTTGCACAAGGTTACCGGCATACCAGGTTTAAGAGTACCTCTGTTTACCCTGCCTATAGCAATCCTTCCTACATAAGGCGAGTATTCTAGCGAAGTGATTAGCATCTGAATTGTACCCTCATTGTACACCGGAGCTGGAATTACCTCAAGAATTGTGTCCAGCAAAGGAGTGATGTCGGTACCGGGTTTTTTCCAGTCAAGAGACATCCATCCGTTTTTGGCACTACCGTAAACTGTTTTAAAATCCAGCTGATCTTCGGTAGCATCAAGAGAGAACATCAGGTCGAATACCTGTTCGTTTACCTCATCAGGACGACAATTTGGCTTATCGACTTTGTTTATTACAACAATAGGTTTTTTACCCATTCCGATGGCTTTTTGAAGTACGAATCGGGTCTGGGGCATAGTGCCTTCAAAGGCATCTACAAGTAGCAACACACCATCGGCCATATTCAGGACCCTCTCCACTTCACCGCCAAAGTCGGCGTGTCCCGGAGTGTCTATGATGTTAATTTTGTAATCTTTATAAGGTACAGACATATTCTTGGCAAGGATGGTTATTCCCCTCTCTCTCTCAAGATCGTTACTGTCCATAATTAAGTCCCCCATTTTACCGGCATCTCTGAATAATTTTGCCTGGAGGATCATTCTGTCCACTAGTGTGGTTTTGCCATGGTCAACGTGAGCGATAATGGCAATGTTTCGTATTTTTTGCATAATCAAGGCCGCAAAAGTAATATTT
>JAUYTX010000047.1 GCA_030695025.1 Bacteroidales bacterium | reverse complement strand
TTTAAATTTTCATTTGATCCTCTCTCCCAGGAATGGTATGGTGTAGCAAAGTAGAAGTCAGCTTTTAGTTCTTTTGCTATTAGCTGATGATAGGCAAATTGAGCTCCGTTATCACTGGTAATTGTTTTAACCAGTCCATAGTCGGCTAATGGTTTAAGAGCAATAACGGCCTGCTTAAGTGCTTCTTTAGCACTTGCGTTAGCCATTTTTCTGATCCATGCCATTCCTGTTGATCTTTCATTGATAGTAAGAATATGTTCTGAATGAGAAGATCCAATTATGGTGTCCATCTCAAAGTCTCCGAAGCGACTTCTTTCGTTTACAATAGATGGCCTTTGAGATATATCAACTCTGTTTTGGATACAACCTCTTTTCATTTTCTTTCTTCCTCGTCTGCTATATCTTTTTTGCCTATGCCTTAGGTACAGATATAATGACCCTCCACTTTTCTTGTCCTTCCAAATCCATTGGTAGATTGCCTCATGAGAGATCATTGCAATTCCTTTTCTATTACAGTATCCAACGATTTGTTCCGGGCTGTAATGTTCTTTTGTTAGAAGTTCGAGCACTATGTTAAGCATATCTCCCTTTAGCTTTCTTGGTAGTTTACGGTGATTCCAGCGATACTCTGCTCTGCGTTGTGCCTCTTTTGGCTTATAAGTACGATGTCTTCCATACCCGTTTCTCTCAATTTCCCTGTATATCGTTGTTTTGTGAACGCCCAAAACAAAGGCGATTGACGGTTTTGAAAGTCCTGCTTTTAAATAAGCAGAGATTTCGTACCTTAGTTCATCGGTAAGGTGTTTCATCTTGCAACTGATTTTTGGCGATTTCGGAAACAAGTTAAAAATTATCTGCCGTTTTCCAGAGGGTTATTAGTGTATGCTGACAACCCTCTTTGTTGATAACTTCTTGTAATCCTAAATTAAAAATCATAAGTTGCGTTACCTACTTGAATGCAATTAAGAATTTATCCTCAAAAAAATGAATTATATTTAAAGTCTGAATCTGAATTATTAAACCTATGAACGAAAACAAAATCCTTTCGGTTACAGAAAACGGTATCTGTACTGTAACAATAAACAATCCCGAATCACTCAATGCTCTAAACTCCCATATAATTAATGAACTTGGCAATGTTTTTGACAATATTGCACAAGACAATGACATTAGGGTAGTTATAATTACAGGTGCCGGTAGGGCATTTGTTGCAGGAGCCGATATCTCTGAGATGTCTGTCATGAGCCCTGCCCAAGCCAAGGAGTTTGGATTAAAGGGGTCATCTCTCTTTAGAAAAATTGAAAAATTGCCAATTCCGGTCATTGCTGCAGTTAATGGTTTTGCTTTGGGGGGAGGATGTGAGCTTGCAATATCATGTGATATAAGAGTTGCTTCTGAAAAGGCAAAGTTTGGCCAACCGGAGGTTTCGCTTGGAATAACACCTGGTTTTTCAGGCACTGTAAGATTACAGAAAATCGTTGGCATAGCTATTGCTAAAGAGCTGATTTTCACCGGAAGAATCGTTGATTCAGAGGAGGCTTTAAGAGTTGGCCTTGTAAACGTTGTTGTTCCGGCAGAGGAGTTGTTGAACAAAACATATGATATTGCTGCAAAGATTGCAGCTAATGCTCCACTGGCTGTCAGGTTGGCAAAAGAGTCAATTAATCTCGCTTCCGAAACAGACACCGATTCTGGTTTGGCAATTGAAAGCAACCTGTTTGGACTCTGTTTCTCTACCGAAGATCAAAAAGAGGGTATGGAGGCATTTCTTGCTAAAAGAAAACCTGAATTTAAAAATAAATAGTATTTAATCAACAATAAACAAATAAGTTATGAAAATTTGCGTTATCGGAACAGGTACAATGGGAAGTGGCATTGTACTGGCATTTGCTCAGGCAGGATTAAGTGTTGTTATGAAGGGTCTGACAGAGGCCGAACTTCAGTGGGGACACAATAATATCTTCCGTAACCTCACAAAGCTTGAGGAAAAGGGCAAAATTACTGCCGAAACCAAGGCAGAAATTATGTCAAACATCAAAGAGACTCTCACCTATGATGATTGTGCTGATTCTGATCTTGTAATTGAGGCAATTTTCGAAGATATCTCCCTTAAAAAAGAGGTTTTCGGAGTGCTTGACAAATTGTGTAAAAGCGAAACAATCTTTGCATCAAACACCTCTTCACTTTCAATTACCCAAATCGCAGCATCAACCAAAAGGGCCGAAAGGGTTATAGGAATGCACTTTTTCAACCCTGCTCCTGTCATGAAACTTGTTGAGGTTATAAAAGGTCAGGTTACCTCTGATGAGGTTCACAAAACCGTTTGCGAGCTCGCAGTCAAAATCGGGAAGACTCCGGTAAGTGTTAATGAAGCTCCGGGATTTGTTGTAAACAGAATACTTATTCCACTTGTTAATGAGGCAGTCGGAATTCTTGCAGACGGCGTTGCTACCAAAGAGGAGATTGACGAGGCAATGAAAATGGGTGCAAACCACCCTATGGGTCCACTTGCACTTGGAGACCTTATCGGTCTGGATGTATGCCTTGCAATTATGGAGGTTCTCTACAGTGAGTTTGGTGATACAAAATACCGCCCTCACCCGCTGTTGAGGAAAATGGTGAGAGCAGGTCATTTGGGTAGAAAAACCGGTATTGGATTTTACGATTACAGATAATTGAAATATGTCGAGTATTAACTATAAAAGCCTGATGCAGAAACGCATCCGTAAAGTGCTGATGATTTGCAGCAGTTACGATGCTTACACCCTTGAAGAGGATGGGAGAATAGAGGTTCAGATCTACAAAGAGTATGCAGACCTTAACCTAAGCAACCCTCCTACCTTCACATGGGTAACATCATCTGCAGAAGCTTTTTTATTACTCAAAGATAATATGGATTTTGACCTGATAATAAGCATGTTCAACATTGGCGACATGGATGTTTTCAGGTTTTCAAAGCTGCTTAAAAGAGAGAGACCCGAGATTCCTCTTATTCTGTTAACACACTTCTCCAAGGAGCTTTACAAGAAGATTGAGGATGCTGACAGATCGGGCATTGATTATATATTCAGCTGGCATGGTAATGCCGATCTTATTCTGGCCATAATCAAGCTGTTCGAAGACAGAATGA
>JAUYTX010000045.1 GCA_030695025.1 Bacteroidales bacterium | reverse complement strand
TATAAGATTAAGCAATGCGCCAATTATTCCTAAAAGAATTGCGTATTCAATCCCCAGAATTAGTAATACTGACGAATTGAGTACGGCCATTATTGCGGTTTCAATAATTAGCCCTGTCAAATAGCGCTGAACCACAACTTTAGTCTCAATAACAAATTCATTGACGCTGATTCGATTGTTTTCACCAAATAGTTTGTGGAAAAAATCAAGGATTAATGGCTTATAGTATAGGATCATAAATACATAAACAGGAACTAACAATAGAGCAATAACACCACTTCCTATATACATAAGTGTTTGACTAACAGACGAACCACTTAGTTGAATGAATTCATTTTTGGTCTTTTCAATCCAGTCTATAATTTTTTGTGGGCTTGAATCAAAATAGTCAGATGCCCAAGAGATAGAGAGATTGAGATACTCCGTGAATTTTTTTACAAGCATTGGCCATGATTCACTGAATTTGCTTGCCTGGGAAACAAGAAACCCCCCAAGAGCAGTTATAAGAAAAAGAGCTATAATTACACTTAAAGCAATTGCTATAATTCTGTTGATTTTATATTTTACAAAGAAATTGACAACAGGATTCAGAACTATTGCAATAAATACCGAAAAAAGAAGAGGGACAATTATTCCCTGTGCTATATAAAGCATATAAATCAGAAAATAGACCCCGGTTATAAAAATGGAGATCTTCACATAAAAGGGCATTTCAGACTTGAGATTCACGGGCTCTATTGGTTTTTATGACTCCGTTTAAAAATCATCTTAATAATCTTACCTCCTGCAGCTTTAACTTCATCAGGGTGTGTTGCAATTGCTGTTGTAACACCAATCTGGATTATATTTCCCAAGAGCTTCAGGAATATATTCCCGGAATTGCGGATAATAGCTTTTTTCGTAATAAATCCGGTTGTAATACCCAGCGAGGTGCTAACGATATTTTTTACTAAATCCGGAGAATTAACCACATCATCAAGAGTCTCTTTTATGAGGTTAGCCGGCTTAAAATACCTGATTGTTGTCAAAAATTGATCTTTAAGTAATTTTCCCTGACTACTTTGCTGAAGTGAAAGAGAATTAATCGCCTCGCTTAATTCATATGTAGAATTAATATTTTTCATCAGGCTCAATTTTTACGATCTGTTTTAGAATAAAATTGCTCACCATTCGTTTAAACCAGTTGTTCAGAAATAGTGCAATCACAATCGCAACAATGCCGTAAAAGGCTGCAACAATTGCAAATCCATACCATAACCTTCCCAATGTTTCGCCAAGTAATATTGACCCACCAATTGAGGCGATGAATAAAAACATAAACAAGAATAGGGTTACAACTGCCTTTGTGATTATAGCGGAACCAACTTTTAAAATCTTGTTAATGGTATTTAACTTAAACAGTTTAATACATGTCCTTATATAATCCTCAGACCTCTCCAGCAGGATTTCAAAGTTGTTTCCTTTATAATCTTCCATGACTTTAGTTTGCTGTGTTTAAGCTTTTTCTTCCGAAACTACATCGCTAATATCTTGTGCTTTTTCGGTAACACTGTCAACAAATTCATCGAATTTATTTTTCAGGATATCAGCATAATCTTCACTTTTTTGCGTAATTTTTTTACGTGTAACAGAACCCTTTTCGGGAGCAAACAAGACTCCGACCACTACTCCGACAGCTAGTCCCGCCAGTGCTCCAAGTAAAACTTTTTCTAAACCCATTGTGTAATAATTTTAAATTGTAAATAAATTCTTTTTATGATTCATACCCACTTTTTATTATTGTGGATATCATTTTAAACCGTTCATTTGCTTTTATGATGTTAGCTGTATGAGCCGGAATAATTATCGATTCTCCTGTCTGGAGCACATTTGACTTTCCGTCAATAACAATCTCTGCTTTTCCTTCAAGTATTTGAGAGAAGGTGTCGTACGGAGATATTTTTTCAGTCAGCGTTTCTCCTACATCAATAGCCGTGACAGTAACATTACCTGTAGATTTTTTAATTATAGTTTTTATAACTACTGAGTTTGGAACATATTCAATGTTTTCGACTATTATAAATGCTTTTGATTTTTCAATATCTACATTATTCATTTTCTAATTTTTAGCTACAATTTTGCATTAGCTAAATGAATTTCTTTTTTTGCTAATGTCCTTAAAATGTGAAGCATTAAGCCCTGTTGTGTTTTTAAATTGGTTTGAAAGATGTGATAAACTACTATAATTCAACCTATATGATATCTCAGTCAAAGTGAGTTTTTTATACACTAACAACTCTTTGACATGTTCAATTCGTTGTTGCAAATAATACTTTTCAATTGTGATGCCCTCTGTTTCAGAAAATAACTTAGATACAAAAGGATAGCTGCAATTTAGTTTTTCACTGATGTATACTGATAATTTTACCTTAAGATTATCATCTGAATAATGAATCAACTCAACAATAACCGCTTTAACGTCTCTTATAACTTTATGTCTCTTATCTTCAATAATTTCGAGACCTGATTTAATTAAGTTTGAATTAATTGCTGATATTTCTGAAAAAGAAAGATTCTCCTTGAATTCTGCTCTTCCAAGAGTAACGTTTACATTAGTCAGGTTTAACTTTTCCAGTTCGTCTCTCACAATCATTATGCAACGTATGCAAACCATATTTCGGATATATATGATCATTAAAATTTTTCATGTTTTATTACCTGTAAGTTCTACCTTGAATAATTCTGAGAAGTATTGCTACTACAGCCAATACTAAAAGAATGTGAATTAGGCCTCCCAAATTGAAGCCTACCAATCCTATCAGCCAAGCCACGACTAATATAACTGCTAAAATGTAAAGGAAATTTCCCATGCGTCCTGTGTGTATTTAATATAATAACTACTTTTTTATAAAAGTAGCTACCAACTCTATTAAATGCGTTACACTAATCTTAGGAAAAGTTACATCATTCACATTTTATCAAGCATTGTTCGGCGTATATGCCGAAGCCTCTTGAAATGGGATGGGGATAATCCTGTGAATTTTTTGAATTGATTTGAGAGGTGGGCAACACTACTGTAGTCCATTAAAAAGGCTATCTCAGTAATGTTGAGTTCGTTATAGACGAGAAGTTCTTTAACCTTTTCGATTTTATGGTTTAGGTAGAACTGTTCAATGGTTGTTCCGTTTACTTCAGAGAAAAGATTGGCCAGATATGTATAGTCGTAGCCAAGTACATCGCTTATGTGGTCCGAAAGGTTAGTTCTGAGCTTAGTCTCTGAATAGTGGACAGTTTCAATAACTATCCGCTTAATTCTCTCAATTAAAATGCTCTTTTTGTCGTCCATTAACTCCAAACCCGAACGATTTAACGCTTTTTCAAAAAGTGAAATTTGGTCACTATCTAATGACTTAACAGTTTCAACTTGTCCAAGGTCGACAGTTAAATATTCAATTCCTAACTTAACAAGTTCCGCCTCAACTATCATTTTGCAGCGAATGCAAACCATATGTTTTATGTAAAGCTTCATTTAAATGGAAGGAATTAACCCTGTTTTTTACTATGTATTTATAATGCCGCAAATGTAATGATATTTTAAATCATTACAAATCACTGTAAAAAAATTATTATATACCAGAAATTGAGCAAGTTAAAATTTTACGTTTATGTAAAATAAGATTGTATAAAAAATCGACTCTTTGGGTTCTCTTAAATATGATGACATATATAATAAAATTCGCGCTCATAAAACAATCGAAACATGGTCAATTTGCCGTTCAGAAAGCGCAACGTTGCGTACTACACCTCTCGATAAAATTCATCAAATTAATCGGTTATACTCAAAAAATGCGCAACGTTTCGTACCTGTGTGCGTATTGCTTTTATTATTGTGATGTGAGTACTAATTTCGCTTCCCGAAACCAATAGTTCATAGAAATCACCGGCACTTTCTGTTCGATATCAGATTTGGCATTTCAGTCAGCGGTTAGTCTTAAATGTTAAAAGTGCCGGTGGTTTAATTTTTTAGTAAACTAATTTGAACTACAATCCGGAACTACTTTAAACTACATACTGAAACTATGAAAGCTGCTTACATTGTCCTTACCGATTGTATTAAGTGCGAGAGATGTTCTGAAATCGCACCAAACATTATCGGTATTGACAGCAATAATGAACCCTATTGGCTGCAAAGCTTGTCAATGGATCCGGTTCAAAGGGTATGGTGTGACCCCAATACAATATACCTGGATGCCATTAATGACGCAATAAACGAGTGTGCAACCGGTTGCATCTCTCTGGAGGATTACGAATAAATTATGTGTTGTTTTCATATGCGGAATATTGATTATATTCGCGTATGAATAGACTGGTTTTAATCATATTGCTGTTTGTGGTTGTTTCGTGCTCATACGACAACCAAAAGCAGCAATATCTTTCTGCCCGACTGTCCCATTGGGATCAGATAATGGCCAACCAATATACCCAAATCATTGATTCTTTGGGTTCTCTCAATAGTAAAGATCTTTCAGCCAAAAACAGACATTATCACGCCTTACTTTCTGCTGTTGCCGGAGCTTGGAGTGGCAAATTTATAACTAATGATTCGGCTCTCCTTAAAGCAACAGACTGGTACCGATCCGGAAGAGACTACAGAAATGTATGCCGGGCAATTATTTATAACAGATCAAACCTTGAAGTGCAATATGACAGACTTAAAGAGGCTGAAGAGCTCTTTAATCGTTATAAAATTAACGATTCACTTACAAAGGCGTACCTTTACATGTACCTTTCCGAGGCAATTGTTCGTCCTTCTGCCGGAGTTTCATTGAGCAGGCAGACAGCTGCACAGAAAAGCGAATCATATAAACGAAAGAGCGTATCGATATTCATAGATATTGGGAGACTAAGAGAGGCTCAAAATTTACTTATAAACAGTTATAACACTCAGCCTGTTTACGTAACCCGTGATAAACAGTGGGAAAGCCTTAAGGAGATAGAGTCGTTTGATACTATTTATCCGGAAGTTAAATCAAAATTACTATTTCTTTATGCCAATTACTTTTTTGAAGGAAATGATAAACAAGGATTCAAATATTTGAGGGAATATATAGATTATGAGGGAGATGGGATTACTAAAGATATTTTAAAAATTCAAGCTTTCTTCAGGATGTCATCTGAGTATCAAAAAATTGGAGAGAAGGATAGTGCTTTGCATTATGCAATACTCTACAATAAGCATTTGCTTGAACTTCAAACATTTGAATTTGAGGGGTATCGTTATTTAAGTTCTGTGTACGAAGCAATGGGAGATAGTAAAAACGCATATATAAACCTTCAACATTACCATAAAGCATTCAGTTATAGAAGATCTGCGCAGTATCAGGACATTCTGTTGCAAAGTAAAGCGGCAGCCAAAGAGTATGACAAGAAGATAAAACAGTTAAGAAGAGCAAATACATTTACCATTTACGGAACTTTATTGTTTGTAGTAGCTCTGCTTGCAATAATTGGATTAACAATATTTAATAAAATAAGAGGCAATTTTAGTAATGCAAGAGCAGAAGATGAGTACAAGGCGCAGATTGCCGAGTTGACAAAATTGTACAAAAGAGCGAAATTTACTAATGAAGTATTGAGGGTGTCTGCAGGTCTTATGCCATCCTTTATTGACTCTATGGCAAAAGAGGCTGGGCGTTGCAGAAAGTTGTCCCAGGAGACGTTTGACAACATTCTGAACAATATTGGCTCAATGAGACAAAGCGGGAGGGATATTATCTCGGATATATCAAAAAGTGAGGAGTTTGCTGAATTTTTCCCGGAAATTGCTTCTTATAAAGAGCTTTCAAGCTATGAGAAGGTTATACTGGCGCTCTTTGAGATGGGCTATGCTCCCAAAGAGATTTCAAACCTCATATCAACCACTCCTGCAAGCGTAAGATCAATTAAAGCAAAAATTAAAGATAAGTTGCCTTCACTTTCTATGCCGGGAGAGGGAGAGAATCAATCCGAGGAATATTGAGAGAGAAGCGGCAAAAATCACCTTGAATTCATCTGGTAAAAGAAATGTTATTGTGTGTGCCGGTATCCAAAATAGTGGTATTGTCTTTCCAACAACAAACTTTATAAATCTACTCCAGTTAATTTCATTTATAACATTTGAAAAGGTGCTCTTTTCCCCGGAGTATATCTTGTCTATGTAAACGTCTGTTATTCTATGTGTTGCCATAAACACAGGAGCGAAAGTCAGGTTCATTATCGTGGAGATATAGAGGGCTGTGAAGAATTTAGCGGCATATCCCTGACCGGTAAATAGAAGCCCTTTCTCTACAGCTCCGTTTACTCCTGAAGTGTAGAGCGAAAACATCAATACAATAAGTACTCCCAACGCTCCCCAAATAATCATTTTTGGCAAGAGTCCCTTTATCATTACCCATCTCTTGAAGACCAGTCTTGCTGCCAGAAATTCTCCCATTGTGGCCAGTATTGCAAATTTTACAAACCCCATAATGTATGGGTGTTTATTTGTCGTATCGGTGAAAATTTCACGTGTAAACGGTACGGCAAGGAGTGCTCCGATTGCCGCTATTACAGTTATCCAAAGAATTGTACCTTTTTTCATGTCGCAAAGGTAACAATCCCTCGCTTTTCAGGAAAGAATGGCGGCTGAAATTCTATCACCAACTTCAGAGGTGGTACGAGGCGTTGCGTCGCCACACAAATCGGGTGTAAGAAACTTCTCGTCAATAATCTTTATGCAACATTGTTTTAAAAGACTCGCCTCTTCTTTCAATCCAAAACCTTCGCCTAGCAGCATTGCAGAGGAGAGAATAGTTGCCAGGGGGTTTGCAATATTCTTTCCCGCCGCTTCGGGATATGATCCGTGAATTGGTTCGAAGAGGGGAGTCTTGAGTCCGTATGATGCCGAAGGTAGTAGCCCTATGGAGCCTGTCAGCACACTAGCTTCGTCGCTTAATATGTCGCCGAACATATTTTCAGTAAGGATAATATCAAATTTTGAGGGGTTAGTAACCAACTGCATTGCAGCATTATCAACAAAAAGGTAATCGAGGATTACTCCGGGGTAGTGTTGTTTATGTATGCGTGCAACCACCTCTCTCCATAGTCTTGAGGTTTCAAGGACATTTGCTTTGTCAACAAGGGTTACATGCCCTCTTCTGTTTATGGCAAGCTTGAACGCAACCTCTGCAATTCTCTCAATTTCAGGAGTTGTGTACAGGCAGGTGTCAAATGCTTTTTCTCCATTTTCACTTCTGCCCCTTGGCTCTCCAAAGTAAATTCCTCCGGTCAGCTCCCTCACAACAATCATGTCGACACCTTTTATCCTCTCCTCTTTTAGAGGTGACCTCTCAATAAGAGATTCAAATAACTCCACAGGCCTTATGTTTGCATAGAGACCCAGCTCTTTTCTCATTTTAAGAAGCCCTTGCTCGGGGCGGACCTTGGCTGTAGGATTGTTGTCATATTTGGGGTCTCCGATTGCGCCAAACAAAATAGCATCACTGCCAAGACAGAGATTATGAGTCTCAGGAGGGTAGGGGTCGCCGCAGAGATCAATTGCAGAGGCTCCGATGATGCCGTAAACAAATGTAAATCTGTGGCCGAACTTTTTTTCTATTGCTTTGAGGGCCTTTACTGCCTGATCTGTTATCTCAGGCCCGATCCCGTCTCCAGGCAGGACTGCTATTACTTTTTCCATGTTGAGCTTTTCTTTGTTAAATTTCTAAAGGGAGGAGAGTTTGAATACTTCATACTCTTCAATCTCTTTTAAATTGGAGGCCAGGTAGTCAATATCGTCATAACCGTTTATCAGGCAATTTTGCTTGTAACTGTTAATTTCGAAATTTTCGCTCTCTCCTGTTGCCGGAATTGAAATTTCTTTATCCATAAGGTTGATATTTAATGTTATGCCATTGTTTTTTTCTGAATATTCAAATATTTTTCCAAGAAATCGTTTGCTTACCTGCACAGGGATCAGTCCATTATTTAGGGCGTTTGATCTGAAAATGTCTGCGAAAAAACTTGAAACCACTACGTGGAAACCCCAGTCTGCCAATGCCCAAGCGGCATGCTCCCTGCTCGATCCGCAACCGAAATTTCTGCCGGCAACCAAAATAGTTTCACTCCCTTTTGCTCTGTTTAATACAAACTCTTTTATCACCTCTCCGTTTGAGTTAAACCGTCTGTCATAAAACAGATTCTCTCCAAAACCCTCTCTGATGGTAGTTTTAAGAAATCGAGCGGGGATAATCTGGTCTGTATCAAGATCCTCCTCTGGCAGAGTTACTGCCCATGACTCTTCTATTGTAAATTTTCTGTAACTCATATTATTGTTTATACACCCATTCTAATTAATTCTCAACTGAATTCACTTATTCTCATTCATTATAACTGCCTGTTATACACTCTTCTCAAGTTTAATCAGATAAGTTCCCGGGGGTCGGTTATGACTCCGGTAACAGCTGCAGCAGCGGCAACCAGAGGACCTGCAAGGAGTGTTCTTGCTCCGGGGCCTTGTCTCCCCTCAAAATTTCTGTTGGATGTGGAGACGGCGTATTTTCCTGGAGGTACCTTATCGTCATTCATTCCAAGGCAGGCAGAGCATCCTGGTTGTCTCACCTCAAATCCTGCTTTACGGAGGATCTCTCCAAGTCCCTCCTCTTCAATCTGTTTCTCTACTCTTTTTGACCCAGGGACAAGCCAGGCCGTTACCTGAGGAGCCTTTTGTCTCCCCTTTACAAGTGAGGCAAAGGCTCTGAAGTCTTCAACTCTACCGTTTGTGCAACTCCCCAGAAACACATAATCAACTTTATGCCCCGCAATCTTCTCTCCGGGTTCTAATCCCATGTAGTCGAGTGCTCTGGAGAGGCCTGAGTCTTTGGGTTGGGCTTTTGGAATAGCAGAATTAACCGGAATTGCCATTGATGGATTTGTACCGTATGTAATCATTGGTTCTATCTCCTCTGCCGAAAAGAGGTGAATTGAATCGTAATTACAACCAGGGTCACTCTTAAGCTTGCTCCAGCTCTCAACAGCTTTATTCCATTCGTCTCCTACTTCACCTTGCTCTCCTTTTTCACTTTGCTCTACAATTTCCCCTTTCTTAATATTTTTTCTGCCCGGAGAGTACTCTCTGCCCTTAAGGTATTCAAATGTTGTGTTATCAGGTGCTATTAGCCCTCCTCTTGCCCCCATCTCTATACTCATATTGCAGATAGTCATCCTCTCCTCCATGGAGAGCTTCTCAATTGTGGTGCCCGCAAACTCCAAAAAATGGCCGGTTCCGCCAGAGGTACCCAGTCTGGAAATAATGTAAAGAATTACATCCTTTGCTCCCACACAGTTTTTAAGCCGGCCATCAACTTTTATGAGCATCTGCTTTGGCTTTGTCTGCAGTAATGTCTGTGTTGCAAGAACCATCTCCACCTCGCTTGTGCCTATTCCAAATGCAATGTTTCCAAGTGCTCCGTGTGTAGAGGTGTGGCTGTCACCGCAGACAACTGTCATTCCGCATTGTGTTAAGCCAAGTTCTGGGCCTATTATGTGAACAACACCGTTTGAAGGGTCTCCAAGAGGAAAATATTTTATTCCATTTTCGGCAGTGTTCTTTCGCAACTCCTCTACAGGAATTGCCGAGAGCGGGTCTTTAATGGGTTCATGCTGATTTATCGTCGGTACATTGTGGTCACAGGTGGCAAAAGTTTTTCCGGGACGAAACACCTTGAGCCCTCTTCTCTTAAGCCCCCCAAAGGCTTGTGGACTGGTAACCTCATGAATGAAGTGCCTATCGATGTACAAGATTGAAGGGCCTCCATCGATCTCTTTTACAATGTGGCTCTCCCATATCTTATCAAATAATGTTTTCGGAGTCATAAATCTCGTCTTGGTATGTTACAAAATTTTGGAAACTGCATTTACAAGAGCCTCTGCAGACGCTGTTACGATGTCGGTGTTGGCGGAGAATCCATAGTAGATGTTGCCTCTGTTCTCTATCTGAACATGAACCTTGCCTACATCGTCGCTACCCTTTGTTATAGCCTGAACAAGAAACTCTTCCAGGGTAATTTTTCTGTGTATAAGCGATTTTATTGCGCTAAAACAGGCATCTATCGGACCATTTCCCGAGCTGGTAGCTGTACAAACCTCCCCATCTATAACCAGTTTTACTGTAGCCATAGGAACCGAAGATTTTCCGCAGACAACCTGCAGGAATTTGATTCTAATCCTCTGATTCTGTTTTGTACGGGTAACTCCAACAATAATGTTCAAATCGTCGTCATTAATATCCTTTTTACAATCTGCAAGTTTGAGAAACTTATCATATGCTTCGTCAAGTTCCTGATTGGATAATTCAACTCCCAGTCTTTTATAGTGGTGATTAAGTGCTGCACGACCGCTTCTTGCCGTTAGAGCTATTGTAGATTCATTGACTCCAACATCTGACGGGTCAATTATTTCATAACTCTCCCTGTTCTTGAGAACGCCATCCTGATGTATTCCGGACGAGTGAGCAAAGGCGTTTCTCCCGACAATTGCCTTATTGGGCTGCACAGGCATTCTCATTAGTGTTGAGACAAGACGGGAATTCTTATAAATGGATTTAGTTTCGATATCTGTATAAACAGGTATGTCTTTACGGCTTTTAATAGCCATTACTACCTCTTCGAGTGCGGTATTACCTGCCCTCTCCCCAATTCCGTTTATGGTAACCTCTACCTGCCTTGCTCCGTTTATAATACCCGCAAGAGAGTTTGCGGTTGCCATTCCAAGATCGTTATGGCAATGGGTAGATATTATTGCTTTGTGTATGTTCGGAACATTTTCGACAAGATATTTAATCTTTTCGCCGTACTCATAAGGGGTGCAGTAACCTGTAGTGTCGGGAATATTAACTACGGTAGCTCCTGCGTTTATTACCGCCTCAATTACCCTGGCCAGATATTCATTCTCTGTCCTGCCGGCATCTTCAGCGTAAAACTCTACATCCTGAACATATTTCTTCGCATACTTAACACAATGAACTGCCCTTTTTATAATGTCCTCCCTGTCTGACTTGAATTTGTGGAGGATGTGCATGTCGGATGTGCCTATTCCGGTATGAATTCTCTTTCTTTTGGCATAATGGAGGGCATCTGCGGCTACATCTATGTCTTTGTCAACAGCTCGGGTTAGCGCACAAATTGTTGAATCCTTGATTATTTTAGATATCTCAACTATTGAGTTGAAGTCTCCGGGACTCGATATTGGAAAGCCACACTCAATGATGTCAACACGCATTGCCTCAAGAGCCCTTGCAATCTCAATCTTCTCTATTGTGTTCAGCTGACACCCCGGAACCTGTTCACCGTCCCTGAGAGTGGTATCGAAAATATGTAACTTTTCCATAGTATTTGGTTGCATAAAAAAAGGCCGCCCCTTCTGAGGGCAGCCTGTATATTTAAAAATTCAAAATTCACGCCTTTTTATACAAGATGCCCTCTCTCCGGTTAAATAGTCCGAGTAGCAGCAGTGAGAGCAAAAAATTAATTCGTGTATTCATATCGGCTGCGAAGTTAGAGTTTTTTTGAAATATGCAACACAAAAAATGAAAAAATCATCAAGAGCTTTACCTGTAAAGACTTTCAGAAGGTTTCATTATGTAAGCATTATTGAAGAAAAATTAAATAATTATACTGTATGGACGAAATTCGTTTTAAAATTTAAGCAATTATTGACAAGGAGGCATCAAATAAAAAGATTGATAGATTCTACCTGAAAACATTCATGGCAAGCCCGAATGAGGTAAATATAGCTGCCAGAACTATTGCCAGTACAATATAAACTCCAATAATTACAACAAGAGTAGTAATAAAGAAGCTAGTCTTTTTCTCTTCACTTACCCCGGTCATTGGTACTAACCCTATGTACAAAACATATAGGCTGTACAGAGAACCGGCAAGTGAAAGGATAGATAGAGCGGGGATTATGTTAAAGATACCTGCAACAAGCATTGGTGTATACGCGTAACCAACAAGTGCAACCGCTTTGTTCATGGTTATTGTTGTTACAAATTTTGTTGAAAGCATTTGAATAACCCATGCGCTTAAATATACTCCCACAATTGTACCTATGAAAGATGTTAGGGCGTAGTTAATTCCCAGACCTATGCTGGCGGCTCTTCCGAAGAACCCCACATTTATACCTATGAATCCGTAACCAATAAATGAACAAACAGCTGGAATCAATGCGAGGGGGACAATGTAGCTAACAATAAATGCAGAGCTTTCAATCTCTTTCTCTTTTTCTCTCTCCCAAGCCTCCTTTGGGCTCAGGATAAATGATTTAACTAAATTGAAGAAGGTTTCCATAGTTTATAGTTTTAAGTTGAAGTTTTTCCTGATTTTGGGTCTCTCATTCTCGCTTATAAACTTTCACATAGTCAACATCGTGGAACTGTGGGAATACCGTCGTCGAATCGGGATTGCCGGGCCAGGTTCCACCTATCGCAGTATTAATAATTAAGAAATGGTCTGTATGGGGTACTCCCTCCTTTGCTGTATGGATAAGCTCTCCATCCAGGTACCATCTGATTTCGTCCGGTTCCCATTCAAGAACATAAATATGAAAATCATCACCATAGTTTAGTGTTCCCCTGTAGGTAGAAGATGATGACCTGCTCTCTCCCTTGAATGAGGTATAGTGAAATGTTGCGTAGACTATATTGGGTTCGTGTCCCAGGAATTCCATAATGTCAACTTCGGTATACCATGGGCGAAGTTCCGGGATAGACCTCTCTCTGCCTGCCTCTACAGCCTGCTTCATTATGTACTCCATCATCCAGTCCCTGTTTTGTGGATAGAGCCAGTATGCAGGCCAAAGTCCTTTTCCTACAGGCAGCTTGCCCCTAATCTCAAAACGACCGTATGTGATAGCCAGCTTATCTTTGGTATCAAGCCTTCCGCTAGTAAATTTCTTATTGCCGTATTCTCTTTCTCTGCTTCTGATTCTTAAATTACCCCCTTCGAGATAAACCTCGTCGGGTACATAGTACTGGAGTTCGTCATGTTTGCTTGTCTCTCTGATTAGTACATTCCATTTCGATTCATCAAGTTTTTTGCCATTGAACTCATCCTGCCAGATGAGCTTCCAGCCCTTTTTGTTAGAATCAACGCTTTGCTGTCCATAAGAATACTCCCCATATCCCAACAGAAGTAGCATGCAGATAATAATCCTGAAATTTAACATTGTGGTGATAGTTTTGAGGTTAGAATAACCCAAATTTACCAAAAAAACAATTCGATGGTTCTATTTTCCCCACAAACCTTTGTTTCTTATCCTGGCATTTTGCTGCAACTTAAGAAACAGTTGGGAATGTTTAACGTTGGGCGGTACTGTTAATACCATTGCGTATCCGTTTTCTACCAGATATGCATTAAGAAATGTGCCATCCTCAAGATAGGCATAGGCAAGGACTCTCATGTACTGATCATACATGTTCACATCGTATTCAAGTCTTACTCTCTTGTTTTGCAAAAATGACTCAAGAAATTGTTTTGCCTCTTTTCCGTAAAATCCTATCTCTTTTCTGGCGGTGCGCCTTGATTCGGGTGCATCCACACCTATAAGTCGAACCTTTACCCCTTTGGGAGAGCCATCGTCAATCCAGAACGTATCTCCGTCAACAACCTTTTTGACTGCATAATACTGTTGTTCATTGGTGATTTTGGCAGATTTGCAGGAATTTGCAGACAGAGTAATGCATAACAGTATAAATATTGTGAGGGTAGATTTCAGATAATCTACTCTTTTAAATAAGTTCGCAGTTGCATTTTGTCTGGTCATGACAGGTTAATATCTTCTTCGGTTAACAATTATGAGTGCGGCAATAACTCCGGGAACCCAACCGGCAAGTGTCAGAAGAAAGACAATTAAAACCGACCCGCAACCGTAATCGATTACTGCCAGGGGAGGAAATAGAATACACACCAGGACTCTTAAAAATGACATTGGAATAAATTATTAAAGCACTTAATACAATAATTTGAACAGTTCAAAGGATTATGCTGTGTTGTTTGATTTCGGTAAAATGGGGTGAGTAAAGCAAAACCTTGCTCCATCACTGTATTCAGGGTCAATCCAGATTTTGCCCCCAAGGTTTGAAATAATCTGTTTTGAGATTGCAAGCCCCAATCCGGCACCTTGTGAGAATGTGTTAAGCTTTCCAAACCTCTCAAACAGCTTATTGTGCTGTTCTTTAGGGATACCTTTGCCGGTGTCGCTTACCGAAAAGAGAAGGTGACTACCCTTTAGTTCGTATTTTAAAACGATCTCCCCCTGCTGTGTAAATTTATTGGCATTTGTGAGTAAGTTTAATAAAACCTGGGATAAACGGTGCACATCGGTATTAATTTCGCAGGATTCAAGAGTGGGCTCAAATCTGTAATCAATAGATGCCTTTTTCAGATGACTAGTTGTGGCAATAACTTGTTCGCACAATGAGTTTACCTCAACAGAGCGGAACACAAAATTGAGTTTTCCTGTCTCAAGCCCTGAAATATCAAGGATGTCAGTTATGAGGGTTAAAAGTAGTTCGGAGTTCTGAGCAATTACTTTGTTCATCTCTACTCTCTGTTCTGATGTGTAATCATCAGATATCAAAAGGTTTGAAAACCCGACAATTGAATTTAGCGGTGTTCTGATCTCATGACTCATGTTTGCAAGAAATGCAGATTTCAGATGGTCGCTCTCTTCTGCTCTCTCCTTTGCCTCTATAAGTTTTTGCCTATTCTCTTCCAGATACTTTTGAAGACGCTTATTTTTGGAATAAAGAATAAGGAGAGTAACCATAAAAATGGCTAAAAGAACAGTTACAGAGGAGACCACAATCAGATAGTTTTTGTATCGGGCAAGTCTTGGGTCTTTAACATTAATTAAGATGCTTTCCGGGGGTAACATCTGTTTATTAATCTTCAATTTTTCCAAAAGGCGTTGATCAAACTGATATGAACCGCCGGAAGTGTTGAATCTGACTGAATCTCTCTCTCCTTTAGCATATGCTTCAATAAGACTCACTATCTTTTTTGCATGCAATCCATATTTTGGGATATATCCTCCGATTGCTCCGGCTCCCAGTCCCGTTCCGGACATTGTGAACACCGGAAGGTTAGGATTTGCCGAAATAAGCTCTTCAAGAGAATTGCCCAGGAAGTATTGCCCATCTTTATTTACTCTCCAGGTTCCTATGAGCATAGCTGTGTTTTGCGGCAGCACCTTAATCGACTGGAGAATTTCATTGAAATGCAACTCCCTGCTGTCCAGGAACAAATAATTCACATTTGGAACTTCGTTCATGTCTCTTTTGAAGAGAGTCTTCATAGATAACCCTCCGTATGTATTGTCAGACAGAAATACAATATTTTTTGTTTCAGGAAAGAAGCTGAGGATAAGATCAATGTTCCTTCTGGGTACATAGTGATTTAATATTCCTCCGGCAGTTGCTTTTGTCCGGGCCTTTCGTGACATATTTACCCACTCCGGCTGCCATGTTTCATCTACAGAAGTAATGGGAAGCTCAATTCCGTTACCACTGATGTACTCACCAAATATTGGCACATCGGATGGAAGAGCATCCTGTGCCAGCAGAGCCGCCCATGCCTCCTGTCCTATTGCGATGATTGCGCGTAATTTTTTATGCTCGTATTTTTTAAGTAAAGAGGCGACCCTTACTTTCCAGAGATGTGCCTCTTCATTAAAATTTTTAGCTCCCAGATCCTCAATAAGCACAATAGCGTTTTCTTTGTAATCTGTACCAAGTGATAACTCAAACTCATTGATAAAATCCATTGACCTTTTGGT
>JAUYTX010000044.1 GCA_030695025.1 Bacteroidales bacterium | reverse complement strand
AAGCAGGCTTATCACGTTCATATCTCTCTTTTAGTTTTTCAATTATCTCGTCAAATGAGGTTGTTCCTCTGAGGTCAACCCTGGTCAGACCACGTCCAAGACCGGTTAGGTGGCAGTGGGCATCATTAAGTCCCGGATATACCGGAGCTCCCTCCAGGTCTATCATCTCACTGGCCCGATATTTATTAAGTATCTCATCGTCGGTTCCAACGGCAAGCAGAATTCCGCCCTTGACAGCCATTGCACTCGCTTGTGAAAAATTTGTATCAACGGTGTAAATATTACCGTTATAAACAATAAGATCTGCTCTCTCTTTCATTTTACAGCCGGTTATCAGGATTAAAACAACTAATCCCGTAAATAGATTTTTCATATTAGGTTTTTTAAAGCTCCTTTCTAAGTCTTGCAATCGGGATATTGAGCTGTTCTCGGTACTTCGCAACAGTTCTTCTTGCCACCCTGTATCCCTTCTCATGCAGAACAGTCACCAGCTCCTCATCTGTCAGCGGTTTTTTCTTATCCTCAACATCAATGCTTGAGGCGAGTATGTTTTTAATCTCTCTTGTAGAGACCTCCTCTCCTGCATCTGTCATAAGCCCTTCGGAGAAAAAGTATTTTAACGGGTATATCCCGAAATGTGTCTGTATATATTTACAGTTAACAACTCTGGATATGGTAGATATGTCGAGGTTGGTCTTTTCGGCGATGTTTTTTAGAACCATTGGACGCAACTTTGTTTCATCCCCTTCAATAAAGAACTCTCTCTGAAAGTCAATAATTGCGTTCATAGTGTTATTGAGGGTGTTATGCCTTTGTCTTATAGCCTCAATAAACCATTTAGCAGAATCCAGTTTCTGTTTTACAAATGTTGCTGCCTCCTTACCTGCTCTATCACCTCCGGCCGAAGTCATTAAAAGGTCGGCATATCTCTTGTTTACCTTAAGCTCCGGAACAGAGAAGCGCGGCATGGTCATAATCAACTCCCCATCTTTGAATTCCAGCACGAAATCCGGAACGACCTGCTGAGCCTGTTCTGCGTAGGAGTCATCAATTTGCCCTCCCGGCCTTGGATTCAGGTGTACTATCTCCTCTATGGCCTCTCTAAGTTGTCCTTCACTGATTGAAAGACGGGACAATATCTTTTGATAATGTTTTTTAGTGAATTCCGAAAAATGGTCATCCAGAATACTCTCTGCAAGCACAACCTGGGGAGTACGCTCTCTTGCTCTGATTTGCAATAGCAAACACTCCTGAAGATCTCGCGCACCTATACCAACAGGTTCAAAATCCTGAATTTTTTTCAGAATAGCTTCAAGCTCGTCAGGGTTGGTCTCAATTCCTACCCTAAAAGAGATGTCGTCAGATAGAGCATCAAGGTCTCTCCTGAGGTAGCCATCATCGTCCAGGCTGCCTATTATGAATTTTGCAATTGCCTTTGACCTGGCATCCATCTGGCTATAACCTAGCTGAGTTACAAGAGACTGGTGAAAGCTCTCCCTTACAGAAAAGGTGTTGTATTCAGGTTTAATGTCTTTACCCTGATTGCTGGTAAAGAGTTTATATGATGGAATCTGGTCGTCTGATGAATATTCGCTCAAAGAGAAGGATCTCGCCGACCCGTCATCAATATCTTCGCTGTCTGAAACTTCGTCCAGAACGGGATTCTCCTCCAGCTCCTTTTTTATTCTTTGTTCTAGTTCCAGCGTTGGCAACTCCAGTAGTTTTATAGTTTGAATCTGGAGTGGCGAAAGCTTTTGCAGTAGTTTTTGTTGTAATCCCTGTTTTAACATATTACTATGGAACATTTATGCAAAGATATGATTTTTATTTAACTTCGCATCTTACAAACCCCGCCTCAGATGAGCGAATCGAAGAGAAATACCAGAGTTGATGTAGAGAGTGTTATAGCCGGCAAAAACCCTAAACTTTTAAAGATAATACCGGGATTTATTTTCACCTGGCTAAAAAAACTAATACACCAGGAAGAGATAAATGATCTGCTTTCGGAGTACGGTCACCTCAGAGGCGTCCCGTTTGCCACTGAAGCTCTCAAACGAATAAACATTAAATACTCGCTAACCGGCCATGAAAATATTCAAGCGGGCCGTAGGTATATAGTGGTATCTAACCACCCGTTGGGAGGTCTTGACGGGCTCATTCTGTCTGAAGCATTCGGACAAATTTTTGATTCTGTTAAATTCATCGTTAATGATCTGGTTTACAGCATAGAACCACTAAGGCCCATTTTTATTCCTATCAATAAATATGGAAAACAAACAGCAGAGTCAGCAAATATGTTCCATGAAAGCTACAGCTCGGGAGATCAAATCATATACTTCCCGGCCGGACTTTGCTCACGATTAATCAAAGGAAAGATAGAAGACCTGGAGTGGAAAAAAAGCTACCTGAACCAGGCTATCAAATATCAGCGGGATATTTTACCCGTTTACTTTGAAGGAAGAAACTCCTGGTTTTTCTACAGAATTGCTAACATCAGAAAAAGACTGGGGATTAAATTCAATTACGAAACTATTCTCCTGCCTCATGAGATGTTTCGTCAAAAAAACAGATCATTTAAGGCATACATAGGCAAGCCAATTACATATGAAGAACTTTTATCCGGCAAAAGTGTTAATGAATGGAATGACTTTGTCAGGAAGAGGGTTTACTCACTAAAAAAATAAAAAATGGAACCGGTAATATTACCCATAGACCGCAAGCTCATTATTGATGAGTTGTCGTCAGATAAGTTTATAAGAAACACACGTAAGGGAGACAATAAGCTTTACGAAGTCACAGCCCAGGACTCACCTCATACCATGAGAGAGATTGGAAGGCTGAGAGAAATTTCATTCAGACTTGCGGGAGGAGGTACCGGCAAACCTGTAGATATTGATGAGTTTGATACCGACGGCAAAAACCCATACAAACAGCTTATAGTGTGGGATCCTAAAGACCTTGAGATTATTGGCGGATACCGCTACATCAAGTGCTCCGGGCTGGATGTTCATCATATGGCAACCAGCGAACTCTTTACCTTCTCAAAGGAGTTCACTACAGAGTACATGCCATTTACAATTGAGCTGGGAAGGTCATTCATACAACCAAACTATCAAAGCACAAATATTCGCAGGAAAGGCCTCTACGCCCTTGACAACCTTTGGGATGGTCTGGGCGCATTGGTATTAAGATATCCAAATATTAAATATTTTTTCGGGAAAGTTACCATGTACTCGTCATATAATATGAGGGCGAGAAACACACTGCTAAATTTTCTAAGCATATATTTTTCTGACGATAAGAATTTGGTTAAACCAACAAAACCACTTGAGTACGATATCAGCAACCCATATTTCCAAGAGTTGTTCAGTTCGGTTGACTACAAAGAGGGGTATAAGGTATTGTCAAAAGAGATTAGAGCTCTAGGTGAGAATATACCGCCATTGATAAATTCCTATATGAATCTTTCACCATCTATGAAGGTCTTTGGGACAGCTATCAACGATGGATTCGGAGGAGTAGAGGAGACAGGAATAATGATAAATATCTCAGATATCTACCCTGAAAAAATTGAGAGGTATATCTCCCCTTTACAAAGATTAGCTGCAAGATTCCAGCCTAAATGGTGGAAAAATCCTATCCTGGGAAAACACTTAAAGGGTGATTAAAGAGGCGGGAAATTAATAGTCTCCCTCACAATAAATGCAGATGGGTAGATCCTTTCAATCTCTTTGAAAAGCTTCATCGCATCTGATCTGTTTCTGAAATCACCTACCGTTACCTTAAAGTAGGGATTCGTATAGGTTCTGTAAACACCAACGCCGGGGTAAAGCTCCCTGAAGGAGTTCTCCAGATTGAGAGAGACCTCTCTTGCATCCTGTTTGTTATCAAAGAAAATTCTCACACGAAAACCGGTCAATCTCTTTTTGGAGGCGTTTGCTATATAATTATGTACAGTATTTGTAATATGGCTGCTTTGCTTGATAGTTACGGTAGAATTGTTTCTGCCGGGCTCAGCAATAATTTTAAATATATCTGACCTGAACAGAGTGTCACTCTCATTCAGAGATTGAGCTTGCGCATTAGCAGGAAGAGAGAGCCAAAAAACAGAAATTAATGACAACAGGATTGTCTTTATCACAGGAACTCTTTTCATATTTGCTATTTTTTTTAAAGTGCATTTACAATATTTTTCAAAGGCACATCTTTATATCTAAGGGTTTTACGCCCTGCCCCTGAGACTTTCAATGAAAAAATGCCATCAAGAACGAATTCATCCAGATCCCATCTTGAAACATTCAACCCCATTGAAAGAAGTGATAGCGGATCATTAATCTCAATTCTGAATACTATGCTGTTTATACTAGCCATCTTTGGAGTAACAACATCGGCGCTTAACAACGTAGCATATGCAAAATTTACTCCCCTTTTTTTAAGAATACCATCAGCACTCTGTACAATAATTGTTCTGCCTGAGGGATTCTCAATAAGGTACTCGATATGGATATTTGCTGTGGTCGTATTTATGAGTTCAAACTTTGTGACCTTCATATCCCTTACATCTACCTCTTTCAGTTTTGAACATGAGGTTGTAATAAGAATTGTAACCAGTGCAAAAGCTAATAATCTGTTCATATTTTAATATTTGAATTACAGCAAAGGTATAAAAAAGCATATATTTGCGGAATAAATGTACTATAGATGACTATCAAATTCCATTCCGTAAAACCTATCTTAGACAACAAACTTAAACAAGTATATATTGAAACCTATGGCTGTCAGATGAACGTAAACGACAGCGAAGTTGTACTTTCGGTACTCCAGCCAAGCGGGTATTCAATTTGTGACAAAATTCAGGACGCCTCACTTATTCTTGTAAACACATGTTCTATAAGGGATAACGCAGAACAAAAAATCTGGGCACGAATAGAGCAATTGGGTCATGTCAAGAAAAAGAAAAAGGGGCTGAAAATAGGAATTCTGGGATGTATGGCCGAGAGGTTAAAAGAGAAACTTCTGGATAATGGAACTGTTGACATTGTTGCCGGACCCGATTCATACCGCGAACTTCCTTCACTGATTGAAGCTCTCTCGGGAGGAGATAAACAAATTAACACCATGTTGTCACAGGAGGAGACCTATGCAGATATCTCTCCTGTAAGGATGGACAAAAACGGAGTCTCTGCCTACATAGCAATAATGAGAGGATGTAATAACTTCTGTTCATATTGTGTTGTACCATATGTGAGGGGAAGGGAGAGAAGCCGAAACCCGCAAAGCATAATCAATGAGGCGAAAGAGCTATTTGAAAACGGATATAAAGAGGTGACTCTGCTGGGACAGAATGTGAACTCCTATCTTTGGGAAAAAGAGTTAACATTTGCCAAACTGCTTGAGATGGTTGCACAGATAAGCCCGCAACTGAGGGTTCGCTTTTCGACATCGCACCCTAAAGATATGGACGACTCCGTTCTTCACACCATTGCAGCTTACAAAAATATTTGCCGCCATATTCACCTTCCTATTCAGAGCGGAAGCAATGCTGTCCTCAAGAGGATGAACCGTAAATACACAAGGGAGGAGTATCTTGCAAGAGTTCAGAAAATTAAAGAGATAATCCCGGATAGCACAATAAGTACAGACATGATTGCCGGCTTTTCAGGAGAGACAGAGGCCGATCATCTTGAATCTCTTTCGGTTATGAGAGAGGTGGGCTACTACACAGCATTCATGTTTCAATACTCTGAGAGGCCTGATACAAAGGCTGCTGAAAAGTACCCTGACGATGTACCTCATGAAACCAAAAACAGAAGGCTGAACGAGATTATTGCACTCCAAAATGAACTTTCACATATCAGCAATAAGCAGGATTTGGGCAAGGTGGTTGAGGTTTTGGTTGAGGGACCTTCCAAAAGATCTTCGGCAGAGCTTGTAGGAAGAACTTCACAGAACAAAATTTGTGTTTTTCCTGCAGGTGAGTATAAAGTTGGGGACTATGCAATAGTTAAAGTAGCCTCCTGCTCCTCTGCCACACTAAAAGGAATTTTAATTTAATTTATTAATAAAAAGCATATTATGACAAAGATAAGAACCTTTTACATTGGTGACTTAAAAACAGAAGCAGAGCATCTTAAGTCGGGAAGCAAGATAATGACAGAGGCGCCTGAGGATAATAACGGCAAGGGCGAGATGTTTTCACCTACCGATCTTTTTGCAACTTCACTCGGATCATGTATTCTTACTATAATGGGGATTTCTGCTCAGGCACACGGTTTTTCGGTTGATGGAACCAGAATAGAGACAGAAAAGATAATGACTTCAAATCCAAGAAGAGTCGGTGAACTCAAACTTGACATCTATTTGCCGAGAAATGACTACTCCGAAAGAGAGATGAGGTTTATTGAGACTGCTGTTAAGACTTGTCCTGTTGCAAACAGTGTACATCCTGACATCATCAAAAATATCACATTTCACCTTCCGGAGTAACACTCCCCGCAATAAATTACAAAAACAGATAGCGGCAGGTACCAACACCTGTTGTGGCAGAACCTTTTGACGTGCCATCTATGCCAAACACCTTCATCAGAGAGTTTGACGTAAAGCTCACCTCTGCCGTAAATACACTGCCGGTAAAGGGGCTTACCCCGACTCCGTAAAAATATATGCCCGAAAAGATTTTAGAAACACTCTTAGAACTAACATCAACCGAATAGATACCGGCTTCTTCGGGCATATATGATGAGTTAAATTTTGTATGATAGGTGAGAATTTTTTCTCCGTAAACATCTGTTGTAATGTAGCCATCCATTGCATCAACAGGAACCACTACCGAACCCATAACACTCATTGTTAGCGGGTCAATCTGAACAACTCCCTTTTCAGGGAACGAGGCCCATAATTTTGAATTGCGGTCAAATGTTATGTATTTTGCACCTCCGTTAATTCCGGCAGGCTTAATAGTTGTGAAGAGGCTCATGTTATCATTGGCAATATCTACAACAGCAACACCCTCCTTAACTGCAACAAAAAGCTTAGAGTTGTATATAACCATACCCTCGGCATCTGTGCCTACCAGTACTTTTTTAATAAAGGATTTTGTATTAAGGTCATAAACAGAAACATATGACTTATTGAATTCCCAGAATCCGATTGCATTAACTATATAGTCATAACCCCAGTTTGATACATATATTCTGTTTTGATATACAATTACATTACGCGGTGATTCCAATCCGCTTATCATCGGGTTCCCTGCAATCTTGAAAGTTTTTGCATCAATTATTTCGATTTTATCGGGGTTGTTGCAAACCAGATATGCTTTGCCGTCTGCTGAAATTGTTCCTGATATAATTGTGGCCCCTATTGAAATACCGTTTGCACTCTCAAATACCCTATTCTGGACTGTTCCTGTGACCTCGTCATATACAGAGAGACTCGCCGAGTGCTCGGTAAAATTTCCCTGATTAATTACAATTACCTTTTTTTCCGGCTGAATAACAATCGGATTTTCATCTTTAGTACAGGAAACCAGCGCAATTACTGCCAGGACTGCAAGCAGACCTCTTTTTAAATTTCTTTTCATATCAGTTTAATAAGTTAAAAGTTCCATCTGACCGACACCTGCCAGTGCCTTTTGGGCATCGCATAGAACTTTACGTTCTGATAGTTGGTGTCAAACAGGTTTAGGATTGTTGTGTTAAGTATAAATTTATATTTGTTAATGTTGATTTTTGCAGATGCACCAATGTCGGTCAAGAGATAGGCAGGAAGCAGATCAAAAATATCGAGCGTTGTTCTCTCCCCGGTGTAGGCAAACCTCACAAAGAGAGAGAGTGGCTCTTTATCTAATGTAAAAGATGTCCTCCAAGAATGTTTTGGCTGATAAGCCAGTTGATAACCAACTGATGGATCTTCAACCCTAAGGCTCCTTTTCATAACCACATTGGTGTGGTTATAATTGAATCCTGTTCTTAACTTCCACTCCCCAAGCCCTGTAACGAACATCAATCCTGCTTCTCCCCCACTCGATCTTACCTCAGGAACATTCTGAGGCCTCCACACACTTCCCGCAGGGAGCCACCTAATCCAGTCATTTACTTCACTTGTGTAGGCAGTCACAAACATATCCAGCGAAGAGTAGCCGCTGAACCAGGAGAGATTTAGCCCCCCCTCGGCCGTTTTTGAAAATTCACTTTTCAGGTATGAGTGTACTCCTCCCCAATACCTGTCATTAAGCGATGGTACTTTGCTGCTTGCTGAGGCGGCTGCCCTGAGAGAGAGCTGTGTGCTGTTTGTTTTTAACGGTATGTAAAGTATGTCAAATGATGGCATTATGGGAATTTCACTTCCCGTTACCATGCCGTATCTGGCACCTGCAGATGCAATAAGATTTTCTGCAAGAGCAGCTTTTGCAAGCAGATAGATATAAACCCGTTGTTCGGTAACCGAATCTGCATAGGAGTCAACCTGCGGTGAGATGTGCTCGGCTGATATCCCACCCTTGAAGTTTACTCTTCCCGAGGCTGTAGAATAACCTGCCTCCGCAGAGGCTAAAACTCTTGATGCGGCAATAATATCCTCTTTGTACCTCTCATGGTCGTAGGCATAGGATAGCCTTGCTGCGTAGGATAACTGTGATAACACACCACTATATGAGAGAGATGCCCTGAAGTTTTTATCGTAAATAGATGCGAATGTCTCAGGCCTGTCATTGAGAGCTACAGAGGGTTGTATCTGCCTGTCAAAATCAAGATACCACAAATTGAAATTAAGGAGCGAACTTTTTCCCGTTTTGCGGTATATCTCCTGAAGAACACCGTAGTTTTCGTACCCTGAGTTATTAAGGTATTCTGTGGGCCTTCCCAATTTGGTATTGTTTTCAAAAGCATACCTGTTTACCGCAGAACCTCTGAAAAGACTAGTTCTGCTCTCTGTTTTTGAGTTTGAATACCTGACTGTTGTTCCTGTAAACAGGGTTGAAAAACTGCCAACAGATGTTGTTATGTCGCCACTTAGCCCCTCCTTCCAGCGCGGAGCTGTTGCAAGAGAGATGTTTCCTCCAATGCTCCCATCTCCGTAAAGGGTTGCATTTCCTCCAATATGGAGGTCCATTTTGTCGAAAAAATAGACTGGTACATGCGAAAGGTCTGTTTGTCCCATTGTTGGCAGAGCCAGGCTCATTCCATTCCATGACACTGTTGTATGAGATGACGAAGTCCCTCTTATTGAGATAAATGAAGACATCCCTTTGCCATACTCTTTGAGATAGACAGCACTCTCGGCTCTGAAATAATCGGCAAGAGAGCTCATTGCCGATTCTGCTATAGAGCCGGCAGATGCCGAGATTATGTGGGTTCCTACTGCAAATGACTTTCCCGGGAGTGGAGTTCTTCTTGTATCGGTTGTTATTGTAACAGAATCAAGCCTGACCCTGAGTGTGGTATCGGGCTTGTGCTGACCATAAGCAGAGATCCCCGCAGCAGAAATAAGCCCCGCAGCATAGAAAAAATAAATTACAAATAATGCATACAATTTGTGCATCGCGCCCTATCTCCCGAAAGTTCGATCGTTAATAATAATATTCCAAGCAGGTCTTCTGACTTAGCTTTTATGTCCGTCACCTTCCCGCCTTTTAAGGCAGTGGTTCTTGATTGCGGACAACCCGTTCGGGTAAGCATCACAGCAGCGGGTACTGTCTCCGGTTCTCACGGAGTTCCCTTAACTTTGAACGGAGCAAAGATAAATGAATTCTTAATATATCATCTAAATTTTTTAACTTTATTTTTTCCCCAATATTTAAACTTATAACTTAAAAAAGCGTCTAATTATATCATCTTAAATAAAGAAACTTTAACTAAAAATTTATGAAAAATTTATTTCGCACACTTTTGCTGCCGGTTATTCTTCTTGTTTTGTACTCATGTACTCCCAAGGAGGCTGGCGTTAATATCGCCTTCGAAAAATACACCCTTGACAACGGTCTCAAGGTTGTGTTACATCAGGACCTTTCAGACCCTATTGTAGCCCTTGCAATCCAATACCATGTAGGTTCAGGAAGAGAAAAACCGGGAAGAACCGGCTTTGCACACTTTTTTGAGCACATGCTTTTCCAGAGGTCTGAAAACCTTCCGAGAAATGCATTTTTCCAAAGAATTGCCAAAATGGGAGGAACTTTTAACGGTTCAACCAACGCCGATGGTACAAACTACTACGAGGCAGTACCTCGCGACGCCCTGGAAAAGATCCTCTGGATGGAGGCCGACAGAATGGGATACTTTATCAACACCGTTACCCAAAGCGGACTCGAAAGAGAGATTGACATAGTTTCAAATGAAAAGCGCCAGAATTATGACAGTCAGCCATATGGTCAATCAAGCATCATTATTGCCAAAGAGCTCTTTCCGCAAGGACATCCTTACAGCTGGACTACAATCGGCGAAATTGAAGATCTCAGAAATGCAACTATAGACGATGTTAAAGAGTTCTATCATAAATACTATGTTCCAAACAATGCCACTCTGGTTCTCACAGGAGACTTTGACGCTAAACTGGCAAAAGAGCTTATAAACAAATACTTTGCAGAGATTCCTGCCGGTAACACAGTTGAAAAACCTCAGCCTGCACCCGCAGTACTTGAGAGCACCAAAAATGTAATGTGGGAAGATGCATACGCAAAGCTCCCACAAATCACTATCACCTACCCCACTGTTGAACAGTATCATCCCGATTCATATGCACTTTCGGCATTTGCTACACTTTTTGCAGGAAGTAAAACATCTCCTCTTTACAAAGTAATTGTTGAGGAGAAGAGACTTGCTCCAATGGTAAACGCATTTAGTATGTCAAGAGAGATTGCAGGACAAACTCAGATATCTGTAAGAGCGTTTGATGGCGTAGATCTCAATAATGTTTATTCTGCTATTGAAGAGGCATTTGCAAGATTTGAATCTGAAGGAGTGAACGTACAAGAGCTCCAGAAAATTAAAGTTATGCAGGAGGTTAACCTTTACAATCGTCTCAGCAGCGTAATGGGCAAAGCTCTTATGATGGCCAGGGATTATGAATTTGGCGGATCACCTGTCAAATCACTTGAAGAACTTGATATGTTCATGAAGGTAACCCCCGAAGATGTAAAAGCTGTATATGAGAAATACTTCAAAGGTCAAAACCATCTTGTATTGAGCGTTGTACCTCAGGGTCAGACAGCCCTGGCTGTTGCAGCCTCAAGAATGGGTGAAGTTACCATTGAGAAGGTAGAGGATCAGCAACTGAAATCTCAGGGAGGTAAAATTGTTGACGATGAATATCAGAGAACCCCTTCGTTAATTGACCGTTCGGTTGAGCCGGATTATCTCCCTAATACCCCTTCGATTACCATCCCTGCCATTTGGAAATCAAAACTGGCAAACGGAATGGAGGTTTATGGAATTACACAGAGCGAGATGCCTGTTATACAGTTTACAATCAGCCTTAAAGGCGGTTCACTTCTTGACCCTCAGGGTAAAAAAGGTCTTGCTTATTTGAATGCCCGCCTTATGAATGAAGGTACTGCACTTAAAACAGCTGAGGAGCTTGAGAGCGCAATGGGTCTTCTTGGAGCAAGAATTTCAATTTCTTCAGACATTGAGGGAATGGAAATTAGCGGTACCGCTCTTTCAAAGAATTTTAAAGATGTTGTTGCTCTTACCGAAGAGATGATTCTCAAACCAAGATTTGACGAACAGGCATTCGCAAGGGTTAAACAGGAGGCAAAATCTGCACTGCGTCAGGCATCAGCCGACCCAAGAAGCATTGCCCGCAAAACCCGTGACCTCCTTCTTTATGGACAAGATGGAACATTTGCGGTATCACATCTTGGAACTCCTGAAAGCATCGACAATATCACAATTGATGATGTTAAGGCGTTTTATGCAGCAAGCTTCTCTCCGGCTATTGCAACCATGAATATTGCAGGTGCAATTGATCTTAAGAAGTGTGAGGTTGCTCTTGCATCTCTGGCCAAAAACTGGGCTCCTTTTGATGTTGTTGTTCCTGAGCCTGTGCAGGGAATTCCTGCCAAAACAGGTCAGATATACTTTGTTGACAATGTGGGATCACCTCAGTCGATGATTTATGTGAGCAAACCGGCAATGGATTTCGGCAATGCTGCTTTCTACCCTTGGTTTGTTACAAACTACAAACTAGGATCGGGATCACAGGGAATGCTCTTTGATGTATTACGTCTGCAAAGAGGATTCACATACGGTGCCTCTTCGACCTTTGAGACCGGTAAGTTCTACAACAACTTTACCGCATCGTCAAGCGTTCAGGCAACCACCACTGCCGAAGCAGTTGCAATTTTCAACGACCTAATTGGAAACTACAAGAGCACCTTTAACGAGGATATGCTTGCAGACACCAAAAACTCACTGACACGCGCAATGGCCTCTTCATTCGAGACCCTTGGTGCACTAGTGAGAGTTCTGTACAATGTTTCGCAATACAACATGCCGTTTGACTATGTGAAAAATCAGGAGAAGATGCTCAACGAAATGACACTTGAGCAAGCTGTTGAGGTGATAACCAAAAACTTTAATACCAACGAAATGGTATTTATTGTAGTAGGTGACGCCCGCACCCAGCTTAAACCACTTGAGAAACTTGGTCTTGGTAAACCAATACTTGTTAAGTTGTAACGCAAGATTCAAGATTCTAAACAAATAATCAAAACCTGTGCACCGGTAAGCTAAGACTTTCTGCTGCACAGGTTCTTGTTTTTAAAAAAAATTAGCTACTTTTGCACTCCCTGTTTACCGAACACTTTTTTATGCCCGGATGGCGGAATCGGTAGACGCGCTGGTCTCAAACACCAGTAGCTGCAAGGCTGTGCCGGTTCGATCCCGGCTCCGGGTACAAAAAAAGCAGGTAGAGATGCCTGCTTTTTTTGTACCGTCGCTTGCCGGATGCGGGCAAGCTCCTTTAGTTTATCCCACCCCCGCCACCCCCTCCGAGGAGGGGGTCCGTCGCTACGCTCCAAAATCAAACTTTTTACTATTTGCGCCGTTGTTACGCCAGATTTCTTCATATAGGGGAGATTTAACAGAAATATCTCCCTTTGTTTTTCTCTTTTTGATCTGTTAAACTTCGTTTGAAAACAAATGAACTTGTACAATGAATCTATGTCCGATTTTAAGGGGTTCCGACAGGTCCGACAAAATGGAGATTTCGACACTTTCAGCGTTCCCGGATATTTCCGGGATTTATCACACCCTCAGGATGAAATACCGCAAGAATTCCTGATGAATTACCGCAAATATTCCTGATAAAACACCACAATTGTTCATAATATTTTTGCAATTTCCTTGTTATTAGTAATTTTGTATGACTGATAAATAAGCCAATTGTATGAATTATTTGGAACGTATAACCGACAAGCACCTGAAAGACAGGTTGAATGCGATGGGGGCTGTGTTGATTGAAGGCCCGAAGTGGTGTGGAAAGACAACAACTGCCGAACAGCAGGCGGGAAGTGTACTGCGAATGCAAGATCCAGATAACCGTGATGATTATCTGGCAACGGCGGCCGTAAAGCCCTCAAATCTTTTGATAGGAGAAACTCCTAGATTGCTCGACGAGTGGCAGGATGCTCCTGTACTATGGGATGCCGTTCGCACGATGTGCGACAAACGTGGTAATCCTGGTCAGTTTATTCTTACGGGGTCGAATGCCGTGAATGAGAAGAAAATTCATCATAGTGGAACGGGACGCATCTCGCGTATGCAGATGTCGACAATGTCGCTGTGGGAATCAAAGGAGTCAAACGGAAGCGTTTCACTCAAGGATCTGTTTGACCATCCGGAACAGGAGGTGGAAGCTGTTTCTGATATGAATGTGAACGATATCATCTTCTCTGCTTGCCGTGGCGGTTGGCCGGCATCTTTGAATGTAACCGACCCGAACGCAAAACTGATGATAGCCAAAGATTATGTACAGTCAGTATGCAAGACGGATATTTCACGCGTGGATGGTGTCCAACGTAACGAGAAATTGGCAAGGCAAATACTTCACTCATACGCAAGGAATATATCTACTGTAGCGAAGACTACATCGATGTTGGCCGATGTTACTGCAAGCGATAAGATGGAATGCTCACGATCAACGTTTGATGACTATATATCTGCTTTAGAAAAGCTGTTCGTTATACAGGATATCGATGCCTGGTGCCCGGCGATACGTAGCAAGACTGCCATCCGGAGCAGTCCTAAACGTGGCTTCTGCGACCCGTCAGTGGCGGTTGCTGTGATGGGTCTGACACCAGAATCACTTCAAACTCAACTGAAAACCTTCGGGTATATTTTTGAACAGATGTGCATTCGTGACCTAAAGGCATATTCATACGGCTTCTTCTCTAGTGTTGGCTACTATCGTGACCGCTATGGTCTGGAGGCGGATGTTGTGTTGCATCTTGGCGATGGACGCTATGCCCTGATTGAATGTAAGCTTGGTAGCAAAGATATTGAGGATGGCGCAAATCACCTGGTTCAACTCCATAACCTTATAGTCGAGCATAACAAGACCGAGAAGCAGATGCCTATTCGAGAACCTGACCTGAAGATTGTTTTGACTGGCGGACAATATGGATATACAAGGGCCGATGGCGTTCATGTTATTCCGTTGGCTTGTTTGAGAGAGTGAATTGAAAAACTTATGGAATGATTGTGAGGATACTTGTGTCACTGACTACGCTTTCAATTATCATCAATCTATTTCAATCATTTTCAACCATTTGAATCATATTTTAATTTCACAATCCGGTCCAAATCCCTTAAGAATGGTTCGGATATTTTTCCTCTCAGGGGTACGGAAACAAAACAACCCTAATTGATAATGAGTCAGTTAGGGTTTTTAATTTTACAATTTGCGCCATTTTTGCGCCATAATTCTGCAAACAGGAAAATTTAGACGATATATCTATCAGAATTTGTCGAATGAATCTATGTCAGTTTTTCAGGGGTTCCGACAGTCATTTTGATGAGGCCTCTTTCTTATTTTGCAAACTTTTCCACTTGATCACAAGTAATTTAGCGGCATAATGCAAAATAAGAGTTTTATTTTTGCTTATTATGACACATCATTAGGAGTGAGCAATGAGGTTCTTTTATTGTTATAAAGATAGGAAGAAACCCAATACGCATAAATTGCCGCAGGAATAAATAGTATTTTCCCTTGTGGAGAATCGTATGTACCTGTTTTGCTTTTTGTTGTAACTATTATTTTGCGAATATCTTTATTATATTCAAGAAACTTATTTAGCGACTTCAACTCTGTTGGATTATTATAAAAGCGATCTGTCCACTTAACCTCAGCTAAAGAAAAGGCTTTTTGCGTTGCAGCATCAGTCCATACCATATCAACCTCTCCCTTCTCTCTGCCATTTGTCCAGTTGGCGTAGTAAAAATCACTCTTCTCGCCTTGAATCCATTGTGCAAAAATTGCTGTTTCAACCATACTTCCAATAAAATCGTCAGAATCTTCAATTGGCGAGAATAGAGCACATCGCAATGTTGGATTGGTCAGGTAAATCTTAAACGAGATAACCCGTTGCATCCGTTTTGCATTTTGATCTATTCTATTTACTACCTTTATTAGGAAAGCAGCTTCCAGATACTCAAGATATTTTTTCAGTAAATCTTTCTTGATTCCGGCCTCGCCGGAAAGTGCTTCATAAGAAAACTCATTCCCTGAACGAAAGGCAATATGCACAAACAGTTTATTTAACTCTTGAATATCTGTGATACCATACAGACTCGGTAAGTCTCGGAGCAAAACCTTATCAATAATATCATTCTTGATATACTGTCCGGGATTAGAGCGTATTTTTTCAGAGAAAACAACTTCAGGATAACCCCCATAATTTATATATTCAATAAATAGACGGTTTAGTTCATCAATGTTTATGGTGTCATATGGAGCGATAGATTTGTCGCTTTTTTCAATGATTATGTTGTTAAGATTTTGCAGATTCAGAAATTCATAGAAAGTCAAGGGAGGTAGCATAAAGTCGGTAAACCTTCCTGCACCGCTCTCATTACTTTTCATCTTAAGTGCAGCAGCAGCCGAACCGGAAGCGACAAATTTAACACTGCGAAAACTATCAACGAGTGATTTAAGATGAACCTCCCAATTTTTTAGATATTGTATCTCATCATAAAAAACAAAGAAATCATCGTAATTATCTTCCTGTTTGAGTGCTTGTCGAGCGTAGTTAAATAACTCCTCAAGAGAGACGTTGTTATATATCGGGGTATCTATAGACAGATATATAATTTTTTGTGGATTAATGCCACTTGCAATTAGTTTGTCGATAGTATGATATAGCATCACTGTTTTGCCCACTCGTCGTGGCCCCATCAATATTGTTGCTCGCCTTATTGATGTATCTGCGACTAATGGATAAAAGACTTCAGAATATGGTCTAAGTGGCATTTTTTTATAATCATCTGCAATAGTTCCAGATAACCACCAAGGATTATCTAAAGACACCCTTTTTATAAGTTGCTCTTTTAACTGACTATCAAGTTGGCTCATATTAAACAAATTTTTAAGCATAGCAAAAATAATAAAAAACATCTATAACCACAAATTATGATATAATAAGAGCTTATTATTGACCTTATTCTTATATTAGCGGTCATATTATATCTAATAGCACGTAGTTATTATTTATTGCAAATGTGATTTCTTTACAACCATTCCAGTACAAAAGGTTTATCCTTCGTTAGAATTATGTTTTTTCCAGCTAACAATTCTAAATCCCTCATAAAAGGTTCGGAAAATTGTCCTCTTCGGGGTACTGGAACAAATAAACCCTAATTGATAATAAATCAGTTAGGGTTTTCTCTTTTTGATTGGTTAACCTTCGTTTGAAAACAATTGATTTTATCGAGTGAAACTAAGTCTGATTTATAGGGGGTTCGACAATCCCTAATGTCCGGTTAAAGAGGGTTTAATTATTTTAACGAATTGCTGGTTTGATACCGCTAAGAACAGACCTCCAGGAGTAGTTAAAGATAAATCGCGTAGGGTCGTTTGGAGTGCTTATTTCTGTAATACGTACTGGGTTGTTTCCTGTAGGATTACTCTCTTTTATAACAAAGAGATGGGCGAAAAATGTCTTTGCGTGCTCCAGAAATCCGCGTTCACCCCCTTTCTTGTTAAGAATCTCCATTTTTAAGTTTTGATAGACAAACTTCATTGTGCCTTTTGAAGCAAATTCATTGGCATTGAAGGAGAAAACCATAGAATCAATATTGCCCCCTTTAATCGAAACTTTTGCATTGGTCTCCAACATTGGATTCAATGCAGACATTGGCATATTTGTAAGTGTACCCGAGCATTTGAATTCCATTTTATCTGTATTGAGCGGAAAGAGATATTGAGCCTGTAGTCTTCCTTTATTCATCAACATACAAGTTGCATCAACTTTAAGTATGTTAAATTTCGAAAACAGTGTTGAGTCGCTTGTAAAACCTGTGATAGTTGCGTTTAAACTGTCAAATGAAATTCTGCCCGGTTTTGACGATCCTTTCGCAAGCTCTTCATATGTAATTGAGGCATCATTCAATTGTATTGTGTCAATAACCGAATATATGGGCAGGCTTTTCAATTTTTGCTGTAAAGATTTTACTCTCTGAGGTTTAATTATATCATTTTTATCTCTGTAAGCCGACAGATTAAGGCTCTCTACATTCAACTTTTCGGAGATGAATATATTTCGTTCAAAGAGTAGTTTTACATCAATTTTGCTGAAAACAAGTTTTTTAGCTGAAATCTTGAACCGATCAATCTGTTTATTGGCTACTTTGGCAAACTCTCGCTTACTGTAGTTCGGAACAAAAGAGAAAGAATCAAGAAGTAAAGTGGAGTCGGTATATGATGCAGAAAATCTTTTCACTCGAAGAGAGTAGAGACTGTCTTTTGGAGTATAATTAAAATTGTTAATAATCAGACGCATACTATCGGCGAAAAATAGTCTTCCACTTTCATCCGATAATTTATCAATTCTCAGATTGGCAATCATCAACTCGTTCTCCTTGCTGACAATAGAGGGAACAATATCAGTGTAATCGTCAAATAACTCAATGTCGGCATTGCTTATTTGAATGCTGTTTATCTGCAGTGAGTGGATTTTTTTTCTGAAGAGGTCATATATAGAGAATACCTTTTGGGGATCATCGGTCCGTTCTTTTTTGGGGTGTTTGGAAAGTGTGGCCCTGCTTTTGAAAACCTTACCAGAGGGGTTCACGAGCTCCATACGGGAAATTATCAGGTTTTTACGGAAGAGGTAAGAGAAAACATCAAAATTTATGAAATTAATTCTGCTGGCAGTGAAAAAGTACTTTTGAGAAGTAGAATCAAGACTTTTAATAGGTTTCAGACAGAATCCCGAAATGTAGATTGATTGTCTGAAAAAATTCGTATTGAGTTTTGCAATTCTTACATCATACTTTTGGTCTGTCTGTCTGACGATCTCTTCAAGCAAAGTGATTTTGATTTTGTTGTTTAAATAGAGTGTAAAGCTTAGTTGAATACAGATTAAAACAACCGTTAAGGATAATAATGTAATTAGGATTATCCTGAAAATAATTTTGCTTGACATAGTGCATTTTTTTAACGGAAAACTTAAATGTACGAAAAAAAAAGTTTATCGTTTGAAAGGAAGTTATAACCATCTTGAATAACATAATAAATGGTCATCATGCACTGTATTCATTGGTCAAAATATAGTATATCTGTTTTATTATCAAATATATAAAGTTGGTTTTAACTTTACTATCAACTCCAAATCCCTCAAGAATGGTTTAATCTAATTATTTTGCATACATAGCATCTTTTTTTTCAACTATCTAAGCAATTATTTGTATATTTGCTGTAATAGCATTAGAAATATCTGCAATGAAAGTACTAAAACAACTTGGGGTGATACCTGTTGATTATTCTGTTCTTCGGTCACTATTCTTAAAATATAAATTTCCGAAAAACAAGATTGCATCGCTTGAAAACGAGGGCAGCCTTATAAGATTAAAGAAGGGAATGTATGTAGTTTCACCCGAAGTCTCGGGAGAGCTGCTCTCTGTGGAGTTGATAGCAAATCATCTCTATGGCCCTTCCTATGTATCAATGGAGAGTGCATTGCGATATTATGGTTTAATTCCGGAACAGGTTTTTACCATCCGCTCTGCAACGACCAATCGCTCTAAAAATTTCGAAAACAGTATTGCTGAATTTCAGTATATATCTGTTAATGAAAACTATTATTCCATAGGCATAGTTCAAAAAACAGTTGATAATAAATATACATTCCTAATTGCTTCGCCCGAAAAAGCCCTGTGCGATATAATTGTGTCTACACCTCACCTAAATTTTCAGTCGAAGAAGGCCGTCGAAATTTATTTAGAAAAAGATCTGCGTCTGGACACATCGGCATTTGAAATGATGGACAAAAGCATTATAGAACAATGTGTCGCTACGGGAAAGAAGAAAAAGACGCTTGAATTAATACTAAAACTATTATCCAGATGACGATATTTGATCAGATGCTCAACCGGTACGATATAAAGACCATCGAACAAAAGCGAAATGCAACACAGGAAGTTATGCAGGAGATAGCTCTTGCCGGGCTCTACCGGGGAGGTTTTTTTGATAAAGCTGCTTTTTACGGAGGCACATGTTTGCGCATATTTCACAGTTTGCCTCGGTTTTCCGAGGATTTGGATTTCTCTCTAGTCGAAAAAAATTTAGAATTCAATCTCGAAAGCTATTTTATTCCAATCATTCAGGAGTTTAAAGCAGCGGGGCGAGATGTGTTGATTACGAAGAAGGACAAGAAACTCCAAACTAAAGTGGAATCTGCATTTCTCAAGGACAGTACTGAATTATATGACCTGAGCTTCAAGACAGAAAAAGGGATAAAGATAAAAATTGAAGTCGACACTAACCCTCCCTTGGTTTTTTCAACCGAACAGAGATTGTCACTCATGCCGTTTTCGTTTATGACACGTTGCTTTTCTCTGCCGGATCTTTTTGCGGGAAAGATGCATGCTCTGATATTCAGAAACTTTAAAAATCGTGTTAAGGGTCGTGATTGGTACGATTTTGAATGGTATATAAGAAAAGGCATTCCTCTTGGATTTGAACACTTCCAAGCGCGGGCTAAAGAGTTTAATGGTATTGATATCGACAAGAAAGATTTTAGGGCTATGTTATTGGATAAACTGAGCGCTGCCGATATAAATATGGTCAGACGGGATGTAATGCCATTTGTGCAAAATCCGGGTGATTTGGAAATTTGGTCTAACGACTATTTCCTACAACTGGCAGAACGCATAAAATATCAGTAAAAAATTAAAACTCCGCTATTCTGTCATACATACGGCGGAAGGCCTCCCATGGTGTGCGGTCGCCGGTGTTTTGGTCAAGAGGGGTTCTTCCGTAAAAGCCATCCAGGAACGCTCCCGTATTTGACCATACAGTGTGTAATACCCCACGGAATCTCTCTTTCATCACCTTTGCCGAATTCTGACGGAATCTAACCATATCCTCCGCCTGCATAACCGCAGTATGTGGATTTCTAAAAGGACAGGTCATTACATCAAGCCCCTTCATTGCAAAAAGAGTTGCTGTAAGATCGGCTCTCTCGTAGTGCCAGTCGCAGATTGTTACATCTTTTGGTATCATATCAATAGCCCTGTGGGTATTGTTGTAGCTCCCTTCCCATCTGCCAAGACCTATTGTTCTTCCATCAAGCAATCTGTCTCCCCACATCCACATCTTCCTGCCTTTAGAAGCCAAATGGTTACGTATTGTCGACACCTCCCCGGCAAATAACTCTGCCTTATCCTTTCCCGCACACCTTGGACACTTGTCGTTACCAATATCAAACACTTCGTCCATGCCGGCATGAAATATATCCGATTCAAACAATTCGCAGATCTCATCTACCACATCAAATACAACTTTGTGAACATCAGGATGGTTTGGGCAATAACTTCGCATATTAAAGCCATTCATTGGCAATCTTGTCGGATCGTTACCAAACTCCATAGGGGTCTCTTCGAATTGGGGATAAACTTTAAGTAACATCCCTAAGCCATTGCGCCCTGATTGGTGACCAAGAAGGTCAATTAGCGGAATCATCTTTATATCGTGTTTCCGGCACATTTTTAAAATTTTTTTCACCTCCCTTTTTGAGAGTGCAAGAGTATCGATAAGTTCCGGTCTGCTTTTCCATTTATACTTGTACTCCACCCTTAATACCAATGTGTTAACACCTCTTGGAGCAAGCTCGGTATCAATAAACCGGATAAATTCATCAACCCTGTCGGGGGTTGGCAATGCGATACAGAACCCTCTGACTGGAAGAAGGGAGTCCATTCTGGCCTTGTTTGGCTCGTTTAAATTATTTGCTGACAGGTAATTTTGAGTGGCGAATGCCATAACAAACAGCAGAAACATTACTTTGATGACAGTTTTCATAGCCGTTTTTTTAGTGATTTCTACCTGCAATTTAATACAAAAAATGATCTCCGCGCCAGTTTGTGGTAACTAACTGGCGCGGAGATAAATGGTTAACGCAACTCAAATATTACCTGAAGTATGAAGTCATGATTGGCATTTTTCCATTCAGGATCGTCATATTGAGAAAGAAGTGCTGTAACCCGGAGCAGCTCATTTTTAATTGATGCCAGACCTTTGGCAGCTTCGGTTTCATTTGATTTTTCGGTTATTACCTCCGTTGATCTTCCATAGGCCACAATGATGAGTGGTTCGCAACGTGGAGTGTCAAAATCATCTTTAATATCTATAACTTCTGCTAGTTTTATCACTCCCTTTTCTGACTTAATCTTAACATAGAACTCTCCCTTTGTCGCTGACTTCTTTGCATCTTCGGGGTAGATCATTTGGGGAGCAATAAATTTTGGAATTTTGGTTGTAAGTGATTTAGGGAACTCTTCATTTGCTTGTACCTTTTTTGCATACAGATAATTAACATTGGTTATATTCTCTCTTTGAAGGATATCTTTTAGCATATTCAATGCCTCAACTGGAGTCTTACCTGATGTTTGTACCTCAGCTATAATTGGTTCATTTGAAGCGGATTTCAGTTTTTCTATATGCTTCTTGAGTAAATACTCCACCTCATTACTGTTTGTAACAAATTCATTATTAACCAAAAAGAGCCCCACATCGTTAATTTTAACAGATAATACCCCCTTTTTCAGTTGCATATATTCATTAGATTTATTTTCAGATGAAATATTTTTTATTCCATTACTCTTTAAAGCGTCCAGAAGTGACTTTAGATGATCGGGGTTTACTGTACGCGAATCACCCTCCTCAAACTTTATTAAAAAATGAATTGAATCTTTGGGATATTTCATTTTTGAGACAATATCTTTTATCACTTGATCGATGTTATCCCGGGTTGCCTCATTAATGTTTTTATTACTTGAATAAGAGGACCATTGACCCAAACTATATGTGCCATTCTTCATAATTGTTACAGGCACAGCCTGGTCTCTGATAACTTTTGTGTCTCTTTGCGGTTCTTTTATTGATTCTGATGTTGATGAAACATCGGGAGGAGATGTCACGATTTCATTTGATAATGACACATCAGGGGGAGATATTACGATTTCATTTGACAATGACACATCCGGAGGAGATATCACGTACTCTGTTTTGGCAAAAGCTGCCACAGCAATTGCAAGCAATGGGATTAAAAATAAAACCTTAATTGCTTTATTTGGATTTGATTGATCTTTAAGCATCATTTTAATTCTTTTTTTAAAGTTTCCGCTGCATAAGTGATTCACTACCGGTATGGAAAAACTCTGCAGAGTCCCTTTTGAGATTAATAAGTATTGATATTTTCTTGCATCGATGCCATTTTTGAGTACACGACTATCGGCCTGATATTCGTGAATTGTAATAAGTTCTTTTCGTAAAAGCCAGAATATGGGATTAAACCACTGAATGATTGCCACAGTGTTAATAAACAACAGATCATAATTATGTTTCAGTTGAATATGAGCTCTTTCGTGTTCAATAATAACCTCCCTGTTTGTTTTATAATCTTCTGTAGATATTATGATATTTCTGAACCAACTGAAGGGAATCACCTCGTTTTTACTTATGTGTATCTTGACATCTGACCGGATCTCCTTTTTGGAATTTTTAATTATTCTAAAAATTTGAAATACACCGTAAATATTCCTTAGAGATACAATTGCTGCTCCGGTTAGAAAGATAATGAGAACAACAACGGGCAAAAAGTCAGCCCAACCTGTACTACTGTCACTTGATGTCAAAAGTTGCTCACCTGTTAATTCACCTAAAAAGGTATCCTGACGCAACTCATGCGATATTAATATCTCTTTTGTAATTTTTAAAGTCCATATAGGCAATACTCCAGAAGCTAAAACAGCGGACAATATTACCACCCTGTTTAGTTTAAAGAATGTCTCTTTTGAAAGAGTCAGAATGTAGGCAAGATAAAACACTGCTGTACAAACACTCACCTTTAGCAGATATGATAGGAATATTGTCACCTCTTTTTATTGTTTGCCTGTTCAATCTCTTCAATCAGCTTTTTTAACTCCTCAAGTTGTATTTTATCCTTCTTGACAAATGCTGAGACAACATCCAGATAGGAGTTTTCAAAGTACTTGTTGATTACACCGGTAATCTTTCCTTCACCAAACTCTTCCGGCGTAACTACTGGATAGTACTGATAGGTATATCCAAATTTTTTATGGGCCAAAAAGCCTTTGGCTTCAAGCGCCCTCACCATAGTAGATATTGTGTTGAAATGGGGCTTTGGATCGGGATAGAGATCTATAAGATCCTTTACATACATTGCCCCCTTTTCCCAAAAAAAGGTCATTATTTCGTCCTCTTTAGCAGTAAGTTTTTCCATTGTAACGATTGTTTGATTAATGCTTGAACAAATTTAAACTATTTTTTTTAGTTTGCAAACTATTTTTAATAGTTTAAATTTATTTTATAAAAATCACCTTTGAATATAGTGAACAGACAGGGTAATCTAAATTATAATTCCATTGCAAAAAGTTCTGCTAAAGTGAGCTCAAAATTCTTTTCTGTTTCAAGAACTTGTCTGAATGCCTGGTAGTAGTACTCTAACTCAGTTAGGTAGATAAGCAGTGAGATTTCTCCGGCATCCAATGCCTTTTTAAGCAAAAGTTCGTTGTTAAAAGAGGATAGGGCAATTCTGTGCTTTAGTGCCGATTGCTGTAGTTTAACAGCTTTATCATAAAGGCCTTGCAATCTGGTTTGGAAGGCAACTTTGCAGTCTGCTAGAAGTGATTGATTTGCAACTAGTTGCGCTTGTGACTGCCTCACTCTGTTTTTATTACTCCAAAGCGGGATTGAGAGGCCTACGGTAACTCCTTGAAATTTTTCTCCAAGAAGTTGCTCACTCATATATCCGGCAGAAAGTTTTGGAAGTCCCTGAGCTTTATTCAAGCGGACCTCCTCTTCTCTGATTGAAATTTGTGTGTTTGCGTGTTGCAAAACAGGGCTTTGAGATAAAGTCCGTGAATACCACTCATCAAAATTGTCAGGTAAGATACCATCGGAATAATTGCTTTGGTCAAAAACAACCTCTTGTCCGCCATTTAATCGTTTAAGTTCAGATAAGAGCATTGTTCTCTCGGTTTCAATTCCTGTTGCCTCATTTTGTAATGAAATAACATTCATTTGAATTTTATTATTGTCAATAATGTTTGCATCCCCTTTTTCAAGTTTAGTTTTGAAGGCAGATGCAATACGTTCTGCGTTACCTAGCCTTTGATAAACCTCTTTTGCTAGTGCGTTGTAGTAAACCAGTTGGATGCAAAGCTGTTTTGCGTGAAGGAGTAAGGATATCCTTTCGGCCTTGTACAATAACTCTGTATTTGTATTTTTAAACTTAGAAATTCTTTCCTTGTGGCTGTAAACTGTAGGAAAATCAAATGACTGTGAGATTTTAAAATCCGTGCGGTCACCGGCTACAGCAGTATTTCCCCACAGGTAGGCAAACTCAATTTCTGGATCTGACGGAAAAATACCGGTGCGGTTTTCGAGTTTCTGTGCCTCCATCTGTTCTCGCAATGACAGCAAGGTTGTGCTATTTGCTTCAATCCCTGACAGAATGTGGTCATAATTGCCTTGAGCTGTTGCAATTAGCGCAACAGCCATCAGCCATAAACTTAAAATTATCTTTTTCATAATAGCTCTTCTTTCTTTAATCTTCTGTTTTGAAGCATTTCATAAACGATGGGCACGATATATATATTGAGAAGGGTAGATGTTAAAAGTCCTCCCAATACAACAACTGCCATAGGACTTTGAATTTCATTACCAGATTTATCGCCATTTAATACCAACGGTATTAATGCTAATGCCGATGTAAGGGCAGTCATAATTATTGGATTAAGTCTATCAAGGGAACCTAACCTAACTGCTTTATATAGAGGCACATTCTCATATTGCATATTTTGATACTTAGAAATTAACAAGATTCCATTTCTGGTAGCAATCCCGAATAGTGTAATGAAGCCTATGATAGAGGGAATGCTCACAATGCCCGATGTAAAATATACAGCAAATACTCCTCCAATTAAGGCCAATGGCAGATTTAACAAAACAATGGCAGAGAGTGTGGCATTTTTAAATTCACCATAAAGCAATAGGAATATTACACAAATTGCCAAAATTGAGGTTAAGAACAGTATTCTAGATGCATTTTGGGCACTCTCGAATTGTCCGCCGTACTCAATACGGTACCCTTCAGGAAGTTTAATGCTTTCTTCTATGCTCTTCTTTATATCCGCTACTACTCCTGTCAAATCCCGACCTGCGACATTAGCCGAAATAACAATTTTTCGTTGCACATTTTCTCGGCTAATTGAGTTAGGGCCTCCAACAGAGACAATTTCGGCAACCTCTTCCAGCGGCACTTTTTTACCGTTCTCTGTATCAATCAGTGCAGATTTTATTTGTTCAATATTCTCTGTATAGTTTTTATTCAGGCGCAGTACTAAATCAAAGCTGCGTTGGCCTTCATAAATCTCTGACAACTTTTCTCCTGCAAATGCGAGTTCGATAAACTTATTAAAGTCTTCTATTGTAATTCCATAGCGGGCAAGCTTTCCTCGGTTAGCTCTGACTTGTAGTTCCGGAGTTTCGGTTTGCTGTTCAACAGCCACATCTACTAACCCTTCAATACCATCAACAGAGCTTTTAACCTGATTAGCTATCATAAACATTTGGCTCAAATCAGTTCCAAAGAGCTTTATTGCAATATTTGCCCTTGTGCCCGAAAGCATATGGTCAATTCGATGCCCAAGTGGTTGTCCGACAGTAACAGCAATTCCGGGAATTTCTCCCAGTTTGTGCCTTACATCATTCATAAAAACCTCTCTGCTTCGCTTATCGAGCTTAAAGTTTACATCAATTTCAGCGCTATTGGTTGACTGAGAGTGCTCATCCAACTCCCCACGCCCGGTACGTCTTGCGGTACTTGTAACTTCAGAGATGGTTAACAGTTCTGTTTCAATCAGATTTCCTAAACGATTGCTTTCATTAAGGGTAACACCAGGTTTAGTTACTGCAGAAATTGTAAGTGAACCTTCGTTAAATTCAGGCAAGAAGCTTTGTCCCATTCTCAGGAATAATACAATTGCCACAATAAGAATAGCGATAGTTGGGAAAAGCACCTTCTTTTTATTAGACAATACCCATCCAAGCGATATTTGATAATTCCCTGAAAGATTGCGTGTTAACCAACTATCTCTCTTTTTCTTGTTGAGATACTTGTCGCTGGAGAGCATCATTTGACATAATAAAGGGGTAACAGTAAGTGCCACTACAGTTGACATACTTAGTGCAACAATAAACGCTATACCCAGCGGAACGAGCATACGTCCCTCCATGCCTGAAAGAAAAAACAATGGAGTGAAACTAGCAATAATAATGAGCGTAGAGTTTATGATTGGCATACGTACCTCACTCGAAGCGTTAAACACTATTGTTAATGCTGATTCTCGATCCTCTTTCGGTTTTAAATGATTTTGGCGCAATCGTTTATATACATTTTCCACATCAACAATAGCATCGTCTACCAAAGATCCTATCGCTATACACATACCTCCTAATGTCATGGTATTGATGTTCATACCAAGAAAATACAGGACAATAATGGTTCCCAAAAGCGATAACGGAATAGCGATTACTGAAATAATTGTTGTGCGGAAACTCGCCAGAAATAAAAACAGTATTATAACCACAAATATTGCTCCTTCCATCAATGCAAGTCCAACATTATTAACAGATGCTTCAATAAAATCAGCCTGACGAAAAATTTTGGTATCCATTCTAACATCGGCTGGAAAAGTCTTTTGAATTTCTGCCAAATTTTGCTCTATCCGCTCAGTAACATTGAGTGTGTTTATGTTGGGCTGTTTAGAGATAGCCAATATTACCGAAGGTTTTGCATTTTGAGAAGCATGGCCCATTTTAACAGGAGTTCCAATTTCAATCTCTGCAACATCAGATAATACTACCGGCTTCCCATTTCTGGTTTTCAGATATGTTCTGCCCATCTCATCCAGGTCATTGGTACGAGCCATTCCACGAAGGGAATACTCGTTTCCATAATCTCTGACAACACCTCCGGTGGAATTTGTACTTAACGTTTTTCCAATAATCTCAAGTTCATTCATTGTTACCCCATAGGCGTTCATCTTAACAGGGTCTGCAAGAATCTGGTATTGTTTGTAGTCACCCCCGATAATGGTCACTTGTGACACTCCGCCCGTAGCCAATATTGCTGGTTTTACTACCCAATCTGCTAGTGTGCGTAGCTCCATCATAGAAGTTGAATCGGATTGCAGTCCAACAAAAAGAATCTCTCCCATAATGCTTGATTGAGGAGCTAGTATAGGAGATATACCAGAAGGCAGAGAACCCGTAAGTGTAACCATCTTTTCGCTGACTATCTGACGGGCTTGAAAAATGTCGGTACCCCAATCAAACTCTACCCAGACAAATGAATATCCCTGCAAAGATGCAGAGCGCACTCTACGTACATCCGTAGCACCATTCACTGCTGTTTCTATAGGAAAAGAGACTAGGCGTTCTACCTCTTCAGTAGCCATACTATGAGCGTCAGTCATTACAACTACTGTCGGGGCTGTCAGATCAGGGAATACATCCACATCCATTTTTTGGAATGTGTATGTTCCGCCTACAATAAGCAATACTGCACCAAGCAATATGAAGAGCTTATTCTCGAGCGAGAATTTTATGATATTGTTCAACATAACATATTGCTATTAATGTACATGACCCGAATGTGCATCCAGGGCACCCGATGCTTGTGCAAGCTTAACCAAAATTGCACCCTTGCTGACAAACCTCTCTCCAGCAGAAACTCCATCCAGTATTTCAGTACGAAACCCATCTGTTACTCCTTTACGAACCAACCTTTTTTCAAAAAACTCAGGAGTAATCTGAATGTAAACAAAATAGCTCCCCATCTCTTCAATAATAGCTTCGTTGGAAACAGTTTTTGCCAAATTGTTAGTTCGTGTTTTTATAAATACATCTATAAAGCTTCCGGGAAGTAATCCCACATTGTTTTTCACTTTAAAAAAAACAGGGATAAGGGGATTGGAAAGGTCTGATGATTTGCCGAAAGAGACTACCCTCCCGTCCAACTCTTCAAGGGTATATCTTAAGTTGCTGCCGGTGTTAACAAAGGTTGCAGATACAATACTGTTCAATAATGGGTAATATTTGGGCTGTAATTCAGCTTTTACAAACAAATCAATATTTCGGGAAACAATTGCAACAGGCTCACCTGTCTCAACATATTGACCATTACTAACCAGAATTTGTGTGATATAGCCTCTTATGGGTGAAGTGATTGTCTGCTTGCCCATATTAAAATTTGAACTAAGGTTGCTGTATACAGCTTTGGCATTAGTATACTCGGTTTGCGCCTTTAAAAGATCGCTTTGTGAAACGATATTATCCTTGGCCAAATCCTTTTTACGTTCATACTCAGCTTTAGCTCTGTTGTATTCCGAAGTTACTTCACTCAAGCGCACAGAGAGGTTGTTATCTGCCATACCGTCGCTTTTCACTGAGAATAGCTGCTCTCCTTCGTTTACATTTTTCCCTTCCACTATTTCCTGAGCGGGAAAAGATATTATCCCTCCAGCCCTTGCAACAACCACCCTTTGATCTCCCTGCGATGGCATTATCTGTGCTACAGTATGAATCACTTGGCCAAAGGGCTCCAAATGGACCTCTTCCGTTGCAAAATCCAGCTTCCAACTTTGCTCTTTGGTGAAAACAGCGCCATTGTTAGCGGAGGCAATCGCACCAGCAGCAAAATGTTGTGCATCATGCACCTCAGTAAAAACTCTCAAATTATGGACAACAATCTGTGATTTCATATCTGGAGTCTCAATGTCGAAAATCATTTTTCCTACTCCGGCAGTGGCGGGGGTTAAAAAGAATTCATATATGCCTGTACGTAATGGCTTTTCAAGTGTTTGCCGGATACCTTCAGCACCAACTATTAGACTTACTGTAATCCTCCCTTCTGTAATTGGTTTAAAATTTTTTAGGAAAGAGAAATGAGCTAGAATATTACTTTCTTGTCCGGCTACAAATGGTTTAGCTTCGGCATACACTTCAAATGTTTCACTGTATGCTGTAAGTTGAAGGTTTTCATCGTGAGGGTGATCCTCGGCCGCGGCGGTTTGCTTATTGCCACAGGATGTTATGGCGGCTGCTAAAAGCAACGCCACAAATAAATTAACAATTTTCATATTAACTCAGCTACTAGTGTTTGTGGTTTGGGTCAGAGTGGTCATGCCCATGGTCATCTTTTTTTTCTGGTTGCGTAACCGTTGTGTCTGCTTCAACTTGGAAGCTTTCTTGTGGCGTGGTGCTTTTAGTTTCGTCAGTATGTGATTCGTGCACAGAACCATCATCATGAACATGTGTGCCCTCAGGTTGATTTTTATTTGAAGAGTTGTTACAAGAGTTAAGACTTAGAATGATAAATGCAGATATTAGGATTGCTGATATTTTAAAAGTTTTCATTTTTTATAATTTTATTTGTTAATTCCCTATCTTTTAGGTTATTTAATGCATACACAAGAGAGCAATGGACTGTATTAAACAAGTTCATTTGCTGTCTTTATAACAGAAATTTTAGAATTAACAAACTGGAGGTGCTCTCAATCCTGTAGAGCCGTAAGAGAAATTTGGAGGATATAATTTAAAATATGGTTTTTGCCTGAACGGTAAACCGCCCTCACTTAAAAAAACAAACTTGATTATATCATTTTTTAATACAAAGAACTGGGTCGATTTATAATCATACCTTTCAGAAAGACGTATTTTTAGATCATTGTCTGAACGGGTGAAAACTTCATTAAGCGCACACTGTTCTGATGTGCCATTATTGTCGTGATTATGGGGATTTGTAGCATGTTGATGTTGACGCTCATAGTCATGGTTATGCTGATGCTTATGGTCATGGTTATGCTGATGCTGATGGCCATGCTGATGTTTATTCTCATAATCCGTTTCAAGCAGAGCCACTACTAATCCATTGTGATGGTGATGAGGAACAGCTGCGTGTGCCAACATAATTATGTTGGAAAATATCAAAAAACTTATGTATATGGCTTTTTTCACAAATTATCTACAGAAGTGTACAAAGGTATAAAAATTAAAACTAATAATTCTTAGACGATATCTTTTGCCTGCTCAACCCAAGATCCCACCTTATAGAAAACTGAAGGCGGAAGACGTCGTTGATGGTGGCGGTGGTGATAAAAGATTTGTCAATAAGCTGGTTATTAACTGCCCGAAGGGTGTAAACGGGCTTAACTCCTCCATCATGTGCAACAGTTCCATTGAGGATAAGCGGTTGGGTAGTAACAAGGGTCTTGCTAACGCCCCAGTTCCGGTTAATCAGGTTGGTAAGGTTAAGGATGTCAACTCTGGCTGTGATTCTGTTCTCTTTACCAGATAAGGGCAATTTAATTTGCTGGGAAAGGCTCAGGTCAAGTCGTGAAATCATTGGTAATGCAACCCCGTTTCTCTCGGCATACATACCGCGGCGTTTGCTTAGGTATTTATCGTTATTAATGTAGTTATCCCAGGCTACTTTCTGCTCAGCGACTGTATAAGTGCGGTTTCCTGATGTGTACTCTGCAAAATCCATCTCTGACTGATTTTTTGGCACATATATGAGGTCATTGCTGTTTGCACCATCTCCGTTTAGGTCCCCTGAAATAACATAACTTTGACGCCCTCCGGTGTATGAATCAAAGAAAAGAGAGAGCATTGCCGGTCCAAATCCAAAGCTCTTAATTTTCATTGAAAGTGCTCCAAAATAGCGATGCCCGGGTGAGTAAATCGAGATACCGGGTTGTGGATTGTTAGGGTCAGAGTGGTGAGGGTTGTAGCTCCATGTGCTGTATGCTACGGTGCCGATATCCATTAGATTTTTGGTTTGTCCGAAAGAGTAACCTGCTTTCCAAAAATATAGGTTGTTTATGCTTTTTTCAAGTGTAAGCGCAAAATTGCGTGAGTACCCCTCTTTACTGTTTTTAAGAACAATTGCATTTGAGATTTTTGAGTGTATTCTGCTTCCGGCAGTGTAACGGGCTCTGTTATCCGGGCCTTTGAAGGTGCTGTTTGCAGCGGGCAGATTGACATTTATGTTTGTTATTCCGTTAATCTCTTTGTCATAAATGAATTCAATATTGGCAACAATGTCAAGGGGGAGCCGGCCGGTAACGGAGATATTGTTTCTAAAGATCTGCGGAAACTTAAATTGCGGGTCTGTTAATGCCAGACTATACCTGAAAGCCGGAGCACCGTTTACATTAGCGGGTTTATATCTGTCTGTAACGGGACTGAAGGGCCGGTTGTAAAGCGGGAAATTGGGAGAACCATCCATCCATTCAAAACCGGTTAATATTCCGTTATTTCCTATTTGATTTGATATTAGCACATATGGAGGTTGTCCGGTAAATATCCCGCTTCCTCCTCGTACCTTAAATAAATCATTACCAAAAACATCCCACTCAACGCCAAATCTTGGGGAGAAAAGTGGGTTTGGATTAGGGAGTTTATCTGTAGCATATTTGACATCCATCCCGTGTTCATCCCTGAAGGTCAGCTGCTCTGCCTCAGTATTCCTATAGCCTGTTTTTTCAAAAAGAGGAATATCCATTCTGAGGCCAAAGGTGAGTTTGATTTCTGGAGTAAGAGACCATTTATCCTGAAGATAGATTCCGGTATACAACACTTTGAGCTCCTGAACCGGTTTTTCAAATCCGGGAATATTGGAGTATTGGTACTGAAATCTTTTTAGATTTACATTGGATGTTGTCCTGTCGGGGTTGGCAAGGTAACCGTTAGCGTCTGCATAAAACTCATCGAGGGAGTTGTAAACATAGATACTTTGTGCTGCCGGGAAGAAGCTGTCGCTTGATGTGAAGCGCTCCAGGTTGAATCCTGCTACTATTGAGTGCCCTTTAAGGTAGATATTTAAATTATTCTGCAGCTGAAAAGTGCCGTAAGTGAGACCGTTATATGGAGAAAATGGCTCTGTTCCAAAGGTTGTATAGGTTACACCATCTTTAAGAATGTCTACCATTGGAAACAGCTTGGCCGGATTTTTTCTGCTTTCATCGTGGTGCCTGTATCCGACAATCAGGTTATTAACATACTTTTCGCTTATTGCGCTGTTCCACTCTGCGATTACAGATTTGATGTTTTCTACCAGAGAATAGTTTGAGTTTTGAAAGTTGAGAGAACTTATGCTTCCTCTGCGATATCCAAATCCCAGCGCATCTGAGTTTGCAATGAATTGGTCAGATAAGGAGTTTAGTTGGTTGTATCGTATGCTGATTTTATTTCTGTCATTTAGATTGTAGTCCAGTTTTGTAATAAATCTTAATGCTTTCGTGGTGAAGTCATATCCCTCCCAATCTCCGGTTTCGTAACCGAAGTTCTCTTTCAAGAAGGATCTTAACTGAATTAAATCCTGCTTTAGAACCCTGGTAATGTTGCCTCCTGCATTCTGGGTTCCGTCATTGGAAATAAATAGAGTTGCAGGCCTTACATACTCTTCAGCCTCGAGAGCGGCAAAGAAAAAGAGACGGTCCTTTATGATTGGTCCTGAAATATTAACGCCTCCCATATTGAATCTGAAAGTCCCTGTGCTGAAGGATGCAGTTGCAGCCTTTTTACCAACCATGGATTCATTTCTTAAGCTGTAATAAACCGATGACCTGAAGTCATTTGTTCCGCTTTTTGTTACCATGTTTATCGCTGCTCCTGTGTATCCCGAGTATCTCACATCGGGTGAAGCGATTGCAATTCCAACCTGCTCTATGGCTTCAAAAGAGATGGGGGCAACGCCTGTTCTCTCTCCCGGCATACCTGCTATACCGAATGAGTTTCCAAAGATAGAACCATCAATTGTCAACGAATTCATTCTGTTGTCTTTCCCGGTAAAATATGTGCCACGGGAGTGAGATACCAATCTGGTGAAGTCCGTAATTAATCTTGAGATTGATGGCAGCGAAACAATATCTCTGTTGTTAATTATAGTTGCCGATTCTCCCCTGCTTGCCCATACAATACCGGGAGGCAGCTCGGTCGCTTTTTCACTTATTGTAAAGTCATATCTGGTTGTATTTCCAACTGTAATAGTCAATTCTGATGACTGAGCATTGTAATAGCCCAGATAACTTACTGTTAGCCTGTAAGGCCCGCCAACCCTCATCCCCGGGATTGAATATGTACCGTCAATTCTTGATGTTGCAGCATACCTTGTACCGGATGGCAGATGTACTGCAATAATTGAAACCCCCGCAACAGGCCCGGAAGCCTCATCAGTTACTCTTCCTTCAAGAGTACCTGTTGTGGCTCCCTGGCTGTATGCAGAAGTAATGAAAAGCAGCATCAACAGAGCTGCAGAGCAGGCTAATCGTATCATTTTTTAACGATAAAACAGCCTCCTTTGTAGATGAAATATGGTTCAGTGGCTAACCATCCATCATTTTTCAGTTCGTCAAAATAGTTTGTGTTTGAGCTTTGGAAGTGGCAGAATACAACATCAATCTTTTTACTTGCAAGCGCTGTAAATCTGGCCTGTGTTTCCAGTGAGACAAATTTGAAATTGACATTTAGTATTTTACCAATTTCACTAAGCAGTGCAACATTGAATCCGGCAGGGAAGCCGTCTGCAGCTACATAATCAAGCGGAGGCAGATCGCCTGAAACTCCAACATAGTATGTTGCAGCACCTTCGATTACAGGAATTTCGTTGAATGTAGGCTCATTTTCTGCAGGAAGGTTTGTAATCCACTCCTCTTCCAGAGAGGCAATAGTTCCATTGTCTTTCAGAATTAAGATTGCGCTGTCCAGGTGCGCTTTAAGTTTAGTGTCTTCTGAACGGACTGCCATAATAGCTTGGCCTTCAATAGGAATATCCAGCACAGGAATTGAGATTACATCTGTGTTTCTCTTTAGATTGTAATCGGCTGCAAACTGATGTGATGCAAACCCGTCAATTTTACCGCTTCTTAGTGCTGCAAGCACGTCCAAAGAGCGGTTGAAGCTGAGTATCTGAGAAGGCTCTCCTCCAATCAGCGCTGTAATCATTGCTTTGCTTCCCTCTTCAGAAATTCCTGAAGAGAGGGTTCCGATCACCTTACCCTGAAGGTCGGCCAATGTCTCGATTTTTGCGGTCTTAGTTACGCATGAGGTTATCCCCAGTGTCATAAGGGCAATTAATAAAATGGAAATTTTGTTTTTCATAGTTCTTTGGGTTTAAATGTTAATATTTATGGTGTTCTGGCCATCTTTGTACGCATGGTCAAAATTCTTGGCTATACCTGTAATCAGAACTATCCCTAAATGATCACCCTCCCCTTCAGACCCGAAAGGGTTGAAAAAATCTCCTTCGTAATTGAATGAGATTAGAATCTCTCCCCTCTCCTCAGAATGTTCTATAGTGTAATCAATTTTTAGCTGCCTGTTACTCTCTCCCTCTCCTGACACCTCAAGTATAAGCTCCTCCAAAACCAGCTGGATATGGTTTATCTTTTTAGATTCAATATTGTATTTCTGGCAAAACAGTTCAATCTGAACATTCATTGCCACCATATCAAAACCGTGTGAAGTTATTGAGTAACTAAAAACTTTAAGCTTGCGGATGAACATCCTGGTCTTCTCTCTTTGGGGGTTTTGGAAGATCTCCTGTGCAGTCCCCTGCTCGTAAACACTCTTTTCGTCTATATAGAAGACTCTGCTGGCAACATCTTGTGCAAATCTCATTTCGTGAGTTGAGATCATCATTGTAAGACCACTACGTGCCAGCTTTCTTATAATAGCCAGCACCTCTCCAGTCATTGAGGGATCAAGTGCAGATGTGGGCTCGTCAAACAGGATAATATCCGGATCCATTGCCAGGGATCTTGCTATTGCTACCCTTTGTTGCTGGCCCCCGGATAGTTGGTGAGGATATGAGGTGGCTTTTTCTGTCAGTCCTACCATTGAGAGAAGCTCCATAGCTTTTTTCCGGGCCTCAGTTTTATTCATTCCACTTACCTTTACAGGAGCCAAAGTGATGTTATCAAGAACATTAAGATGCGAGAAGAGATGAAAACCCTGGTAAACCATTCCGAGTTTCTCTCTTACTTTATTGATATTGACATCCTTTTGGGTAATATCTGTCCCATTGATAAATACCTGCCCGCTATCCGGCTTTTCAAGCATAGCTATAGTTCTGAACAGCACACTCTTGCCGGCTCCGGAAGGGCCGATAACAGCAACACATTCGCCCTTTTGCACTGTGATATTCAGATCTTTAAATATTATAAGATCTCCAAAGCTTTTGCAAAGATTAACTGTCTGTATCATAATGCCTTCCTTTTTCTGATTTTCAGCGTGAACATGAAGTTTACCAGATATGAGATACCCAGATAGATAAGTATCCCAAAAAAGAGGGCAAAGAACGGATCGCCTGTGCGGGCTCCAATGTTGTTTACGGTACGGGTAAGATCTGTTATTGTTACATATCCTACAACCGATGTCCACTGGAGGAGGTTTATCGTGGCATTCTGATAGACCGGCCTTGCAATTCTGCCTGCCTGGGGAAGTGTTATTGCCATAAATGCACGGATTTTTGAAAAGCCCAGCATTCTGGCTGCTTCGAGTTGTTTTTTATCTACTGCAGAGAGTGCCGAACGCATGATCTCGGCAATATGAGCTCCGCTGTTCAGGGCAAAGGCTATCACGGCAATATACACCGCATCAATCCTGCTGTTTGCAAATACTACATAGTAGAAAACCATAAGTAAAAGCAACACGGGACTGCCCCTTAGAAATGCTATCACTGTTTTTGCTGTTACTCTAAGTAACCCTATAGAAGAGAGCCGTGACGAGCATAGAATTGCTCCTATAACAGTTCCGAAAAAAAGGCCGGAGGAGGTGATCAGGAGAGTTACCCATAACCCTTTTAGAACAACGAGCCATCCGTTGTTCAATATCAGGTTATTAGTAAATGAGTTAACTATAGATTCCAGGAACTCCATAACGTTACATTATTATCCTGTTGTTTATTGCTTTTAGTCCCCTTCGGCTGCTTGCTTATCCGGGAAGATGGAAAAAATTGATGAGAACCCCGAAATATCAAATATTTCTTTTATCCCGGGTTGCAGAGAGCAGAGTTTTAAACATCCCTTTTTTGCCAGCATCTTTTTATGCACAATCAGAAAAACCCTCAACCCGGAGCTGCTTATGTATTTTAACCCAGAACAATCAAGAATTATTTTTTCGGATCCGCTTTCAACAACAGCCATTACCTCCTTTTCAAATTCGCCTGCATTTGTAGTATCAACTCTTCCTTCAACGATTATTACTGAGTAGTCTCCCGACATGATAAGGGTTGTATTCATAAAGTGATGTTTTTTGTTAAAATTAAGTAATTTATTTTTCCTTCCCTCATATATTGTACTTTATCCATTATTTGTTTTATCAGAAAAATGCCTAACCCACCAACAGGTCTCTCTTCAACTGATAGAGTTGTGTCGGGATCTCTCATTTTTGTTGGATCAAATTCAAGTCCGTCATCTTTTATTGTTATTGAAATTTGGCCATCACCTCTTGTTAATAATATTTCAATAATGTGGTTATCAGAGTCGTTATAGCCATACAATATTATATTGGTCAGAGCCTCCTCAATTACCAGATTTAAATTTGCTGCCAAAGAGTCGTGTAAGCCCCAGGATGTACCGAGCTCATCCAAAAACAGGGCAACTCTGTTAAGTTCGTCTATTTTGTTACTGACGAGTAAGCTCTTTTGGTTGTTATGGTTATCCATTGTACACAATTGTCATCATTGTTATGTCGTCAGATTGAGTGTAACCATTTACATGAGCAGATATTTCATTACCCATAATGTTAATCAGCTCTTGCGGCCGGGCGTTTATGTTATTGTTAATTATCTGCATTACTGAATGTTCTCCAAACAGATCTCCCTGTACGTTTTCAGCTTCGCTTACGCCGTCTGTGTAGAGAAACAGCATATCGCCCGATTCAAGTTTAAGCGATGACTCTCCGTATTTAAAATCTTCAAAGAGCCCGGCCGGTATAAATTTGGTCTTTTCAAACATAAATGTCTCACCGTTTTTTCTAATAAGCACCGGCGGATTGTGTCCTGCATTTGTGTACAGCAGTTCTCCCGTTTTTAGGTCCAGTACTCCGAGAAAAAGTGTTACGAACATATTTGAGTCATTATTCTGGGAGATTGATCTGTTCAGGGATTCGACTATTGCCGAAGGAGAGTGTACATTGTCAGATATTGAGCGTACCAGAGTTCTTGTCACTGCCATAAAAAGTGATGCCGGTACCCCCTTGCCTGACACATCACCTATTGCAAAACAGAATTTATTCCCTTCAATTACAAAAAAGTCGTATAAATCCCCACCTACCTCTTTTGCTGATTTTAGTGTGGCAAAAAGGTCAATTTGCGACAAATCAGGAAAAGGAGGAAAAATGTGAGGAATCATGGACATCTGAATCTCGTTGGCAATACGTAATTCACTCTCTATTTTCTCCTTGGCCGAGGTGGTTTCTTTCAGAGTGGCCATGTATTCGTCCAGCTCTTTTTGCATAAAGGAGAAAGAGTTATAAAGTTCTTTCATCTCGTCCTCCGTTTTAATCTCCGGAAGCCTGACATTAAAGTTGCCTGACGCAATCAATCTGGCTGAATCTGCAAAATCTTTAAGAGGAGAGGTAAGTTTGCTCACAATTTTGAATATTACAACCGAGAGACTTACGAGCCCTATTATTATCAAAACAAGTAGTATAAAGTTCATCCTGTGAAGAGAGGCAAACATCTCCTTTTCGGGATAAATAATACCCATCGACCACTTACTTGACGGAAGTGGAGCATAATTAATCCAAAGCTTACCTGGTTTCCATGCGCTTCTGAACTCTGCCGCCTGAAAACTGCTTTCGCCTCTTATCATCCTCCTTCCGGTTTCTCTCATTCCCGGTTGGTTATTCTCCTTTGCAATTGTAAAAATTGTCTGGTTCATAATATACTCACTGTTTGGGTGTGAGATAACCACTCCATTGCGGGAGAGTAAAAAGGCATATCCGCTCTCGAGAATTTTAACCTCTGTTATGATTTCTGTGAGCCATTTAAGGGTAATATCAATTGTTACGACACCACTAAAGGTTTTAGCTCCATTAACATCTTTATAAAACGGAACCGAGTAGGTTGTCATAAGGACATTCCCGCCCCCTTCATCAAAATATGGCTCTGACCAGTATGGCTTGTTTGTAATCTTTGGTATCTGGTACCAGTCCATATAAAAATACTCATAGTTTCTGTCACCTAAAATTGATGTGCAAATTGAGTCATCTTGTCTGTACACATAAGGGGCATAGTACATACCCTGTTCGGGGTAGTAATATGGTTCGAATGCTATTATGGACCCGTATAAATTATCGTTTACACTCAACATCGACTTCAAAAAAGGGACAAGAGAGTCCTTACTTACAAATGATGCCTCAAGCATCTTTGCTATGATTTGAGGATTTTTTTCTGCCAGTGTGAGAACCTGCTCAATCTTGTTGATAGTTGTTTTTGCAAGGTAAACAGAGTTTTCCCTTGTATCTTCTCTGATAGTTTTTCGGGCAAAATAGTAATAGACAGAAAAAATTACCAGAAAGAGTGCAATGCAAAACAGCAGTACATTCTTGATAATGTGATATGAGAGTGAAGTTCTCTTCATAGATGTAAGCTACTGATTGGGTGACCTGTAAAACTCTTCAAACGTATATTTCAGGTCGTTTCCGGAGCTATTGCCAAATATTTTTGATGCATGGTTAAAGTCAGTTTCAAGAAGCTCTCCCTTTTTAACTCTCCCGTTATCTTTACTCTTATTTGATCCCTTCATCATCTCAAGAACTCTGTCAAGCATCCAATCCTGATGTACCCGATTTGCCGGGATATGTGCAGCCTTCATTTTGTCAAGAACAATATCTATTGCCTCTGTTTTGTTTGCAGATGCATACTCCCATACTCTGAAGGTAGCCTCAACAAATCTTTTCAACTCCTCTTTCTTCGCATTGTAGGTCGCATTCAGGCAATACAAACCGTCTTCAGGAACATCATAACCGTAATCCGAAATCGGGAAAACATTAAGTTCATCTTCGTTTACACCACAATTAATTATGTTATCATATTCATTATATGACATAACCGTCATTGCATCAATTCCGTCGAGCATAAAAAGGTTAACAGAGAAGAGAATCGGAATCCATTCAACATCATAATTTTTCTCTTTCATCATGGCCTTAGGAACCTCGTCAAAACCACTTTTCCAGACACCTATTTTTTTGCCTTTAAGTTTTTCAAGTCTATCTATTCCGCTCGATTTTTTTGTTACTATGTATATGGCTGAGTGCTGAGAGAGCTGAGCTATGTTCACAAGGTCCATCCCATTATTCTTAGCTGACATTCCTGTAATCAGAAAAAGAGATATTACATCTACTTTACCTGAAGAGAGAAGATCTGTTGCGGGGATATTTGCAGAAGGGTGAATAATTTCCACCTCTAAACCAGCCTCTTTGTAAAATCCCATCTGCTGAGCTACGTAATATCCTGCAAATTGTGCCTGAGGCATCCATTGTGGAGCAAATGTTATTTTTGCAGACTGGGAATGGAGATGGCTTACAAAAAGTACAAAGACATTAATTATTAAAGTCTTAACGACAAACAATTTCATATGTACCGATTTTATTGAAGTACTCTCTTCAACATGTTAAATTTAAGAAAACTTTCCCGGTTTTACATACCCATTTAGAAAAATAATAATCCCTCAAGTTAACAGCTGCTTTAATACGCAATGCGGCAATCAATTATTGGTTAACGTTACTCAAAAATCACCTTTAGTACAAAGTCGTGATTGGCATTTTTCCATTCAGGGTCGTCATGTTTAAACTATTTTTTTAGTTTGCAAACTATTTTTGATAGTTTAAATCAAATGTGTGAATAATAAATGTTTCTGATGGAATTGTATAAGTTTTCCATTTTTTAAAACGTGAACTTTATAATTATGTGTTTTCATCATTAATATTCGTTAGAATAGAAGAATATGGTAGTAGTTAAGAAAGAGGGCATAATTCTGGAGAAGAGCTCCAATGAATTTGAGAATGAGGGTGTGCTTAACCCTGCTGTAATACGTGTAGGGGATAGTGTTCATATATTCTACCGGGCTGTAAGTACCGGGAACTACTCCAGTATTGGCTACTGCAGGTTAGATGGGCCGTTAACTTTAGTGGAGAGATGGGACAGGCCAATAATGGCGTCGGAGTTTGATTATGAAGCACATGGGGTTGAAGATGCACGAATAGTGTCAATCGACAACACCTACTATATGACATATACTGCATACGATGGAATAAATGCACGAGGAGCATTGGCGACATCTAAAAATCTTGTAAATTTCACAAAAAAGGGGATAATAGTCCCGCCCATAACCTACTCCGAGTTTGTTGATATTGCAGAAAATGATGGTGACATAAATATAAAATATTATCGTAACCATAAATTCTATTATCAGGAGACAGATCCGGAGAAGAAGATGATGTTATGGGATAAAAACCTTATTTTCTTCCCCAGAAAAATTGACGGCAAATTTGTTTTTCTTCATAGAATAAGACCCGGAATACAGCTCGTTAGCGTCAAAAGCCTGGATGAGTTGACCATGGAATTCTGGAGGGACTATTTTCACAATTTTCACGAATTCATTGTTCTCGACCCCTTCTATTCACACGAATATTCCTATGTTGGAGGCGGTTGTCCTCCGATTGAAACAGAATTTGGATGGCTTCTCATTTATCACGGGGTAGAGAAGACCCAAAGAGGATTAGTTTACTCTGCGTGTGCAGCGCTACTAGATATTGACAATCCAACAAAAGTGATATCACGACTACCTTATGCTCTCTTTTCACCTGAATATGATTGGGAACTTATAGGTGAAGTGAATAATGTAGTCTTTCCTACCGGTGCAGTTGTCTTTGGCGATACACTCTTTATCTATTACGGAGCAGCCGACGAACAGATTGCCTGTGCTTCATTAAACCTGCCGTCTTTGCTGAAAGAGTTGGTAGAGAATAACGACGAAGTAGATAAATCAATAGGGAAGACTCCGGAGATACTTGTCCTGACATCATATCCTCCACGAGTATGCGGAATTGCTACATACTCTCAGGATCTGATATGTTCAATAACAAGTAAATTTGGAAAATCTTTTACAATTAAGGTTTGTGCCCTTGAAACTCCATTTGAAAAACATAGCTACTCGGACGAAGTAGAATATATACTTAACACTAGTGATCATAAGGATTACTCAAAGCTTAAAGATCTCATAAACAATAATGCTCTTATAAAGGGAATTCTAATTCAGCATGAATTTGGTCTGTTTCAAAATGAAGATGGTCTGTTTCAAAAATTTTTATCCTCGCTCCAAAAACCTGTTATTCTGGTTTTCCACACAGTTATTCCAAACCCGGACAGCTTCTTAAGGATAAAAGTTAAAAACATCATAGATGCTGTAAGCGCTGTTATTGTAATGACAAACACCTCGGCAAGAATACTTATTAATGAGTATGATACTATAAAGAGTAAAATATCTGTCATACCTCATGGCACACACCTGGTACTCCACACTGACAGAGATCTTCTAAAAATCAAGTACAAATTAAAGGGTAAGAAAGTGCTTACAACCTTTGGTCTGCTTAGCTCCGGGAAAAGTATAGAGACAACTCTTGATGCACTTCCAACTATAATAAAACAATACCCGGAAGTCATCTTTATAGTAATTGGTAAAACTCATCCGACTATTATAAAATCTGATGGCGAGAGATACCGGGAGATGCTCGAAGCAAAGGTCGCAACTCTAAAGATAAGCAAGCATGTCCTTTTTATAAATAGCTTCATGGCTCTTCCAGAGTTGCTGGACTATCTGCAACTCACAGATATATATCTCTTTACGACTAATAATCCCTATCAGGCTGTAAGTGGTACATTTGCGTATGCTATGAGTTGTTCATGCCCAATCATATCAACTCCAATACCGCATGCTACAGAGGTGATGAATAAGGATACCGGAATAATTATTGATTTTGGGAGTTCCAGTCAGCTGGCCGAGGGGGTTATACATTTATTAAGTGATGAGCAGTTAAGATTGAGCATGAGTTCTAACGCTCTTCAGAAAATTGTCTCAACATCATGGGAAAATTCAGCAATTGCTCATGCAGAACTCTTCAAAAAAGTCATTCAGGACGAGATCCCTCTGAAATACAATCTGCCGGCCATAAATTTGAACTATATTAATGAGATGACAACTGATACCGGAATTGTTCAATTTGCCAGAATAAATCAACCGGATATTGACTCAGGGTATACACTTGACGATAATGCCAGAGCCTTAATTGCAATATGTATGCATTACAAACTGACATTAGACCCACAGGATCTGACTCTTATAAAAGCATATCTGAATTTTATTGACCTCTGTCAGCAATCAAACGGAGCTTTTTTGAATTATGTAGATCAGAATTCAAATTTTACAGACCAGAACAGCGTCAACCTTGATGACGCTAACGGAAGAGCGATATGGGCATTAGGGTACTTTATCTCAGAAAGCTCCGTTTTACCGGAGAATTTAGTGATAAAAGCCCTTAAAATAATGAAACGGACAATACCTTGTATTAAAGACATTTACTCCAGCAGAGCAATGGCTTTCATTATAAAAGGACTCTACTTTTACAATACTCATACTCCTTCCAAGGGAAATATAAGCCTAATAAAAATCTTTGCAGATAGGCTTTCAGAGATGTTTAAACACGAATCATCAACGGATTGGATGTGGTTTGAGAGTTATCTCACTTACGCAAACAGTTCTCTCTCAGAGGGCATGCTATATGCCTGGATGGCTACAGAAGATCAAGCTTATAAAACAATATCAATAAAGTCATTTAAATTTCTGCTTTCCAAAACCTTTAAAAAAAGTGGAATGGTGGTAATATCAAATAAAAAATGGCTTAAAAAAGGTGACATCATGGTAGGGTACGGAGAGCAGCCTATTGATGTTGCCTATACAATTCTTGCTTTAAGTTCATTCTACGACCAACTTAATGACCAGGAGTATTTAAAGAAGATATCAATTGCATTTAACTGGTTTCTTGGAAAGAACCGTTTAAACCAGATTGTTTATAATCCATGTACAGGAGGTTGTTATGACGGACTTGAGGAGACGCATGTAAATCTGAACCAGGGGGCAGAGTCAACAATAAGTTACTTGCTCGCAAGACTTGCTGCAGGAAAATATCTGACCCGTTTCAATTATATCCATACAGATATGAATCAATAATCGTTCTATCCACTTAAAGAATTTTATAATATATACTAGTGTCCAACTTAGTCAACGTTACAACATCAATGTGTGAAATTTGCAAATTTTTGACGGAATTTTGTAAAGAATATATAGTTATTGTAGGTTAACTTTGGTATAGTAAAAACTTAAAAAATATATTATGCCATTACTTACTATTTTAATTGTTCTTGTTGTTGCAGGTATCGTTTTGTGGCTCGTTAACACCTATATTCCAATGGACGTGAAAATCAAGAGAATCTTGAATATCGTTGTTGTGATCATAGTGATAATTTGGCTTCTCAGGATATTCGGAATACTTGATTTCCTAAAGGATATATCGGTTTAATATAAACCAGAATTAATAAAAAATTCAATATAGCGAATTGCTCTAGTTTCATAGGTTAAGTTTAGGACAAAGTGTGTTTAGGGTGAAAAAGCAGGTATATATATCTGCTTTTTCTTTTTTAACCATAACCATTAGTAGTTTTGTAAAAAAAAGATTTTGAATTACCTCTCACACATATTTCTTTCAGGTGACAACCGGCAATTGCAGGTGGGTAACTTTATCGGAGATTTTGTAAAGGGCAAAAGTCATGAGAATTATCCGCCGGATATACAGCGGGGAATTTTGCTTCACAGAGAGATTGACCGCTTTACGGATTCTCATCCTGTATTTCTTGAAACTGTAGAGATGTTGCGCCCTGTTTTCAACCGCTACTCCGGAATAGTGGCCGATATGTATTTTGACCACTTTCTGGCCTCCGATTTTAAAAAATACAACCCCACATGCAACCTTAGGCTCTTCTCGTACAATTTTTACCTCTCGGCACTCTTGAACTACTCTCACCTGCCCAACCGGGTAAAGGGATTTATCTTTCACTTCATAGGCACAAACCGGCTGCTGCATTACTCAACAACAGAAGGCCTGCATAGATCTCTTCAAATTATGTCCCACTATAAATCCAGCGCCATCAACCCCAACCTCAGCATCTCCTTTCTTCAGGCAAACGAAGAGGCCCTGAAAACCCTCTTTGAAAGATTCATGCCTGAAGTAATTCAGCGATTTAAACACTAATCTCCACGTAAAACATTCTCCGCGCCACTTTTGGACAACTAATTTCTTTTTAACACATTACAAAAGAGACTTATGCAAATGCAAGAGCAAATTCGCATAAGTCTATTTTGCATACACCTGTTTAGCAAACACATATCCAAAACTGGCGCGGAGAAAAATTCTACAACCTCGGTTTGTTTATAATCCGCAGTATCAGAGACGCCAAATAGATTGATCCTCCGTAAAAAAAGGGTATTAAACTTACTCTTACACCTCCGAATATAACATCATGAGTGATTCCCGGATTATCGGCAACAATGTCACTAATCTGGTAAAAACCACTAAACGTCCATAAAACTCCGGTCATAAGGGCAATTAAACCAAGTTCCTTTACCCAGGCCGGAGCTTTCCAAGCAGCAAGAATAATCAGGATTAATACTATGGTGAGCAGAGTCATTCCAAAGACTCCACCTTCAAGAAACAATGATCTGATTGACATGATAATAATTTTAAAAGGTTATAGCAAAGTTAACCTCATTCTTAACAGATTACCTCCTGTTGTGCCTTACAAAACCCCTCATCCGGGTGCAAAAACCCGCTGTTTAATCGAAATTTAGAATGTTAAGTTAAAATTGGTAGTGAAGTTGATTTAAATGATCTAATTTTATGGTATGAACGGTTTTATCAATTTTCTATACTGGGTATTCGTGACTTTTTTGCTGAGCGGTGTATTCATGAGCACCGCAGATGGATACTCATCTGCGCTTATGCTCTCGGTAGCAACACTGCCCGGAGTTATAACAGCAAAATTTTTCATCGAGGATATTTCGTTCACTAAACGCTTGAGAGGGGTGTTCCACATGATGTGTCTGGCATTTGCTGTACTGATAATCGAATACCTATGTATTATCCTGGTCGACATATATCTTATCAACTATATGTCTGAAAAAAATGCAGACTTAGTTTTTAATCCCTTTTTTATATGGCTAATAATCATTGCATTTTTATCACTGGAGAAGCTGCTTGAAAGCAGAATTAAATCAATGACAGATATTAAAAAGTCAAAATACATTGAATTTATATCAGACAGAAAGAGGATTTCAATCGAAATTGAATCAATCGTTTATATTGAATCCTGTGACGATGAGGTGTGGATAAGAACAAATACTGATACATCATACAGAACAAAGAGGAATATCTCAAACTGGCAAATGGCACTTGATTCCCGATTTATTAGAATACACCGCTCATATCTTGTAAACAAATCCCATATTACCAAAATTACACCTAAGAAACTTTACATCGGGAATAAAGCTCTTGATATCTCCAGAAAATATCGTGAAAATATTCTCCGCGCCACTTTATGATAACTAATTGTATGTCTGGTGCTTAAAAACAAGTCAGCCTATTTGTTATGTAACCACCAAAAGTTGGCTCATTTTTAATTTGCTCAATATCTCCCACATACCAAAAACTGGCGCGGAGAAAAACACACACTGAGTGCTAAAATATACATCGTCACCAAGTTTTGTGAAGCATAATCCAAATAGCAAATCTACTTTTGGACTAACTATTTCTATATTATATCATTTATCCAACAAAATCAAAAAATGAAAAACAATCTTGTTAAACTAACACTGGCAATTACCTTTATTCTTACATTATCTTGCTCGAAAGAAGAATTACAAACTAAGGCCGAAATCACTAAATCAACTAATAATTCCACCGTAATTAATACAAAATCAATGATAAAAACCCGTTCTGGTGGTAGCACATTTTACATTAATCATGAGAACTGCATTGAATGTGGCGCCTGTATAGAAAATTCTTCAGATATTGACTTATTGAAAGCAGACGAAAACGGGAAACCGGTGTGGATAAAAACAGGTAAAACAACAGCTGTTTTTATGTCTAACAGCCTTATATTTGCCATAATTGAATCACTTAATGAAACTTGTCCTGTTGCGAGCGAAGATGAACCAGTTTTTGAAGAGATCGGCTAATGATGATCATGAAAAAATTAGTTAGAAGTCATGTCATACTGTCATTCCTTTTAGCAATTTTGCTAAGTGGAGAGGTATATGCTCAACCCTCAATGAAAGAGGTAGTGAGGTATCTGACATCTGAACAGATGGCCGGAAGGTTTCCCGGTACAATTGAAGATTCACTGGCCCAATGCTACATTTCTGAACAATTCAGCTTAAATAATTTGGAACACCATAAAGGCAGCGACTCCTATTTGCTGCCATTCGAATATACTTACTCATCGTTTTACGAAGGAGTTTTGAGATTTATAAATTTGAGAGACTCTTCGATTCATACAGTTACAAATTTTGGTCTCAGCAACCATTATCAAACCGCAATAGTAAAGGCAAAATGTTCCTTCATTGGCTACTGCCTTGATAGAGATGTATTAGCTGATGGCACTCTCAAGGATAAAGCTGTTATTTTGTATCCTTCTAAAACATTCATTGAACACACCGATGAAGTATCAAATTGGCTGAAATCTCTCAAAAAAATAGATATGTTACAGCTACAGCCATCAGGGGCAACTTCATTAATATACCTTTTTAACGAGTATAAAAGTCACCAAGAGAGTAGAAGGTTCATCCGGAAGAGAATTGCCCCATTCAACTCAACGGATTACAATACCGGAGACAAAGTAATTAAAATCCAAATTGACACCTCTGACTTTTTCAGAATCTTTTCAAAAGAGGAGTATAATCGTTATAACAATGCAGTTGCAAGTAAACAAATAATCCCTCAGATACCTCTTGACTATGACATTGAAATTGATGCAATAAGATATTCGAACATTATCCAAACCTCAAACATAGTTGGAGTTAAAAGAGGAGAGAGTGACAAGTACATAATTGTTGGAGCACACTACGACCATATCGGCACTAGAAAGGGTGTAATTCACCCAGGAGCCAACGACAACGCCTCTGGTGTTGCAATGATGCTTGAGTTGGCTAAAAAGCTTAGAAATGAAGATACATATCACAATATTATCTTCGTAGCCTTTGGAGCGGAGGAGGGCATGATAGCCGGGTCAAAATTCTTTTTGGAAAACCTGCCCTTTCCAAATGAGAGCATTGAATTAATGGTAAATTTAGATCTACTTGGAGGATTTAAGGGTGACTCCTTGTATTACCACTACTCAGGCAAAGATAAACAGATGGCTGTTAAACATATCCCTCAACTGGAGAGTAATCTTAATCTTATTAAAAGTAAGGGCATCCCGAGTGACGCTCTCCCTTTTATTCACGCCCGGATTCCAACTATTGAATTTTATACAGGTATCCCAATAGAGATTCATACGCCTGAAGATACCGAAGATAAGGTAAACTATGAAGGCATGGAGAGTATAGCAGAATATCTCACAAACTGGATAAAAAAAATCTCCGCGCCACTTTTGGACAACTAATTTCTTCTCAACACATTACAAAAGAGACTTATGCAAATGCAAGAGCAAATTCGCATAAGTCTATTTTGCATACACCTGTTTAGCAAACACATATCCAAAACTGGCGCGGAGATTTTTTTTGTTGTACCTTTGGGTATGAAAAATCTCACTTTACAAAAAATTCAGATAGAGCAGATAGAGCTTCTAACAAAATACAGGATAGAGTATCTGGAAGAGATGCAGGGAGAACTTTCACCGGAGTACAAAGCAGAACTGGAAAAAGGACTCAATGAATACTTCAGAGAAGCTCTGGAAGGAGAGCGATTCTTTGCATATATGGCGCTGCTTGAGGAGAAGGTCGTAAGCTTTGGGGCAATGGTTATTAAGAAGATTCCCGGTGATGCAAACAAACCGTTATATCTTGAGGGAGACATACTTAATATGTACACCCTGCCAGAGGAGAGGAGAAAAGGGTACTCGGCAGTAATTCTGCAGGAACTCATTGATGAGGCCGGGCGTAGGGGAATAAGCAAAATTTCTCTCCATACATCAAAGGACGGAGAGAAACTCTACAGAAAATTTGGCTTTATCGAACCCCACTACCCTGTTTTGGAGCTGTGCCGTTGAACAAATAACTATCAGTCCTTTTCATAGCTTTTGATCTCTTTAAGATCATAGATTAGTTCATCAATATTCTTCCAATGCATAAGAAAGGCTCTTATTCCAATCAGAAGACCAAATGTGCCACCTACAACCATTCCCACTATCATCTCCCTGGTTAGCATATCTCTCTGAAAATTCACAAGCAGAATTATTGTCGGGATCAACAGCACCATACCCACTACAAACCTTGCCTGTGTCATAAGCTTGAACTCCGAAGCTCTTTTGAGCAGATCAATGGTGGTACAACTATCATATTTTATTTTGCCGAGAAGATAAATTTTGTATCCCTGCCATATTCCTGCAAGTACAAATACAGTAATGATTACCATTATACTTTCGTTCTTGAATGCCCTCTCTTCATTTATTGCAAGGAGTGTAGAATAGAGCCCCGTCAATATCACACACAGCACAAGAAAGAAGTATTCAAATCTCTCTAGTTTACCAATAGAGGAGTCAGCTTTTCTCTTTAGCATATTTATTGTCACTTTTCTGTTAAA
>JAUYTX010000032.1 GCA_030695025.1 Bacteroidales bacterium | reverse complement strand
TATATCTTACGGTAGCATTTCATTTATTGCTGCTTATTATTCTGCTTGGCTCCCGTATAACATATCTTTTAAGAGAAGAGACCTCCTTTATTCTCGACTTTACCAAAGAGGAGCTTATGGAGGAGATTGCCCGAAGGGAGCAGCTGAAAGAGGATGTCAGCAAAGAGCTTGATGACCTGATTGCCGGCAGACCTGCTGTAAGAAATGTTGTAGTTGATGCTACAACAAGAAGGGAGGCTTTGAGAGATGACCGCTTTCGCGACCCCAATCAGGTATATAACGAAGCCCGGATGCTGCAAGAGAAACTCAATGCTGCAAAGAGGGACGCAGAGGCTAATAAAGGGACCGACAATGTTCCCGATCCTGTTAAGCAAGAGACAACCAAAACAGAGGCTTATAAAGGTCCATCTGTAATCTCATATACTCTTGATGGAAGAAAGGCCATGAGTTTGCCAATTCCGGTCTATAAGTGTGTTGGCGGAGGTGATGTAAATGTTACAATTGTTGTAAACAGAAGGGGATATGTGATTGCTGCTGTTGTAAAACCAGATCTTTCGTCTCCCGATAAGTGCCTCCAGGAATATGCAATAAGGGCGGCAAAATCATCAAGATTTACCGCCTCTACTACAGCTCCCGAAAGACAGACAGGAGAAATTGTTTATAGGTTTATTGCCCAATAGCAGCCAGAACCATATTGTCCAGCTCAAGTAATATCGGATAAAAGGCATTGTCATCCAAAGGGGTATAACGCCCGATAAATGCTCGTATATGATTATTAATCAACTCTCTGCTCTCCTCCCATTCCCCTTTGCGGGGAGAAATGCCGTTGCTCTTTGCATAGCTTAAAAACCTCTGCTCAAAATTTATATCTGAGAAAAACTTATTAAGCTCATTCATGCTTTTAATTTTATTTAAAGCTTGTCTGTATTCATCGGCCATTCTGGCACTGAATCTGAAGGTCATCCCCATATTTGATACCGATACAAAAAATTGGTTTATTCCGGATGTGTCAACAGGAACAAATATATCGGGAGTTATCCCTCCTCCTCCGTAAACGATTTTTCCTTTAGGTGTTGTGTAAATGAGAGAGTCATTTTTTCGTATGCTGTCTGCATTCATCATCTCTCCGTGGCGGTATCTTTCAAGAATATCTTCTCTGTAGTTTTTATCGTATGGCTTTTGTATTGATCTTCCAGTGGGTGTGTAAAATCTTGCTACAGTGAGTCTTATGCCGGAATTATCTGAAAAGTAGATCGGCTCCTGAACAAGTCCTTTACCAAATGATCTTCTGCCCACAATTATGCCTCTGTCGTTATCCTGAATAGCTCCTGCAAAAATTTCACTTGACGAAGCTGAGCCCTCATCAATTATGACTTTGAGAGATATATCCCGACATTTGCCTGTATTATCGGCATGAAAGTCTTGCCTTGGTCTGTGAATTCCCTTCATATAAACAATAAGGTCTCCCTTATTAAGAAACTCATTAGAAAGCAGCAAAGCCTGATCAAGGTATCCACCCGAATTCCCGCGAAGATCAAAAACCAGTGACTTCATTCCCTCTTTTCTGAGTTTTAAAATGGACTCCATAAACTCATTATGGCTTGTCCGGGTAAATTTTGAAAGCTTTATATAACCAAGGGTGTCGTTGATCATATATGCTACATCCACACTCTTGACCGGGATCTTATCTCTTTTAATGTCAAAAGAGACAAGTTCTTTAACGCCATAGCGCTTTACATCAACCTTTACCATCGAACCAGACTTTCCTCTAAGCCTTCTTACAAGCGAGTCCTGATTCATCTTAACCCCGGCAACTATCTCTCCGTTTACCTTTACTAGCCTGTCTCCTGATAATATGCCTGCTCTCTCTGATGGACCTCCGGGAATAACATTTATTACAACAGCTGAATCGTTGGGAACATTAAACTGAATTCCTATGCCGTCAAAATTCCCTTGTAACTGCTCATCAGCACTCTTAAGTTCTTCAGGAGCAAGATATACTGAGTGTGGGTCAAGTTTTTCGAGTATATAGGGAATTGATTGTTCGGTAATCTCTTTATAATTTACTGTGTCAACATAATTTTTATCAACCTGAGACAATACAAGCAAAAGTTTATCCCACCTATTGTTGCTGATATTAAGTTCCCTGTCGGCAAGATAAGCAGAGAGGTATTTATAGGATACCGCACCCAGCAAAAAAATAATTACGACAAGCGGCCAGGGGTTTGTTTTGAATCTTTTTATAAATGAATTCATATTAGTTACTCCTCGTTTAAAAAAAGAACATCCACTCCTGCCCTTACCAATAAATCTACTCCGTCAGTAATACGGTAGCTGTTTCTATACACAAGCCTCTTAATTCCCGCCTGTATAATGAGCTTCGAACATTCAAGACAAGGTGCTGTGGTTACATACATTGTTGCTCCAAGGCTGTTGTTGCCCGATTTAGCAATTTTTGTTATTGCATTTGCCTCAGCATGCAGAACATACTGCTTAGTTTTACCATCCTCATCCTCGCATATGTTTTCAAATCCTGCTGGTGTGCCGTTATAGCCATCAGAGATTATCATTTTATCTTTAACGAGCAAAGCTCCTACCTGCCGTCTCTTACAATAGGAGTTTCTGGACCATACCTCTGCCATATCAAGATAGCTTCTGTCAAATTGTAGTTGTTTATCTTCCATATTATATTTCAGTCCGTTGATATAAAAATCGTTTAATGCTTCTTTTTGGTGTTTTTTCAAACTCCTCCGGGAATATTTTAATGCTTTGAATCTTACAGTAGTTTGGCAACTCTTCGTTTGCACTGTATCTGAGCTCTTCCATCTTCTTTTCCAATTGAGCCTCCGACAACCCGTCCGCTTCGGCCTGCTCAAAATCAGGATAGATTAATGCAGTAAGAGCATCTTTGTCCTCAATCACCAAAGATTCAACAACATATGGTAAATTGTTTAAAATGCTTTCAATCTCCTCAGGATAGATGTTCTGCCCTGATGGTCCAAGAATCATACTTTTTGAACGACCTCTTATGTATAGGTACCCATCGCTGTCAATAACCCCCATATCTCCGGTTTTGAGCCAGCCATCTTTTTGCAATACAGCATCTGTTGCGTCGGGATTTTTGTAGTAACCCAGCATCACATTATCTCCCTTGCACAAAATTTCTCCGGGAATATTTGCCGGATCAGAAGAGTCAATTTTTATCTCCATACCCGGGGCGGCCTTTCCGCATGAGTAGAGCCTTGCGTTGTTCCATGGAGCATAAGTAATAATTGGAGCACATTCCGTCATCCCGTAACCGACTGTAAAGGGAAAGCCAATTTTTGCAAAAAAGGCTTCTGCCTCTTTATTAAAAGCTGCTCCTCCAATAATCACCTCATAAAATCTTCCACCAAATGTTTTAACAAGTTCCGCTTTTATTTTCTTTTGTATCTTCTGATCAATAACAGGGAGTTTGAGAAGAACTCTTATAGAAGTTTTGTTAAGTATGGGTTGAAGCTTCTTCTTATATATTTTTTCTATAATCAGAGGAACTGAAACAACAATATCGGGCTTTATTTCAGCAAATGCGTCCATTATAATCTTGGGGCTTGGAATTCTGGTCAGAAAATGGACATGTGCACCTACAGTCATCTCAAAGAGAAACTCAAACATCATCCCGTACATATGGGCTGTCGGCAGCATTGCAACAACATTTGATGTGTTGTTTAAGTGTGGCTGAACCAGCTTTGCAAAATCAACATTTGACCTGAGTGCTCTGTAAGGAATCATTACTCCTTTTGAAAACCCGGTTGTACCTGATGTGTAGTTTATCATTGATAGCTCTTCCGGAGAGTCCTCATGATATTTAATATGTTGTTGCCTGAAATTTTTTGGATATTTCTTTCCGAAAAGCTCATTCAAATGCTCTCTTGTTTCAACAATTTTTTGATCTTTTGCGTATAGTACAGAAAAGTCATTCATCATAATTACCGCCTGAAGATTTGGCATCTCTGTCTCATTCAGTTGTTCCCACATTACATCGCCGGCAAAAAGAATAAGAGACTCTGAATGGTTTACAATATGATGGATATTTCCTGGTTTAAACTCATGAAGAATCGGAACAGCTACAGCACCGTATGTGAGCGCAGAGAGAAAAACAACTCCCCAGTTTGCTTGATTCTTTGAGCAAAGCGCAATTTTATCACCTTTTTTTACCCCGCAATACTCATATACTATGTGAAGTTTCTCAATTCTGCGTGCTACATCTTTATAATTCAATGTAATGCCCTTATAATCAGAAAGTGCCGGGTAATCCCAGTTCTCTTTGAGGCTATTTTGCAACAGCAGATTAAATGACTCTTTCATAATAAAACTGTAAAGTTTATGAAAATGTTTGAAGCTGACATAAGTGAGAATATAGTCCCTTTTTGTCAATCAGCTCTTTATGTTTTCCTCTTTCTACTATCATACCATCTTTAAGCACTACTATTTCGTCAGCATGCTGTATTGTGGACAGTCGGTGTGCAATAACAATTGAGGTTCGGTTTTTCATAAGGTTTGTTAATGCCTCCTGTACCAACTTTTCACTTTCGGTATCGAGGGCAGATGTAGCTTCGTCTAGTATGAGAATAGGCGGATTTTTAAGAACTGCTCTTGCTATTGCCAGACGTTGTCTTTGGCCTCCGGATAGATTTGCACCCCTATCTCCTATGTTTGTTTCATAACCGTTTTCCAGGTTAACAATAAACTCATGAGCATTTGCAATCTCAGCCGCCTTGTAAACATTGTGAGGTTCTACATTTGTCATTCCAAAAGCGATATTGTTAAAAACAGTGTCGTTAAATAGAATTGCCTCCTGGGTAACAATTCCCATAAGTGAGATTAGGTCTTTTGGTTCGAAATCCCTTATGTCGGTTCCGTCAAGCATAATTGAACCCTCTGTGACATCATAAAATCTTGGAATCAAATCTGCAATGGTGCTTTTACCGGCACCGGAGGGTCCGACAAGAGCAATTGTTTTTCCCCGCTCTATCTTCAGGTTAATGTTTTTAAGTACTGGTTCATTTGCATAGCGGAATGAAACATTTTTGAATTCTACCGACTCATTGAAATCATTAACAGGAATTGCATTCGGGCTCTTTTTAATGACTGTCTCTACATCTAGAATTGCAAAAAGTCTCTCTCCTGATGCCAGGCCTCTTTGAAGACTGGTAAATGCAGATGATATTGCCTTAAGCGGCTCCAGAACTCTCCAGTAAAACATTATATAGACAACAAATTCAGACCAGGCCATTCCCAATTGACCATTCATCTGAAGATACCCTCCGTAAAAAAGCACAGTTGCAGCTACCGATATTCCTAAAAACTCAGACAAAGGAGAGGCAAGTTCCTGACGGTTAAACATCCTTTTGCTAGTCTGCCTATGTTGTTCGTTACTCTTACTAAAGCCTTCGTTAACATATCTTTGAGCGTTAAAGGCCTTGATTATTCTTGCTCCTGAAATGGCCTCCTCAAAATGGCTTACGATTCGACCCATCATACTCTGTGTCTCGGCAGCACCCCTTTTGAGTTTCCTGCTGATTCTGCCGATTATCAGAACGGAAACAGGTAATGCAATAAGAGTTACGGCAGTAAGTTGGGGAGACATATAAAAGAGCATAAAGAGAAATCCCACAATAAGTATTGGATCTCTGAAGAGAATGTGAAAACTGTTGGCAACGCCATTCTGTACCTCTGTAACATCATTAGAGATACTGGATAGTATATCTCCTTTTCTGTTCTTACTGTAAAAACCTATGTGCAGTTTAGTAATTTTATTGAACAACTCTCTCCTGATGTTCCTCATGATGTTTGTTCTCATGCTTACCAGAATCCTTTGAGACAAATATCTCATGGCATTTGACAGCAGTGATGTAAAAATCAGAACAACACACACATATACAAGCGCTGTAAGAGGGCCGTACTCTTTAATGAACCCAACTAGATAGTGCTGAAAAAGGGCAATGAAATAATCGAGGGATAGTGAAAACTCAGGAAGAGTAATGGTTAGGTCTATCGAATCGGCGTCAAAAAGAACCTCAAGTAGAGGAGCAATCAGTGCTAAATTCGCAATACCAAAAAAAACTGAAAATATTGAAATTACAAGGTATTTAGGCCAATACTTGCCAAATGGTTTCGCAAAAACCAGTAATCTTAAAAAGGTATTCATAGTTAATTTGTCTCTTCAAAATCTATATACTCACCAACATTTTTATCTACCACTTTTGTTTCTCTCTTCTCCTCCTCAATAATGACATCTCCATCTTTTGTTGTGGTATTTTTATGGTACTGTTGTTGCCTGGCTGCAATATCACTGAATTTTCGTCTGAGCCACCATGCTAGCAATAAGGGAACTACTCTTGATAACGCCCAAATTATCAGTATGAAAATAAAAACAAATGTAATAAAACCTTCCATCTTACTGTTTGTATCGTTTAATATCACCCGTCTCAAGGTTTATCGAAATATTTTTACCCTGGAGTGTTTGTACAAGCACATCACTCCCGGTTAAAGGAATAACCGGCGAGTCGGGTTTTATCCGGTTTTTCTCTTTTATGTCAGTAACAGGTATACCATTAACCGAATAAATCATAGTTCTTAGCGATGTTCTGAGAATCCAGTATCTGTTTCCCCCAAAATCCTTTAATTCCGGAAACTCTCTTATTGTTTCAGGAAGTTTAATGTCACTCCATGTAGGGTATGGTTTGCAGTTTTTATCATAAAGCCTTAATGTATTGTCAGTATGAAGTAGCATAATTGCAAAATCACCGTCTTTTTTAATGTTATAGACCTTTGGTCCCAAAAGTATAAGTGAATCTGTACTAATTGGGTAAGGGGAAACAAACCGGCCACTTCTGTCAAGCATAAAAACTCTGTTCCCTCCTGCAAAGAGCATTTGAAGTTTACCGTTGCGATAGTAGTCAACCTGTTGTACATAACCTCTTAACGGCACCTGAAACGGAACAGCCCAGATTCCTTTCATCTCTTTATCAGAGAGTCTTAACCAGAAATTCGGCAATTGTTCGAGAAACTCCTTTTCTCCGGTGGAAAAATTAATAACTTCAAAAGGCCCTGCAGGAATTTTTACAATAGTATCTCTCTCCCACCCTGCGGGAGATTCCATGGTTGTTTTACCCGGCTGAGGCAACTCTTTTAGAGAATCGCCATAAAAGAAGATTTCATAAGCCGGATTTCCTTGCTTGTCCGGCTTTAATTGAATGGCACCAACCATAAGGTTTAAAGACTTGGTTATCCCTTTTAAGTTTACATCTTTTTTGAAAAACCTTACAAGAGAATCGGGTTGTTCAGATCCGTTTACTATAAGAGTCATTGCTCCCGAACTCCTGTCGAGCAAATTGTATGCCTTGGTCTGGGAGATGTACTCATCAAAGGAGAATTTTTCTCCCTTTTTTGCGAAAACTTCAGTTAAAACCTCTTCCTGACCAATTATTATGTATTCTCCTTTTCGCAAAATATAGCTGTTTTCCTCTTCCTGAAACATCTCGCCAAACAGAAGTTTCATATAACCACTTTCATTAAAGGGTAGTGAGAGCATCTCTTTATCTTGTGACAACCATCTTTTTACAAATCCAAAAAAAGGTTTGCCGGTACGAATAATGATAGTATTCCTAAAAACAGACCCATATGGTATCAACGCTGCTCCAACCTCTTTTGCATCAAGGGAGGCGAACCATTTTGCAGCTTTCAGTGCAATCTCAGGATCTGTTCTCTTGTAGAAACCACCAAACTCATTGAATTTCTTAAGGTATGATGGTATATCTTCAACTGACAAAGTGAGTAAAGAGTACGAATTATGCGGAATAACAGAGGCAATATCCGATTTAACTCCCCTGCTCCCTCTGAAAGCTTCGGAGTAATTTGCAGGTCCTTTACTGTTAAACACCCCTCCTCGTAAAATAATCTTATTCCCCTGAGAGTAAATTTCCAGAGCACTCCATGATGTGACTCGTGAAATAAAGTCAGAATATTTCAGATACCTTCTATTTGAGTAAGCAGAAAATAGTTTTCCGCACTGAGCGTGATTTATAAAGAGCATTGTCTCTCTAAGTTCCGTTTTTACAAGCAGGTCAGCAAGGTCAGTATTGTCAAGAATCGATGAACCGGACAGAATGTGTCTTAAAGATGATTCCAGAATCAACGGAGAGGGAGATGCAAGAAGAAAGCCGCCAGATGATGCATATTCGACATTATTCCATTTATAAACGGATATTCCGTTGTATTGTCTTGTCCTGGAGTTGCCATCTTTTAATGAGCCAAGAATATAGGTTAGTTCACCATCCTTAAGTTTAAGAACAAATAAAGGAGAGACTTCATCCTTTGATGAGTAGTGGTATGAAAGTGCACATCCATAATCCCTTACATCTTTAAGGGTCTCTGCTCCGGAGATTGAATAAAGCTTATCGATAAGTTGATTTAGCGGAGAATTTCCAAAAATTATTCTGCCAAATAGGTAGTTAACTGAGTTTATGCTATTGGAAACTGTCTCAATATCTTTAAAGAGAAAAAATGCAGAGGCATCTGTAGGTATCGCCAATGCTGTCTCTGAAGAGATAACTGAACTTTTGTTGGAACTGCCCCTTCCCGGCACTAAAACCAGAAAAATCAGGGTAATCAGAATTATTGCGGCAACTGAGCTCCAGATGAGAATTTTGTATGCAGAAAGTGATTTTTTCATAAACATACAAAGCTATTAAAAATATGTTAAATCAATTGCCCATTTCAGATAGGAATTTGATTCTCACCAATCGGATCTCCTCTTCGGTGTAACCTCGTCCTAGTTCATCTGCTGCCTCTTTTAGAGAATCGGTTGAGGCCTCAGTTTTAAAGTATTCGTAGATATCATCAACTTTATCTTCGTCAACAGTCTGCCTTATGTAGTAGTCGATGTTAAGCTTTGTTCCTGAATTTACAATGGCCTCAATCTCTGTTAACATATCTTCCAGCTCCATCCCTTTAGACTCTGCTATATCATCAAGAGGTTGTTTTCTGTCTATCCCGGTTATGATATATACTTTATTTAGTGATTTGTTTGCAATAGACTTAATCACCAGGTCAGATGGCCTTTCGATATCATTTTCTGTTACATATTTTGATATCAAGTCAATAAACTCCTTTCCGTACCTTTTGGCTTTGCCCTCTCCCACTCCCTGGCAATTTTTGAGTTCGTCAAAAGTAATCGGGTAGTGAATTGACATGTCTTCAAGAGATGTGTCATTAAATATTACAAACGGAGGAAGGTTTATCTTTCGTGATATGGACAATCTGATATCCTTGAGCATCTTTAGCAAGGTTTCATCTCCGCCTCCTCCTGAACTCTTGGCAGCAGCTGATACCACCTCATCATCATCATCACCACTTACAAATTCTCTGTCTTCTGATAGCATAATTGAATAGGGTGATTTAAGGTATTGTTCCCCCTTTGGTGTTATTGCCAGAAGACCATACCTCTCAATCTCCTTCTCTAACAGATGATGTATTATGCATTGTCTTATTACTGCCATCCAAAATTTTACCCCCTTTGACATACCTGTCCCGAACAACTCGTGATTGTGGTGGTTGTATGATTTTATCAGAGAGTTATTTACGCCTGCAAGTATATTGGCAACGTGCTCTGATTTAAACTGCTCTTTCATGCTCAGAATCAGCTCAAGAACAAGAGCAATCTCCTCTTTTCCGTCAAACTGATTCTTAGGAAACAGGCAATTGTCACATGAGCCGCATTTACCTGTAGTGTAATCTTCTCCAAAGTAATTCATCAAGACAGTTCTTCTGCAGAGATTACTTTCGGCATAAGCAACTGTTTCTGCAAGTAACTGTTTGCCAATCTCTTGTTCAGCAATCGGCTTACCCTGCATAAATTTTTCAAGTTTCTGAATATCTTTATAGGAATAGAATGCAATACATTGTCCCTCTCCTCCGTCTCTTCCTGAACGACCGGTCTCCTGGTAATACCCTTCAAGACTTTTCGGAATATCATAATGAATTACAAACCTTACATCCGGTTTATCTATACCCATACCAAATGCAATTGTTGCCACAATAATATCAGCATCTTCCATAAGAAATTTATCCTGATTAGCAGCTCTTGTAATGGCATCCAATCCAGCGTGATATGGCAGCGCCTTTATACCGTTTACATTTAGAAACTCAGCTATCTCCTCTACCTTCTTTCTGCTGAGGCAATAAATAATGCCTGATTTACCGTGGTTATTCCTTAGAAATTTTATTATCTCTTTGTCTATGTTTTCCTTTGGCCTTATTTCGTAATACAGGTTGGGTCTGTTGAAAGAAGATTTATAAACTTTAGCTCCTGACATTCCCAGGTTTTTCTGAATATCACTCTGCACTTTTGGTGTTGCCGTTGCAGTAAGGGCAATAACCGGTGCCTTACCTATCTCATTTACCAATGGGTTAATCCGCCTGTATTCGGGACGGAAATCATGCCCCCATTCAGAAATACAGTGTGCCTCATCAATAGCATAAAACGATATCTTAATCTGTTTAAGAAGTGCTATGTTCTCCTCCTTGGTAAGTGATTCAGGTGCTACATATAGCAGTTTTGTTTTTCCGGACAGAAGATCCTCTCTTACCTCAGTTATCTGGATTTTGGTTAAAGATGAGTTTAAAAAGTGAGCAACCCCATCTCTTTCCACCATAAATCCGCGAATTGCGTCAACCTGGTTCTTCATAAGAGCTATAAGGGGAGAAATAATTATTGCAGTGCCCTCCATCAGCAGTGCCGGCAACTGATAACAGAGCGATTTTCCTCCACCGGTAGGCATCAGGACAAATGCATCGTTCCCCTCAAGCAAATTCAATATTATCTCTTCCTGTTGCCCTTTAAATGAGCCGAATCCGAAATGTTTTTTGAGTGCTTGGTGCAGTAAATCAGAAGTGATTTGCATATATAATTGACAGAAAAAGCTGAATAAAAATTAAAAATAGTTACCTTTGTGGCTCTAAGTTATCGAATTGTTTTCTCATCGCAAAATTTTTATGATTAAATCTAATGAAGACATTAAGCTAATTGCAAAAGAGGTTATTTCAAAAGAGGCCTTGGCGGTTGCTGCTTTGGGAAATTTAATTGACGACAGCTTTTCTGCTGTTATAAGCCTCATATTCAATAGCAAAGGAAGATTAGTCATAACCGGCATAGGTAAAAGTGCAATTATAGGCTGCAAAATTGTTGCCACACTTAATTCAACGGGCACTCCGGCAATTTTTATGCATGCAGCCGACGCAATTCATGGTGATCTGGGAATTATTCAGCCGGACGATATTGTGATATGTATCTCAAAGAGCGGTAGTACTCCAGAGATTAAAGTTCTAATTCCTCTGATAAAAAAAATGGGTAACAAAGTTGTTGCAATGGTTTCAAATTGTGACTCATTTCTGGCATTACACTCAGATTATATTATCAGGACAACAGTACAGAGTGAAGCTTGTCCAAACAACCTGGTTCCCACATCAAGTACGACTACACAACTCGTTATGGGAGACGCTATTGCCGTTGCACTTTTAAGTGTGCGGGGTTTTACCCAGCAAGATTTCGCATTGCTTCACCCTGGAGGCTCTCTTGGAAAGAAAATGTATATGAGGGTTTGTGATTTAACAGACTCTAAAGTACGCCCGTATGTCAAGCCTAACGAGAGCATCCAGAACACAATAATCAACATCTCTGCAAATCGGCTTGGTGCCACAGTTGTTTTGGATGAAAGTGGCGAACTGAAGGGGATCATTACTGACGGAGATGTCAGGAGGATGCTTGAAAAAGGAGGATCATTTGACAAACTGGTTGCACGAGACATCATGTCACTGAATCCCAAAACTATTGATGCGGGAGAGCTGGCCGTGAAAGCATTTAACTTAATGGAGACAAACAAAATTACCTCTGTAATTGTTATGGAGGGAGATAAATATATTGGATTGGTACATATACACGACATTATAAGAGAGGGAATCGTATGACAGCATTTAATCCAAATGAGTTGGGAATGGCCAATGGAAAGTACTTTGCTCTTCCATACAGTCTGGAAGAGTCAGATATTGCCCTTATATCTGTGCCTTGGGATGTTACTACATCTTATCGCCCGGGGACATCAGATGGTCCGGATGCAATAATCGACGCTTCAATTCAGGTAGACCTTTATGATGCCAATGTTCCTGAGGCATGGAAAATCAAAATTGGAACTGTTCCGGTTGATAAATCTGTTAAAAAACAGAATAAATCACTAAGAAAAATAGCCGAGAAGGTTATTGAACATCTTGAAAATGGTGGAGACTATCCGGATGTTCAGAACCAACTGGATACTATAAATAAAGCAGGAGAATATCTTAATAATTTAGTGTATAAATCCTCTATTGAGCTCCTTGAATGTGGTAAGATTCCCGGTGTTGTCGGGGGTGACCACAGCACGCCTCTTGGACAGATTAGAGCAATCGGAGATAAGTACGATGATTTTGGAATTCTTCATATAGATGCACATGCCGATCTGAGAATTGCATATGAAGGATTTACATACTCTCATGCTTCAATTCTCTACAATGCCTTAAACGAAGTTTCTCAAATTTCACAACTTACACAGATTGGAATAAGGGATTTTTGCGAACAAGAGGTAGCGATCATAGATACTGACCCAAGAATAAGATGCTTTACTGACATCGAGTTAAAGAGAAACCAGTTCGAAGGCAAGACATGGAAAAAGCAGTGTGAAGAGATAATTTCAAGCTTACCTAACAATGTATATATAACTTTTGATATAGACGGTCTCTCTCCTGACCTCTGCCCCAACACCGGGACACCTGTTCCTGGTGGATTATCATTCAGGGAGATTGACTATCTATTGCATATGCTTGCCACATCGGGCAAAAAAATTGTCGGCTTTGACCTGTGCGAGGTTGCCCCTTCTGATGAAAATGAGTGGGATGCCAATGTGGGCGCAAGAATACTCTACAAACTTTGTATCTATTCCGACTTAAATTCAAAAAGACTTTCGGCGCAACTTTAGAATAATTCAGTATCAGGAAATGGCATTTACCTTCTCACGGCAGAGAGCCAGCCGCAGAAAAGATATTCTAAACGTCTTTGGCATATTTGTAAACAACAACTATGCAGGAGGGGTTATTCTTGTATTGAGTTCTGTATTTGCGATGATAGCCGCAAACACCGATCTGTTCGCCTCTTTTCATGATATCTGGCATATTAACGCCGACTTTGCAATAGGATCTTTTAAATTGGAAATGTCATTGCTCCATTGGGTTAACGATGCTCTGATGGCAATATTTTTCTTTGTTGTAGGCCTTGAGATAAAGAGAGAGATGATGGTAGGAGAGCTCTCTTCTTTCAAACAAGCATCTTTACCAATTTTTGCCGCAGCCGGTGGGATGCTCTTTCCTGCTCTTATATATCTATTTTTTAATGCCGGCACCCCAAGTGCGAACGGATGGGGAATACCTATGGCAACAGACATCGCCTTCTCATTGGGTGTAATCTCACTGCTTGGAAGCAGGATACCTTTATCTCTAAAAATATTCCTGACTGCTTTAGCTATTGTTGACGACATTGGGGCAATAATTGTTTTGGCAATTTATTATCCAAGTCACGAAATACATTTTGGTTTTTTAATGTTTGCCGGGGCTATTCTTTTATTGCTGATTTTTTTCAACAGGATGAATCTTCACAATGCTGCACTTTATCTTATTCCCGGACTGTTTCTCTGGTACTTTGTTTACCAGTCGGGTGTTCACGCCACTATTGCAGGAGTTGCACTTGCAATGTGCATCCCTTCTAAGGCTCCAATTAATGAGGTAAGGTTTTTCGTCAGAAGTAAATATTATCTTGACAAATTTAAAGAAGCAAGTCACGGAGAGTTAAGTATTCTTGCCAATAAACAACAATTGAGCATAATACACAACATGCACAGCATTCTTCGAAAGATAAATCCTCTCATAAACAGGTTTGAACATACTATAAATCCCTGGGTGACCTTTTCAATAATGCCGATTTTTGCTTTGGCTAATGCTGGTGTTGTATTTGAGGGTATTCCGGACATAAGTGCAATCCCAAATATATCTAAAGGAGTATTTTTTGGATTGATAGTTGGAAAACCATTGGGAATTTTCATTGCTTCATATCTGGTGTGCAAGATGAAAATTGCAGAGCTTCCCGGGGACTTAAAGTGGTCCCAGATCTTTTCAGTAGGTATTATTGCGGGAATAGGTTTTACAATGTCAATTTTTATTGATAGCTTAGCGTTTTCAAACGAATTGATAATTAACGAGGGAAAGGCCTCAATATTAATCAGTTCGGTGGTTGCGGCATTTCTAGGAGTAATTGCATTAAGGATTACTACAAGTAAACCTAAACCAAAAATTAGACGTCTTGTAAGTTGAAACTTTAAAAAAAAATAAATAAAATAAATTAATTTAATTAAAATCAGATGAAAACAATCAAATCAATCACAATCATTGCTTTGGCTTTAGTTGTTCTGGCCTCTTGCTCAGGTTCAAAAAGTACTCAGATTCCGGGAATCACAAAAGAGTTTAGTGACTCTGTAAGTTATGCAGTAGGTGCATCAGTTGGATCTATGATTAAACAGGCGGAATTTGGTCAGCTAAACATGAAAGAGGTTCATAAGGCAATTGACGATGTTCTTGCAGATAAAACTCTTAAGGTTGACATGAATTTAGCCAATGATATTATAACAAGATATCTTATAAAGAAACAAGAGGCTGCAAGTATTGAAAATACCGAGAAAGGACTGAAATTCCTCGAAGAGAACAAAGGAAAAGAGGGCGTTATAACTCTTGAGAGCGGTCTTCAGTACAAAATTCTTGCTGAAGGTAACGGAGTAACTCCGTCGGCAGAAGACACAGTTGAAGTACATTACAAAGGTACTCTGATTGACGGAACAGAGTTTGATTCATCACACACAAGGGGCGAAACTGCTACATTGGTTCTTAACCAGTTTATCCCGGGTTGGGTAGAAGGAGTACAGAAAGTAAGCGAAGGTGGTAAAATCGAACTTTATATCCCTGCTGAACTTGCTTACGGAAGCCAGAAAATGGGTACAATCGAGCCGGGTTCTACATTAATTTTCGAAGTTGAGCTTATCAAAATTAAAAAAGCAAATCAAAAATAATATGGCACTTGAAATTACAGGTACTCTAATTAAGAAACTCGATGTTCAGACAGGCAATAGTGCCAGAGGTGAGTGGCAAAAGCAGGAGTTTGTAATAGAGACAACAGATAACTTCCCTAAAAAGGTTTGTTTGAACGTATGGGGCCCTGAAAAAGTATCAGAAATATCCGGATACAGAGAGGGCGAGGTTTTGAAAATTTCATTCAATGCAGAATCCCGGGAGTTTAACCAGAGATGGTACACCGATTTACGCGCATGGAAAATTGAAAGAGCCGAACAGAGTTCAAATGACGTGAGTTATTCTGTACCTGAGAGCACATCATTCTCTACAGCTCCTGATACTGATAGCGATACCGGAGAGGATGATCTGCCATTTTAAGTAATTGTATTTGAATTAATTACAAAGAGGATGTCTGAAAAGACATCCTCTTTTTGCATCAATCACAGTTAAAAACAGAGGTTGTATTGCTTAAATCATTAAAGAAATTTATTTGGAGTCTCTCTTTTGAACCAGGTAATCTGTCGTTTTGCGTATCTCCTAGTATTTCTCTTGATTAGATCAACCGCCTCATCAAGTGTGCATTTACCTTCGATATAAGCAAAAAGTTCGCGGTATCCTACTGTCTTTAGTGCTGTCAAATTTCTGTAAGAGTAAAGTGACTTCACCTCCTCAAGCAGACCGGCAGCCATCATCAAATCAACCCTTTTGTTAATCCGGGTGTACAACTCCTCTCTTGGCCTCTCTAAAAGTGTGCGCTCTACAGTAAAACTCCTCTCCTTTTTTTTGAAACTTTTGAAAGAGGAGAATTTTTTCCCGGTACCTATTGTTACCTCAAGTGCTCTTATAATCCTCTGCGGATTTGAAATGTCAATAGTATTATAACTCTCTCTGTCCAAAATACTCAATTCATCTCTCAAATTATCAATCCCCTCTTGCGATAATCTTGCTGAGAGCCTCTCTCTCAAATCAAAGTCAGGTTGAGGAAAGTCATCAATGCCGTAACAAACTGCATCAGCATAGAGTCCTGAACCACCAACCATTACAAGTTGATCATGCTCTTTAAACAGCTCATTCAGAAGAGAGAGCGCTTCAATCTCATATTTACCCGCAGTATAATGGTTATGAATTGAGTGTGAGTGAATGAAGTAATGCTTTACCGCTGAAAGTTGTTCTGCAGTGGGAGGTGCTGTTCCTATGATTAACTCTTTATATATCTGCCTTGAATCGCAAGATATTACAGGTGATTTTAATTGTATTGCAAGTTCAATGCTGAAATCAGTCTTTCCCGATGCGGTAGGACCAACTATCAGCCTTAATATCTTTTTTTTCATTTGGGGTTAATCAGGAGATATCTGAAGAGTCGCGAATATCTGCGCCCGAATCAATTATTTCATCTTCTGAAACTATTTCATCATCTGAAACCGACAACTCTCCTGTATCGATTATAAGTTCAAAATCATCATAATTGTCTGAGAATTGGTCTGGATTCTTTCCCTTTTCAGCAACCAATCTTGGATAAGACCTTCTTGCAAGCTCCTCCTCTTCGGATATCTTTTCGAGAGTTAGTGCCTGACCTTTAAACATGTCGTATACATATTCTATTCTCTCAAAGCCTTCATTTGAAAGCTTTAGCAGAGTGACTGAATCCATGGTTCCATCACCAAGATCAAAAAGGCCAAATTCTTTCTTTACTTTGCCGTTTTTATCCAGCGCTCTGAACATAACCATCTGATCAGGAGCAAATCCAAGATCGTTCTGCAAGTATAGGTTAAGAGAATAGAGCGAAGAAGCTGCCCTCACCTCGTACTCACGCATAAAAATCTTATTTCCGGTAATTGTTGCCCTTAATCTGTAAACCATATCCTGTTAAAACTTTAGGCAAAGTTAACTATTTTTGAGAATAAATTCTAAACTATTTATTCCATCAGCATAGTCGTCAACCCTTGGGAATTGTGATTTTCCAAGATTAGTTTTATGCTCTCCCATATTGAAGTTTACAGCACATTGAATTGAATTTGTGTTATTAAGATAATAATTAATAACCTCTTCTGTTTGTTCATATTCAAATATTGCAACAACAGACATAGGTGGCGGGGGTGCAATACTCTTCATTAAAATAAAAGAGCCGCCATCGAAAAACTCTACCCCGGACATTTGTGCAATAGCTCTCTGATACCGGTATGAATCCATATAATACTCGTTATCTTTTAACATACAAAACTCGCTGAGTATCTTTGCAAAATTTTTGAGATTAAAATCTTTTGGAACAAACAGAGTGCTTACGCTTCTGCAACCCATTCCATGGTAGAGAAACATATCTTCGGAAAGCATCTTCAAATCTTCAAGGCTCTCTTCACCGTTGAGAACAGCAAAAGAATATCTGCTTCCGCGAATTAATTTAGGAATATTTCCATAGTATATGTCGAAATGTTTTGCAGTGGACTCACTTCCTGTGGCGATCACCATGTCGATGTTTGCCGGAGGGGTGTTACAAACTGAAACTCTATCTCTCCAGTATTCATTAAAAGAGCAGAGTAGCTCCGTTAAAGCAACAATGAGAAAAGGGTCTTTTGATGAGCTCTTAACAATGGCTTTACTGCCAGATGCCATCACTGTGAGAAAATCATGAAAGCCTACAAGGGGCAGATTTCCTGCCATAATAATTCCGACAATAAGCTCTCTCTCGTTAATTGATGAGGAGAAATCTTCCAGCCAGGATTCCAATATCTTCTTCTGGAGAAACTCGCAAGTAATTGCCTCCAAAGACCTCTTCTGCATATAGGGGGTGAAGAGTTGATTTTGGGCATACGTCTTCTCTATGGCTTTATCTAACAACGGATTACTTTTTCTTCCATTTAGATAGTCAGATAATAGTTCTCCTAAAAGAGAAAAAGAGTCAATGAAAACTTGTTGATACATTTTGTAAAATTAGTAAAATTGGTCTAATTTTACCAAAAGCTTACGTTACACGATGAGTGAAATTCCGGCCCCGGACTCTTATAAGTCAATATCTTCGCCCTCTTCGGGTGTCTACAGAGATCTGGGAAGTAAATTTATCTCGTTGGCATATCCGGTATCTTCAGAAGAGGAGATTAAGTCAATTTTATCAGCCGTTAAAAAAGAGTACTTTGATGCAAGACACCACTGTTATGCATACAGGTTGGGACAGAAGGGAGAGCTATGGAGAGTTAATGACGACGGAGAACCATCCTCTTCGGCAGGCAGGCCAATACTGGGACAACTATTGTCAAAGGAATTGAGTGATATTTTAATTGTTGTAATAAGATATTTCGGTGGTACAAAGCTTGGTATCCCAGGGCTGATTAAAGCCTATAAAACTGCTGCTGCCGATGCTATTGAGAATTCAAAAATTATTGAAAAAACGTTCACTAAAGAGATCGTCATAAAATTTGACTACATTAGTACAGATACCGTAATGAAAATGGTAAGAAGTTCAGGAGCGCAAATCATAAGTCAAAATTTTGATCTTGATTGTACTCTAACTGTAAGAATCGGAATTTCTAATGCAGAACAATTAAAAGGCTCATTACTCGAAAGCGGATTTAACGTTTCTGATTAGTTGGTCAATAAGGTGATAAACGAAATTAAACTTCAAATAAATAAAAAATATGCCTAAACATCTGATATCAATCCATGATTTCACCTGTGATGATATTCTTAAAACCCTGGAAATGGCCAGGGGTTTCGAGAATAACCCCTACCAACCATTTCTTAAAGGGAAAATTGTGGCCAGTATCTTCTTTGAGCCTTCAACAAGAACGCGTTTAAGCTTTGAAACAGCAGCTAACAGACTTGGGGCAAGAATTATCGGCTTTTCTGATGTTGACAGTACAAGCATCACAAAGGGCGAATCTCTGAAAGACACCATAAAGATGGTATCAAATTACTCCGACCTTATAATAATGAGGCATCCACTCGAAGGCAGTGCCAGATACGCATCAGAGGTTTCATCGGTACCTGTTATTAATGCCGGAGACGGAGCAAACCAACACCCTACTCAAACATTACTTGATCTCTATTCAATTCTTAAAACTCAGGGGAAGCTTGATGGACTCAGGATTAACCTTGTGGGTGATCTGAAATACGGAAGGACTGTTCACTCTCTAATGCAGGCCATGTCATTTTTCAACCCCTCATTTGTTTTCACCTCTCCTGAGGAGCTAAAAATGCCACAGGAGTACAAAGACTATCTGGTAGCAAAAGGTATTCCTTACACAGAAACAAAGAATCTGCACGAAGGCTTAAATGATGCGGATATCATATACATGACAAGAGTTCAGAAGGAACGCTTTACCGATCCTATTGAATATGAAAGAGTTAAAAATGTTTACAGCCTTAACCTTTCAATGATATCCAATTGTAAACCAAACATGAAAATTCTCCATCCACTGCCACGCGTTAACGAAATATCACAGGACGTTGACAACAGCAGCCATGCGTACTATTTTGAGCAGGCCGAAAACGGAGTTTATACCAGAATGGCAATTATATCAAAGCTCCTTGAAATTGACAATTTAACTAAATAAGCCCTATGGAAAAACAACTTAAGGTAAGCGCCATTAAAGACGGCACAGTACTCGATCACATACCTTCCGATCAACTGTTCAAAGTTATAGATATCCTCGGGCTCCAGAAGAGCAGCAATCAGATAACATTCGGTTTTAATCTGGACAGTAAACTTTTAGGAAAAAAGGCAATAATAAAGATTGCCGACACCTACTTTGAAGCAGATGACATTAACAGAATCGCACTCATAGCTCCTCAGACAAAAATTAATATAATTCACGACTTTGAAGTCGTTGAAAAAAGAGTTCTTTCTGTCCCATCAACAATAAAAGGAATTGTTAAATGTATGAATCCTATGTGCATTACTAACCATCAGGCTGTAGAAACACTATTTTCAACCATCCTTGACAGTCCCGAGATTAAGCTGCATTGTCACTACTGCGAAAAAATCACAGATAGAGACAACTTAAAGATTATAAGTAATCCGTAGCAAAAACCTAATAATTGAGCCATAATTGAGCCAATATAATATGGATTTAATATTTTTTGTTACCTTTGGTCTCATAATACCATTTAATCAAATTTTACGATCATGAAAATCGCTCACAACTTTAACGCCGGACCATGCGTCCTTCCAAAAGCCGCGCTTGAGGCTGCAATCGAAGCACTTAAAGATTTTAAAGGGACAGGGATGTCAGTCATTGAGATGTCACACCGTTCAAAAGAGTGGGAAGCGGTAATGGCGGAATGTCGTTCACTTTGGAAAGAGATTCTGAATATTCCGGAGGGGTACCAAGTACTCTTTCTGGGAGGTGGAGCAAGTATGCAATTTTTATATGTTGCAATGAATTTGCTTGAAAAGAAAGCAGGTTATCTTGAGACAGGAGTATGGGCGAAAAAGGCTCTAAAAGAGGCAAAAGGGTTTGGTGACGCGATTTCGGTTGCATCATCTGCAGATAAAAATTTCTCATACATCCCTAAGGGATATGAGATTCCTGCCGATCTTGATTATTTTCACATTACTACCAATAATACTATTTATGGAACTGAAATCCACACAGATATGGATTGCCCCGTAAATCTTATTGCTGACATGTCATCTGACATTATGAGCCGTCCGGTTGATGTAAGCAAATATGCTCTCATATATGGAGGTGCTCAAAAGAACGTTGGTCCTGCAGGGGTGACATTTGTGATTGTTAAAGAGGATATTCTTGGTAAAGTAAGCAGGTACCTGCCTACAATGCTGGATTACAGAACCCATATTAATGAGGAATCAATGTTCAACACTCCTCCGGTATTTTCAATTTTTGTAATGAACGAAACTCTTAAGTGGGTTAAGGCAAAAGGAGGCTTGGATGCCGTATATAAAATGAATCTTGATAAAGCAGGTTTGCTATACAATGAGATTGACAGAAACAAAATGTTCATGGGAACTGCCGCAAAAGAGGATAGGTCACTAATGAACATCTGTTTTGTTATGACCGAAGAGTATAAAGATAAAGAGGATGCCTTTATGTCCTTTGCAAAAGAGAGAGGAATGGTAGGTATCAAAGGGCACCGCTCCGTAGGTGGATTCCGCGCATCTTGCTATAATGCTTGCCCTGTTGAAAGCATTCAGGCACTTGTTTCCTGTATGCAGGAGTTTGAAAAGCTGAACGGTTAATTGTTAATAATTTAAACTTAAGGGAATGAAAGTACTTGTTGCTACAGAAAAACCTTTTGCAAAAGCCGCTGTCCAGGGCATACGCTCGATTGTAGAGAACGCCGGGCATACTCTGCTTTTGCTTGAGAAATATACAACTTCAGAGGAGTTGTACGCAGCCGTAAAAGATGCCGATGCACTTATAGTAAGATCTGATAAAGTTTCAAAAGAGGTTGTCGAGGCATCCGAAAAACTCAAAATTGTTGTAAGGGCAGGAGCCGGTTATGATAATTTGGACCTGGCTGCCTGCACTGAGAAAGGTGTGGTAGCTATGAATACTCCGGGACAAAACTCTAATGCTGTTGCGGAGCTTGCTATAGGTATGATGATTTATGTTTCAAGAAACTGCTTTACACCCGGCACTGGAAGTGAGCTTAAAGACAAAACTATTGGAATACATGCCTATGGTAATGTTGGAAGGCTTGTTGCCAAATTGGCCAAGGGGTTTGAGATGAATATCATTGCCTTTGATCCTTTTGTTGATGTTGATAAGGTTAAAAAAGAAGGAGTTACCCCTGTTAGCACAATTGAAGAGTTGTATGAAAAATCTGATTTTTTATCATTGCATATTCCAGCCAATGCACAAACTAAAGGCTCTGTTGGATATGATCTGATAACACGTTTGCCAAAAGGAGGCTGTCTGGTAAATACTGCCAGAAAAGAGGTAATTAATGAACCTGAATTGCTTAAAGCTCTTGAGGAGAGGTGTGACATTAAGTACGTTACAGATATTGCAGCCGATAATCAGCAGATCCTTAACGAAAAATTTGGCAATAGAGTTTTTGCATCACCCAAGAAAATGGGAGCCGAAACTGCAGAGGCAAATATCAACGCCGGCCTTGCTGCGGCTAATCAGATTATCAAGTTCTTTGAAACAGGAGACAAAACCTTCCAGGTAAATAAATAATTCACAAAATTAAGAAAGAGAATAAAAATGGTTAAAGTAAAACCCTTTGCCGCAATAAGGCCTCCAAAGGAGATTGTATGTGAGGTAGCATCCCGCCCCTACGATGTCCTAAACTCAGCAGAGGCAAAAGCTGAGGCAACCGAAAAATCACTTCTTCACATTATTAAGCCCGAAATTGATTTTGATCCGATTATTGACGAGCATACAACTGAAGCATATGACAAAGCTGTAGAAAATTTTAAGCTCTGGCAGCAGAGAGGCTGGCTTATCCAGGACAAAAAAGAGTGCTACTATGTTTACGCACAAACTATGGAAGGCAGAACTCAGTATGGTCTTGTTCTGGGAGCTAATGTTCAGGATTACCTGACCGGTAAGATAAAAAAGCACGAGCTGACGAGAAAGGATAAAGAGGAGGACAGGATGATTCATGTCCGCATTCAGAATGCCAATGTAGAGCCGGTGTTTTTTGCCTATCCTGACAATAATGAAATTAATGAGATTGTTTCAAACACAGTTAAGTCAAAAACTCCCGAATACGATTTTGTTGCAGAGGATGGTTTTGGACACCATTTCTGGGTTATTGATGAAGATTCTGTTATTAAGAGAATTACTCAGATTTTCGCTACGGTTCCTGCCTTCTATGTTGCTGATGGACATCACAGAACAGCAGCAGCAGCTTTGGTTGGTGAAGAAAAGCGTAAAGCCAATCCCAATCATACAGGAGAGGAGGAGTACAACTATTTCCTTGCTGTAGTATTCCCTGAAAGTCACCTGAAGATAATCGATTACAACAGAGTTGTCAAAGATTTAAATGGAATGACACCTGACGAATTTGTTGCCAAACTTGGTGAATACTTTGTTGTAGAAAAGATGGGTAGAGAAATCTACAGCCCAAAATCTCTACACAACTTTTCAATGTATTTGAATGACCAGTGGTATTCACTCACTGCAAAAGAGGGCACCTTCAACGACAACGATCCTATCGGAGTTTTGGATGTAACTGTTCTCTCTTCTCTGGTTCTGGACAATCTTTTAGACATTAAAGACCTCAGAACATCTAAGAGAGTTGATTTTATCGGCGGCATAAGGGGTCTGGGAGAACTTAAGAAAAGGGTTGATTCAGGTGACATGGCTGCAGCATTTGCACTCTACCCTGTTTCAATGAAGCAACTGATTGACATTGCTGACACCGGCAACATAATGCCTCCAAAAACAACATGGTTCGAACCAAAGCTAAGGAGTGGAGTCGCAATTCACAAACTTGACTAAATAATTAACTGTCTTAATAATCTTTAATAAAGGTGTCATTTTTGACACCTTTTTTTTAACTTCGGGTAATTATTTTTACTCTGTAACAAAATGGAAAAGAGGCAACACCCCGACAATGTTTCAATACATGATCGGAATCTTCAAAACCTTATATTGAATGAGATAAGGGATAAAATAAAATCTGTATCCAGTGATCAAGGGAGAATTAGTGGGGAGAGATTTTTCAGGGAGAGCGTCAATATATATGGAGCAAAGAGTGCAGATATATCTGTAATTTCCCGGAAGACTTTCAATAGTCTTGAAGATAAAGATAAGACATCTGTTTTCGCCCTCTGTGAAGACCTTCTCAAGAACCAATATTTGGAGGAGAGCTTTATAGCTTGTGATTGGGCATATCGTTCAAAAAAATATTTCGAAAAAAAGGATTTTGAGCTTTTCGAGTATTGGATTAACAGCTATATAAACAACTGGGCAACATGTGATACATTTTGCAACCATACAATGGGAGAGTTTATAGATATGTGGCCTGAGTATCTGATCAACCTTAAGAGCTGGACATCCAGCCCTAACAGATGGGTAAGAAGAGCTGCTGCTGTTTCGCTTATCGTGCCTGCGAGGGAGGGCAGATATAAAAAAGATATACTTGAGATAGCTCAGCTATTGCTTAATGATAAAGACGATATGGTTCAAAAGGGTTATGGGTGGATGCTTAAAGCATGCTCAAAACCATTTCCGGAAGAGGTTTTTCGCTTTGTGATGGAGAGAAAAGATATAATGCCCCGCACATCTCTTAGATATGCAATTGAAAAGTTGCCTGAAGAGATGATAAAAGAGGCTATGAAAAAATAATAACTGAATATGTTAATTGACCTGACTCATAAAATATCGGGAGAGATGCCATACTATCCCGGGACACCAAAACCTTCTGCCAAAAAATTCTGCACAATAGAACAAGAGGGCTACACTGAACTTGAGCTGATAATAACAACTCATACGGGAACTCACATTGACGCTCCAGCTCACATCATTCCCTCCGGTGAGACTCTTGATCAGAAAAAAATTGAAGATTTCACCGGCATTGCGGCTGTTTTAGACTGTACTGGTTCTGACAAACTTACTGGTGGGAATATCTCTTTTAAATCCCTGAAGGAATTTCTTGATAAACACCCGGGAATAGATTTTTTAATTTTAAAGACAGGCTGGCAGTATAAATGGGGTAATCCTGATTATTTTAAGGAATTTCCGGTATTGACTGAAGAGGGTGCTGAGCTAATTATTGAGAGAAATATCAGGTGTGTGTGCATGGATGCAATTTCAGCAGACAAGGTTGAAGATACTCATTTACCGGTACATAAGAAATTATTGGGTAACGGAGTAATGATTGCCGAGAACCTTACGAATCTTGATTTGTTGCCGGATGGAAAATTCGAGCTGTATCTTATTCCATTACTGATAAGTGAGGCTGACGGTTCTCCCCTTAGAGCTTTCGCAAAAATTTAATTTCACCTGTTTTTAAAAGACTTAACTCTATTATGTGCAGGCCTTTGAGTAAGAAATGTGTTGTTTATAAAAATCAGCACCATAATCATTGAACTGAATCCAATGGCCACCAGTATAAGGTAAATTGCCACGTTTGCGCCATATTGAGAGGTATCGAAGAAAGGATAGAGATAATCTTTCCTAACCAATGCCTGAAACAACCCCCACACCATAAATAAGATAGGGTATGTTAGCCATTTGAAAATTTCATTGTATGAATATCTTCTCTTTTCTCCAATAATCCAAAATGCAAACATTAGAGGTGGAGTAATGTAATGTAGCACTATTGAGGAAAATTTTTTTAGTCCTTCTGAATCGTAAATCGGTTCAAGGATAATCAGATATACTATCCCGGTTAGCATTATATAGGCTGTTAAAGGGCCAAGTGCATAATTAAACCACTTATTTTGAGATATCCTTCTAGAAAACAGTGATATCACAGAGAAGATTAAAACAAGAGCATTGGACTGCAAAGTAAAATACTTAAATGTTCTGAGTCCGGATAAAAGCGTTCCTCCTTCTGAGTTATTGTAAACATCGGTTGAAATTCCCAAAATTGCAGTAAGCAAAATTGCCCACAACAGTAATTGTTTTGCCCGATTTTTTTTCATGGTTCAAAAAGTTATACTCCGGTTTTAAAGATAATAATTTTTATCAGTGGTATTGCCACAGGTATAATAAATGAAGTGAAAAGACCCATAAGTGCAATGGCAAGACCACCTGCTGCTCCCTGTAAGACGCCCGATTCAAGTGCTTTGGCTGTGCCTATCCCGTGTGAAGCCGCTCCTAGCGAGAGCCCATAACTTAGGGGTGTTTTTACTCCCGCTTTTTTCAATATCCACGGTCCTGTTATTGCACCGAATATCCCACTTAAAATAACAATAACGGCAGTTAAGTACACAACCCCTCCGTACTGTTCACTTATGACAATTGCAATTGGAGTTGTAACTGATTTTGGTAAAATCGTTGTGATTAACTCCATATCTGCCCCCATAGGAATTGCAATAGCCGCCACACAAATTACTGCTGATAAACTACCTGCAAAAGTTGCCAGAATAATGGCCAGTCCCCTTTTTTTAATAAACTCATAATTTTTATGGAGCAGAAAACCAAATGCCACTACCGATAGATTGAGCAGATATTTAATGACTCTTGTGTTCTGTTCATAGATTTTAAGATCAATTTTAGTTAAGGAGAAGAAGATAATAACAAGCAGAGTTGCTACAACAACTGAGTGTAGCCAAACAAAGCCTGTTTTCCTGTATATGAATCTACCTGCCAGATAGGCTGACAAAGTCAATACAATAAATAGTAATTCAAGTATTATTGCGCCTTTCATCTCTCTTCTCAAATTTATCTGTAATCAATCCCACTACCAGTAATACTAAAACAGAACTTACCACTGATGAGATTATGATAACCAAAGCATCTTGTTTAATGACAATAAAGGGAATAAGAGCAACTCCTGCGGTAGCTGGTATAAAGAAGAAGACCAGATTATCAAGAAGAAAATCGGAAGCTTTGTCAAGCCAGGTTGCTTTATAGACTTTTGTCTGCAGTAGAACAAACAAAACAAGCATTCCCATAACAGATGCAGAAACAAACCCTCTGACAAGCATGCTTAAGAGCTCTCCTATATAGTAGCAAATGACTATTAATGCAAGTCCTCTTATAAAACCTAAGATTTTTGTCATTGCAGCATTATTCCTTCATCCATTCAAAAGTTGCATAGTGATCTCCATTCATGCCAAGACTGGTATAAACGGCCTGTGCCCGGGTGTTTCTCCTATCAACATAAAGTCTTATTCCACCAATACTGTCTGTGTTGGAAACAATACTTTTAACATGCTCATATAGTATTTTATAAATTCCCATTTTTCGGCATTCAGGTAAAATGTATACCGATTGAATCCACCAAACCCATCTGTTCCTCCAGTCACTCCACTCTGTTGTTATCATTAACATTCCAACATGTTTACCCTCGCCTTCAGCAATAAAATATCTTGCCTTGGATGGATCCTCCAGGACTGCCTTTACGCCTTTTGACAATGTATTTTGTTCAAGAATCAGCTCCTCTGTCTCTAAAGCCATCGCCATTTGAAAATCTACAATGTGCGAGTGATCCTTTATATTTGCATCTCTTATTAATATCTCCATATCAATTGTTATTTCATTTGTGTCAGATAGGGTTTTGGATTAGATGATTTGGTAAGCCATAGAGTAACATTTAAAGCTAGCTTAGTATCTTCAACTACGCCTGACCAATCCCAATCCGGATTATAATTGTCTGCAGGTCTATGATATACATTGTTTATGAAATAATTCCAGGTTTCCAGCGCCCACTCTTTTCCGTGCTCTCTGCTATCATAGCAGCCATATGCCCAGATTGATGGTACTCCTGCTTTGAAAAACGGGAAGTGGTCACTTCTAAAGAAAAGGCCTGTATGTGAGTTGGGGTCCGGCAACAGGTATCTATCTTGCTCTGCTGCAAGAACTCCGTAAATTAAATCCAGAGATGAGTATCCAAGACCAATCATAGTAACATCTTTCATCTTCCCTCTTGGAACCATCATATCATTGTTCAGACAGGCAATGGTCTTATCCATGGGGATAACAGGGAATCTGGTGTAATATTCGCTCCCTGTAAGTCCCTGCTCTTCTGCTGTGGGAAAGAGTAGAATTATTGACCTCTCCGGCTTTGTCCTCAGTGATGCCGCAACCCTTCCTATTTCAAATGCCCACGCCATTGTTGTTCCGTTATCAACGGCCCCGTTATAAATTGAATCTCCGTTTTGCTTCTCTCCTATTCCAAAATGATCCCAGTGAGCAGTGATAACCACAGCCTCATCAGGATTAACAGAGCCTTTTAATATTCCGGCTACATTAGTCGAGGTATTCCATTTAATCTTATTAGTTATAGTTGCAGAGAATGATGCATCAATCTCAAATGGCTTAAATCCGTGTTTTACAGCCTGCGCCCTGAGTGAGTCAATATCGTACCCCATTTCTCCAAATATTTTTCTTGCACTTTCATCTGTAAGCCAACCTGTTATCTTACATTTAGGCTCATCGCTTTCATCGTCAATAAATAGTCTTGAAGAGATAGAACTGTTTCTTGGTACATTAAATTCATAACCGGCGCCTACAGGATCGTGAATTATTAGTATTGCCGATGCACCCTGTCTTGCTGCCTCTTCATATTTATATGTCCAACGACCATAAAAGGTCATCTCCCTTCCACGGAAAAATGAAGGATTTTCGGAATACAGTCCCGGATCATTTACGAAGACAACAACAGTCTTACCTTCCAGATCAATATCCTTATAATCATCCCATCCATAGTCAGGTGCTTTTATTCCAAACCCTGCAAAGACCAATTTAGAGTTTTTAAGATCTATCAACTCTTGCGGAATTGGTGAACTGATTGCAATCTGATCGGGCGCATTTAATTGCAGCTTTTTACCCTTTATATTAAAGGTTACGGGATTACTTACAGTTGAGGTTGTCTCATACATTGGAACTTGTTGAAAATAGCTGCCGTTAAATGGTGGTTCAAATCCAATCTTTTTAAGCTCACCGGCAATAAATTCTATTGTTAGTTTTTCACCTTCTGTAAATGGCTGCCTACCCATGAAAGCATCTGACGAGAGTATCTCTGTTATTCTCTTCATATTGGTAACATCAACCATATTCTCCGGAACCTCATTCTCTGAACATGAGAAGAGAAAAATCAGAAGTAGTGCTGCAATCAAATTTTTCATATAACTCTTTATTAAATAAAAATGTCCCTTTTCAGGGACAAATTTAAAATATTATAAGCAGTTCCAGTGTAATTTTGTTGGAATCCATCTCTTCATACCTGTTGAATTCTGTAATTGGTGTTTTAACTATGTATGATTCATAGTCTAATCTTATTAATGAACCGAACGGCTTATCTGTCAAACCGAATGACAATCCGAATGTAAGCCTGTTTGCATCAAATTTGTTATTTCTGAGATTCTCTCCAATTGCATCCCATCTTATAACTGGGGTAATATCCTTAATAAGAGGATCTCCTTTTAGCGGGAATGAGTACCCTCCCTGAATGTAGAGAGAGAATCTGTCGACATCATTAAATTTGTTATGGCGATTCATAACCTCAGCCTCAATTTTATACCTCTCTTGTGCGTATCTTATATCTGCTCCCCATATAACATAATCTTCTACTGCTGTTTTTGGGTATCTGTATATCTTTCCTGTAGCTCTTAGCCCTTCCATATCGCCTAATGAAATTCGTGTTGCTATAGAGGGTCTGTCTGTCCATAATGGATTATTGATAGTGTTACCGTTAAACACACCCATTTCAACCATCAACGGAAATTTCAAGTTACTGAATTTGTAGTTTGCCATTATCCCAATATCACGGCTTCCGGCAAAATATTTACCTATAAATGCTCTGTTGGCAAAGAGCATTGTAGAGGGGGTCGTTATGTATGAGTTGAATACAGGAACGCTGGTTTGTCCTAATGTAATTGAAAGATCTTTTGTCAGCAAAATATTGGCTGACATATCAAGAACTTCAAAATGGCCTTCACTGCTTAGCTCTACCTGAACTCTGTATGTTACCGGATTGGTTATATGGCCTGAGAGACCCATTCTGGAATTTCTTACAGAAAATCTTGACATTTGAGTATCAAATGCATATTCGTATTTAGTCTTAATGCTAGCATCAAAATTCGGCATATATTCTCTAACTTTTAACTGAGAATAACTTTGAATTGAATATAGCAGGGTAAACAAGAAAACTGGCACAATACGTATTATGCGTAAAGATTTAACGGGCATAAACTCAGACTATATAAAATGATTAAATTTAAACGGCAAATCTAACCATTTTTTCCTTTTTAAACACTTATAATAAGCGCTAAAGCATACCTGAGAGCAATAGTTTATTAAAAAGTTTTAAAGAAAGTTTGCTTAACAAACACGCATGTCTTATGTTTGCGTCATAAGAATATATGTGTACCGAAAAGGACGGCAGATATACAAGAATCAAAAATAAAATATGAAAACAACAGAAAAACCAACTTCACAGGAGTTCCATATTGATGGTGTTAAACACATTAACCCTCAGGATGCGTTAGATAGTTTGAAAAACAATGAAGCCGTACTTATTGATGTAAGGGAATCTAATGAAGTTGATATTGAATGTATCCCTCTGGATAATGTTATATATCATCCAATGTCAACCATTATGGATCACTTATCATCTATTTCAAAAGATCAAAACATAATACTTATGTGTCCCGGTGGAGTCAGGAGCACCAAGGTTGCAAATCTTCTTAATATTCAGGGGTACCCTAATGTTGCTAACCTTGATGGAGGGTTTAAATTATGGAAATCTATGGGATTACCTTTTGAAAGCATTCTGCCTTCAGAAGAAGGTTGCAGCGGTGGATGCGGTTCATGCAGTTCCAGCTCTTCTTGTTGCTG
>JAUYTX010000020.1 GCA_030695025.1 Bacteroidales bacterium | reverse complement strand
AAGCGGAGACTATGCATATAGTACTGCAGACCAGACAGAATCTTACAACTACTATCAACGAGTAACAGCCAAAGTGCTCTATTCAAATCTTTTTAAAAACCTATCAACCAACACCTCGTTTGACTTCTCTCTGGGTAAAGATACCAGGGAGAGAAATCCCGATGACGAAAGAAGTCAGCTTGAATCAGGTGCAAAAGATATGGGTATAAGGCTTAACACTAATGGAACGTGGAATATCAACAAAGGTTGGCTTAATAATATTAAATATACCGTTTCCGGAAGTTACAGAGACAAGCACTCCTTTACTCAGCAACTTTTGGGTAATGCTTTCTCTGCCTACTCAATGTCCAATACAGACGGTGCAGTTCTTAGCAACAGACCGGGTCAAAAAGTTTACGATATTAACGGAAGAGAACTTACAAATATTCCTCCGGGCGAGAGCACATACTATGCAACCTATCTGCCAAACGAATATTTCAGCAGATATGATATTTATGGTAAGGAGGTAAACGTATTTGCAAAGGTTAATGCCACCTTCTCAAAAAGATCGGGTAACATTACCAACAGGATTATAGTAGGTGCAGATTTTAAAACAGATGGTAACCTGGGAGATGGTAAGATTTATGACCTTAAAAATCCTCCATACAGGGTTCTTTCGGCAGAAAATTCATCACCAAGGCCACGCAAATACTCTGATATTCCTTTTATTAACCAGTTGTCTGCATATGCAGAGGAAAATCTTACCTGGAACATAGGAGAAAGAGACCTGACGGCTCAGGCGGGTATCAGATATGACAATATTCAAGGCATAAGTAAAATAACACCAAGGTTTAATGCCTCATTTGAGTTGCTGCCGGGAGCGCTTTGGATAAGAGGAGGATATGGTAAAAATGCCAAAGCACCTTCTACAATTTATCTATATCCTGAAAACGCATACTTTGATTTTGTTCACTTCAACACCCTTAATAGCAGCTCGGTGCCTCAGGCAGAGCAGCTGCTGTTATCTACAACCAGAGTGTTTGAAACTACAACCAGAAACCTTAAGATTGCCACAAATACAAAGAGTGAGATTGGTTTTGATTTCAGAATCAATAAGATGAGATTCTCAGTAACAGCTTACAGCGAAAATCTGGTTGATGGCTATAATCTTGGAAGTGCAGTTGATAATTTCAGACTTGTTAACTATGTAGAGTATCAGGTTGGGCAGGCAAACCCGGAATCAATACCGACGCTTAAAGAGAAGACATCAAGCAATATTTTCGTAAGTTATGCAACCCCAATGAACAACATTAGGGCTTACAACAGAGGTGTTGAGTTTGACTTCGATTTCGGAAGGTTTGACGCTATAAGAACTTCATTTGTTGTTAACGGAGCCTATATGAGAAGTTCTGAGTGGAACGAAGGACTTGTCTTTGGGACCAACAGGAATCTTAACAGCCTTGAGAAGAACATTGCAATTTATGACCCTTATCAGCGCGATGAGAGAGAACGTTTTGTAACCACTCTAAGAGCAACTCATAATATTCCATCTATTGGATTTGTTCTAACGGCTACTGTTCAGGCAAACTGGGTAAACAAAACATGGACAAGGTATGATAATGATACAATGTTCGTAGCCTTTATATCAAGATTGGACGGGCAGGTTAAACCATTTAACCCATCATTGAAAGATGATCCCGAATACTCATATATGTTTACAAGCAGAAGTTCTACGAGAAGAATAGTTGAATCATATTTCCCTACGCTTTTGTTCAATTTTAACCTAACCAAAGAGATAGGCGATAACCTTAAAGCTTCGTTTTATGCGAACAATATGTTTAATCGTCGTCCTCTTTACGAAAGCAAGAGAACGCCCGGCTCATTTACGAGGCTGGGAATACCGATGTTCTTCGGATTTGAGTTGGCATTAACCATTAAATAGCTAAAAAATGTCAGATATGAAAAACAGATATAAAATACTATTGATAGCGGTTTTGGCTATGTTTTCGGCAGTCTCATGCCAGCAATTCAGCGACGTATCCAAAATCGGAGAGGTTGAATCACTGAGTGCCGTTGTGAGTGTCACTCTCAACCTGGGATCGGCGCCTATTCCTGATAAACTGAATGTTAAAATGATTAACTACAGTGAGAGGTATGAGGTTAATACCACAATGAATCCGAACGGTACTGTTACAATTCCCAACATTATTCCGGGTATTTATACAATTACTGTCACCTCCGAAAAATCTCAGGACGGATTTACCTACAACTACAGCGGAAACGTTGTAAACGTTGATATTGTTACCAACAATAAGCAGATAACGGTTAATGTAGGTGCATCCAAATCCGGAGCACTTGTATTCAAGGAGGTCTATTACTGCGGATCAAGAACTCCTACGGGAGGATCATATTTCAGAGACCAGTTCTATGAAATTTACAACAATAGCGAAACGGTTCAGAATGTAAGAAATCTGGCAATCGCAATTATTGCACCTTTGACTGCAACTCCGAATAAACCGGTTTGGCCGGCTACAGAAGATCCTTCACTGTTTGTATATGCTCTTCAGATATGGAGTGTTCCCAATGATAAAGATTATCCGCTAAATCCGGGTGAATCAATAATAATTGCCCAGATGGCAGATGATCACAAAAAATCAAATCTTAACCCGAGCTCTCCTGTTAATCTTTTAAGCGCAGAGTTTGAAACTCTGGTAAACACAACTTCGCTTATTCAGGATAATCCGGCGATAAATATGGTTATGTCATTTTGGCCATCTCCTACACCACAGTGGCTGACCACCGTATTTGGCGGAGCGTTTGTAATCTATTACCCGAATGAACCCATAAACCCGGCAAATTTTGTAACTCCTGTTGGACTAACAACAAGACACTACAGGATTCCGATTGAGGATGTTGTTGATGCCCTGGAGCTTGTTGGTAATGCAACTCAGGTGCAGTTAAAGAGGATGCCTGCTGTTCTTGACGCAGGAGCCGCTACAGTTGGCGGAACTTACCTAAGTGTGAGTGTTGCCAGAAAGGTTAAAGAGACTGTTGGAGGTGGTCGTGCAATTTTGTTCGATACAAACAATAGCTCAGAAGACTTTGAGGTGATGAATCCTCCCGTTATCAGGAGATATGGTGCTGTTGCCCCATCATGGAACACTTGGAAATAATGTTTAACAACATCAATACTATGAAAATGAGAAAAGTTAAATATATATACTGGGCAGGAGTGCTAATGTTAACTCTATTTGCCGTACAACCGGCATCGGCCCAGAAAACGACGGATAAAAACAGTCCGGCGTCCATAGAGCTGCTTAAGGCTAAATCGCTGTGGTTTAACACCACAAACGGAGCCGGCCTTACATTGGATAAAATGTACAACTTCAGCAGCGTTGATTTTACATATCAGCTTAAAAGCGGTGATTTTAAAAAGTTGCAGGATGGTGATAAAGAGAGACTATTAGGTGTATCTACAGAAGGTGGCCAAAAATTAGGAACAGGCTACGCCTGGGGAAAATTCTCCTTCAACAATGAGATGCAGAGGAACACACAGTTCAACACTACAATGCTCGATCCCGCCAGAGGGATGCCTTTCTACCCCGTAGACCCAAATATCAGCGACTGGAAAAAACAGGACTACAGACTTGAGATGAAGGTTGCAAGTCAACCTCTCTGGGACAGGGTTATTCTTGGAATCCAGGGAGAGTACTTTGCAAGCACAGGGGCCAAACAGGTTGACCCAAGATCTGAGACTTATTTCTACACAATAAACATCAAACCTGCTTTGGTTGCACTATTTAATGACCATGCATTGGGAGTCAACTTTGTTTATGAGAATCTGGTACAGGAGTCGGGGACTACAAACAGCAACTCACAAATAAATCATAATGTATATGTTATGAAGGGTCTGGGCAACTACTACCCATCAGTTGTTGGAGGTCTCCAATCTCTTGGTCGCTTTGTTTATAACGGGAACAAGGTTGGAGCTGCAATTCAGTACTCTTATGGTTTTTCTGATATGAAATTTCTTTTGGAAGGTAAATACGACTATGGCGTTGAAGATGTCATAAGTACTCCTACCAAACCAAAGAAAGAGGGAAGTGTTGTCCGTGAACTGATGGATGCAAAGCTAACCGCTGTTAAAAACGGCTTTAACGTGAGCCGTCTTGAGCTCTCATACAGCAATAGAAGTATTGACGGAATTGAGCATGTACAGGTTCTTGACAACACCTATGAGGTTCAGCAGTGGGTTGACCTCTACAGCAGCATACGCGCAATATATAAACAGGAGGATATCTCTGCAAGATTTGATTTCTTCAGAGGGGCAGACCACGATTATAAATGGAAAGCAGGTCTCTTTACAAACTACAGAAGTAATGACGACGACTACATTATGCCTCATTCAAGAATGATTATCAAGAATATGTATTTTGGGGCAGATGCCAAGGCAAACCTCTCTTTGGGAGGTGAGACCAAACTTCTTGCAGGTGCCGGATTTACATATAAAAACAACTTTGATGGAAGCTACCACTACAGAGGAGCCGATCCGGGGTCAATTATAATAACTCAGTTTATGACTCCCGATTTCCAATTCTTAAAGCAGAGCTACTACAAAATTGGGGGTGAGCTATCTCTTTACTCAGGACTTGGTAAAATGAGCAGAGCAGGATTCTACCTAAAAGCATCCCTCGATTACTATAAACCAATCGAAGGTGATAACAGCCGGGTTCAGACAAACTTTGGTCTGGGCTTTATATTCTAGTTAAATATTTGTGATGTATAGAAAGTTACTGACACTGTTTCTTTTTGCAACTCTTCTCTCTGCCTCCGTTTCAGGGGCGGAGAGGGGGTTTGCAATAATTGTTGACAATGACACTTATGCGGCTTGTAAAGCCGAAATCGATAACTACAGATCTGTGCTTGAGAAAGAGGGATTCTCAGCTGTAGTGGTTGCCCGGGTGTGGAGTGACCCCGTACAGGTAAAGGATGTCCTGTACAGTATGTATCAGAGTAATAACCTGAAAGGTGCGATTTTTATCGGACAGATTCCGGTTGCGATGATACGGGATGCTCAACACTTTACTTCTGCCTTTAAGATGGACCAGGAGCTCTTTCCCTACAAGAGCTCCTCTGTTCCATCCGACAGGTTTTATGACGATTTTGATTTGAAGTTTGATTATCTGGGCAAAGACTCAGTTAACAACCTTTTTCATTACTACTCCCTGAGATGGGACTCTCCGCAAAAGATATCATCAGATATTTACAGCGGAAGATTAAAACCCACCCTTCCCGGTGATGGCGGTTATGCTCAGATCAGAGGATACTTTAAAAAACTTGTTGCCCAACGGTCAAAGGAGAACGAACTTAATATCATAACATCATTTACAGGCGAAGGCTCATTTTCAAATAGCCTGACTGCCTGGAAAGAGGAGGGGCACACCCTGAGAGAGCAATTTCCGAAAGCCTTTTATGACAAGAGCTCTGTTAAGTTTCTTCTTTACAACATGTATCCCTACATGAAGGATATTGTTATTGATGAGCTGAGAAGAGAGGAGATGGATCTTATGATTTTTCACGAGCACGGAATGCCTCACAGACAATATTTAACGGCCACTCCAATGAGCATTGGAATAGATGCTTACACTGCAGCTGCCCGCAGATTGTTCAGAAATACCCTAAGAAAAGAGGAGAGTCCGGAGGAGAGGGAGAAGATGAAACAGGCCTGGATGAACCACTATGTTGTTGATTCTTCATGGTTTGCAGGTGTGTCTGATCCAGATAGGATATTAAAAGACTCACTGGATGATATCCGCACAGGAATTGTTCTTGAAGATGTTCTGCAAATTAAGCCTAATGCCAGAATGGTAATATTTGATGCCTGCTACAATGCAGACTTCAGAGAGGAGAGGTATATTGCCGGTGAGTATGTTTTTGCAGATGGTAAAACTCTGGTTGCTTTTGGCAACAGCGTAAATGTACTGCAGGACAAATCATCTTCAGACCTTATGGGTTTGCTGGGAATGGGCTTCAGTGTTGGAGAGTGGGCTTTGATGACAAATATTCTTGAATCACATATCATTGGAGACCCTACATTTTCTTTTAAAGGAGAGGAGAGAGCAAAGATTGAATTTTACTCTAACGATACAGCATATTGGTTAAACCTGTTTAAGACAGAGAGCAACTCCGAACTTAAGGGGCTTGCGCTTCACATGCTTTTCAAGCTGGAATATAAAGATTTACCCGATCTGTTGGTTAAGACATATGACATTTCAGAAAGCTATATGTTACGTTTACAGGCATATCATCTGTTGCAATATTACAATACAGAACATTTTGGCACTCTCATAAAGCGTTCTCTTTATGATCCTTATGAATTTATCAGAAGAAAGAGCCTCTATTCTATGGCAAGAATTGGCAGTGATAGCTATATTCCATATGTGGCTTCGGTTTATGTAAATGATTATCTTGACGAGAGGGTCTTTTTCAACTCTATGTTCTGCTTTGATATGATGGATATGGAGAAGCTTTCTGATGAGATTAAGAGACAATTTGCAGAAAATAAAAGCTACTATAATAAAGAGTCAGCACTGGAAAATTTTGACAAAACACTTGCCTCAAGACGCAGTATAGCAAAAATGGCAGATGCAGTCACGGATAAAAGCAAACCTGTAAATGTGCGGATTTCTGCCGTTAAGATGCTTAGGAATAATGCTTATCACACTAAAGTTGAAAGTTTTATCAAAGTTCTACAAGACAAGTCAGAGGATTTGACGTTAAGAGTAAAACTGGCTGAGGCTTTGGGGTGGTTTACCCTTTCGGAGAAAAGAGAGAGTATTCTCAGTGCCTTTAAAAAGATTGCCTCTGAAACGGATACAGATAAAGCGCTTAAAGATGAGCTTTTGAAGAGCATAAACAGAATTGAAGTTTACATGCGTTAACAGTTAAGGAATGAAAAGAGTAATAAATATAATATCTCTGTTTGTAATTCTGTTTATAACAGTGTCACAGGCAGAGGCCAAAAGCAGGATAATTCCTGCCGGGGGCCGCTTTGATACGAGGTTCCTGATTGTTATTGATAAAGATAGCTACAGTGCGGTTGAAAAAGAGATTGGAGAATACAAAAAAGCTCTTGAAAATGATGGGCTTGGCGTTGTTATGCTCATAGGAGAGTGGAACGACCCGATTGTACTCAGAGAGGAGATAAGAGCCATATATAATAAGCGTCCCGTAATGGAGGGAGCTGTTTTTGTGGGGAATATACCGGTAGTCAGGGTTAGAAATTTCCAGCATGCAACCACCGCATTCAAAATGGACGAAGATAATTTCCCAATGTTTGAGTCATCTGTAACATCGGACAGATTTTACGATGATCTTGATCTTGAATTTGAGTTCATAAAACAGGATGAGAAAAACCCTCTGCACTTCTATTATAATCTCAAAGAGAGTTCACCTCAGCAGATTTCAAGCGAATTTTACTCAGCCCGAATGATGCCACCGTCTGATTACGGAGTTGATAAAAACCAGCTTCTGGGAAGATACCTTCTCAAGGCTGCTGCGGCTCACAGAGAGCTTAATTACGCCGACAGAGTTATCTTCTTTAACGGTCACGGATACAACTCCGACTGCCTTACAGTTTGGCAAAACCAGCAGTTTGCAATAAAGGAGCAGTTCCCGCTGGCTTTCAAAGATTCAAGGGGGAATGCCTTCTATAACTTCAGACAGGATCCCTTCATGAAGTTTAAGCTTTATGAAAGGATGCAAAAGGAGGGAACCGATCTCTTTGTTTTTCATGAACATGGAGCTTTTGATACTCAATACATAAACGGAGAGCTTCCTGCCCCCAATACTTTGGGATATGTTCCCGGAAAGACTCTTGCCCCTGTACCTGCATCTGCAGCATATATTCCAAGAGGCCCAATGGAGGCACTCTCTGCAAGTGTACGAAATATTTACCGCAGATACAGAGGAGAGAGGGCCGAGAACTTCAGGAAAACCATGATAGAGGAGTACGGATTTAATGAAAAATTCTTTGATCAGGAGAACCTGGATGCAAAAAAGAGAGAGGACTCTCTCATTGCAGCAAATGTTAACATTACCCTTCCCGATTTAATTCCTCTGAAATTCCAGCCAAGGGTTTCAATTTTTGATGCCTGCTATAATGCCTCTTTTCATCAGACAGGTTATGTTGCAGGATATCATATTTTTGGAGAAGGCAATACAGTGGTGACACAGGGGAACACAGTTAATGTGCTTCAGGACAAATGGTCGATGGAACTTATCGGCATGCTCGCTGAGGGAGTAAGAATAGGCTTCTGGCAAAAGGAGATACAGACCCTGGAGTCTCACCTTATTGGTGACCCGACATTCCGTTTCACTGCCGGTTCCGGAGACAAAGCCTCTGCGGATAAAGGGAAATTGTTAAACAGGCAACTTGCCCTTAACAGCCGCGAGACTAAGATTTGGATGGATTACTTCAAAAGCGAAAATCCAAATCTCAAAGCTCTGGCCCTTAAACAACTTTCCAAGAATCCCCCTCCGGGTTTCTCAGATTTGCTTCTGTTGACCTTTAAAGAGAATAAGAGCTATATTGTCAGGATGCAGGCGCTAAAGAGGATGATAGACATGAACGACAGAAACCTTGTTCAGGCACTTGTTCTCGGGCTGAATGACCCTTACGAACTTATAAGAAGGAATGCGGCAAGATTTGCAGGTTACTCAGGAGATGAGAGACTAATAGAGCCTCTTGTTCACACGATTATCTTTTCAGACGAGAGTAACAGGGTGCAATATGCAGCTCAAAATTCTCTGGATATGTTTAACCTGAATCTGGTGAGCAAAGAGATAGAGAGACAGGTTGCCGGATCTACCCTCATAAGTGGAGAAAAGAAAAAAGATCAACTTGTGGGTTATTACAATTCGCAAAATAAAAGGGCGACAAATTCTCTTGCAACCATTAAGGATAAAACATCTGAAAACTCCCGCAGGATTTCTGCAATCAGGATGCTGCGCAATTATAATAACCACGCGCAGGTTGAGGAGTTGCTGGAGGTTCTGAATGACCGGACAGATGACATTAAGATAAGGATTACCCTTGCTGAGGCGCTTGGATGGTTTAACTGGAGTATTAAAAAAAGTATGATTATTGATTCACTCAATAATATGTTCAAAGATGGGACCACACCCGAAGAATTGAGGCGTGAGGTGCTGCAAAGCATCAAAAGATTAAGTGTGGGTTAAGTATTTTGTGTTATGTAAAGAGAAGGGGCTGTCGTGAGACAACCCCTTTTTGATTTATGCATTAATGATGAAATGTGATTATGGTTATTTTTTTAGTTTGACAACAACAATTACAGGATTTGAGTCCTCTTTAAGTGTAGCTGCAACACGTTTCATCTCAGGAGATTTGCTCTTTTCGGCAGCATCAATAAACTGAATAGCAGAAAGCGGCATTATAAGCTCTCCTTGAGGACTGTGGT
>JAUYTX010000016.1 GCA_030695025.1 Bacteroidales bacterium | reverse complement strand
CCAGTTCCAAAGCTGATAAACCTCCTATATAAAAGTGTTTGTTGGTTTGTTTGTTAAGCGATGATAAAGCACCATATATGGAGGGGCTTTCTCCGGTTCGTATCATTACGCCTGTTCCGATGGCTGTCAACCATTTGGAATCGCGATACCGTCGTTGAAGTTCATAGGATATGCCGTTCTCTTTTAGCCACGATGAAAAGAACAGGGTCTCCGAAGGCAGTTTTCGAAGCAATTGGTTTAATTTTGTTGATCTATCTGTACTCATAGTACAAATATACTAATAAATATAAACCTACAATAAAAATTTCGGATTATTCCTTCTGCAATTGCCCCACCTTGGGATTGCCTCGCTAAAGCTCGGCGTTCCCTGGTGGGGGGCCATTCAAAGCAAAAAAACTTAAGGGCTTTGCCCTTTTTTATTTGGGGCAGCCGCAGCAAATGCATTTGCATGCGGTCAGCCCCCCCACCTTGGGATTGCCTCCTTTCAGTCGGCTTTCCCTGGTGGGGGGCTCAAACAAAGAAAAAACTAAATGGCTCTGCCATTTTTATTTCCTGGGGAAGCCGCAGCAAATGTATTTGCGTGCGGGCAGCCCCAGAAAATAAAAAAAGCTGTGCATAGCACAGCTTAAGTTTTTTTACTTTGTGATTCGGTTGGGATTCGAACCCAAGACCCACAGCTTAGAAGGCTGTTGCTCTATCCAACTGAGCTACCGAACCATTTTCTGTTTTAAACGGGAGTGCAAAGATATAACTATTTTTTTATTTACGAACAGATTTGGCAATAATTTCAATGGCAAAGACTATTGCTATTCCTATCGTTGCGAATAGTAGTGCCCACATGAGTTGTGGATTGGTCTCCGTAATGGTTTTGTAATGTGATGGGAGCACGGGATGAAAGATGCCTTCGTAGACCAGAGATTCGGCTTTCCATGGCCATACTTTAACAAGTGAGCCTATCATAAAACCTGCAAGAAGGGCTATAGTTTGTCCGTAGTACTTTTTTAGAAGCCAGGAGAGAAAATGAGAAAATGCGATAAGGCCTATTGCGGCTCCTGCAATAAATACAAGCATAACAGGTATGTTAAACTCCTTTATTGCGACCATCATAAAGGCGTATTTACCCATTAGTAGTAAGATGAAACTGCCTGAAATACCGGGAAGAATCATGGCGCAAATGGCTACCATCCCGCAAACAAATATAAACCACCATGCATCGGTAGTCTCGGTTGGTGAGACAAGTGATATCCAGGCTGCAACAGCAATACCTGCTAAAAGGGCTGTAATATGCCCTGTTTTCCACTCTTTGACATCTCTTAGTATGAATATTGCCGAAGCGGCAATAAGGCCTAAAAAGAAGGACCAAAGGGGGATTGGATGGTTTATCAGAAGGTATTGCATCAGTCTGGCAAGAGTAAAGATGCTTATAAGAACTCCTGTGAAGACAGAGACAAGGAAATTTCCGTTTATCTCCTTCCAAAACCTGCCGATATCTCCTTTAAAGAGCCATTTAATTGACTTATGATCAATAGATTTGAGTGATGATATCAATTCGGCATAGATTCCTGTCATAAAGGCTATGGTACCTCCTGAAACACCTGGGATTACATCTGCTGCACCCATGGCCATCCCTTTAATTGCCGTGAAAAGGTATTTTTTCATTTAGAATTTACTTTTTTCTGCTTTTTGCAATTTGTCCGGTCACTTTGTCATCCTTTTTTAAAGATGGGATAAGTTCAAAAAGTCTTGCCAGCCAAACCTCTCCATATGCAACCAATAGTTCAAGATAGACAAGAAATAATTCTGACTCCTGTGTGTGATACAGTGCTGTCAGATAATAAACCAAAAATTCAGGCTCTTTGGTTCTCTTGTAAGTTTTGAGCAATTCTGCCAGCAAAAAAAGATAATCTGCCCCTTCCAGACCTATTACTTTTCTTAAATATGGCAATGCAGGCTGTTCTTCTTGCTTCAGCAAATGGATGTATGCCACTCCGGTGTTTGCATCTATACTCTCATCAGAGGTAACCAGAGCCATCATAAAGAATTTCATCGCATCATCCAGCCTGTCTTTGCCTAGGTATGCATCTGCAATACCTATAAGAGCAAAAATATTGTCCGGTTCCATCTTGAGGAACTCAGTGAATACCTCAATACCCTCATCATATCTTCCTGTATTAATAAGCAAAATTGCTTTGTTATACAGTACCGAGGAGTTGTATGGGTTTAATGCTATTGCATAGTCAAACGCTTCTACTGCCTTGTTTATATTGAGATCTCTGGCGTAAATCGTACCAATATTAAACCAGACGTTATCGTTAAATGGATCATTGTCCAGATATTTTTCGTAGAATTCAAGGCTTTTTTGCAGGTTGTCTTTTCTTTCGTAGCAAAATGCGAGATCATTTATGATCTCCAGGTTATCAGGTGAATTTTTGAGGGCTCCTTCAAGAAGACTAATGGCAAAATCAAATTTACCCATATCAATATAGTCCTGGGATGCAGTAAGCAGCATTTCGGTCTTTTCGTTTACAGTTAGCGAGAGTGCTCTCTGAACATATTCTGTTGCCTTTTGATCGTCGCCTAATTTTATATAGATTCTGCCAAGGAGAAAGTGGATGTCGCTGTTGCCGGAGTCTAAATCCATTTGATTATTTAAAATATCCATAGCTCTTTCCAGCTCTCTGTTTACAATGAGAACATCGGCATATCTTATAATCAGATCAGTTGAGTATGGGTGCTGGTTATATGCCATCTTAGTCATAACATATACAATGTCATCATCAACCTCATCAATGAAATGGTTGATAAGAAATTCAAACTCCTCCTCTGTAAACTTAAGATTCTCCAGAGTGCCGTTTTCAAATGCCTCTTCGCACTCAGAGATTAGGTTTGAGAACTCCTCCTCTTCGTTAATATTTAAAAAATCGTCTCCTATCATTTAAGCAGATCTGATTGATGACAGATAATGTATTACTGAGTCTATAAAGTGTTTCGAGCCTGCTTCAGGATCACTTGCCAAAACAAGATCGAAAGGGTTATTGTCATATCCGCATCTTCCCACCTTAAAAGAGGCGTTTGATAGTCTTGATATATAATCGTAAGTGAAGTTATATTGTGAAGATAGATCGATATACAAATCGTGGTTTTGATTTGCAAATTCAGTTACAGCATCATCTATTGGGGCTCCTATACTGTTGAATGATGCTCTGTTGATAATTTTTATTCTAAAATCGACAAAGCCTTCGGGAAAGAGTGATTTAGTATAATTGACTGCAAGTGCCTGAAATTTTATTGATCTGTTGTCAAGATACTCTGTAAATCTCTTGATTGTGTCAATTATATTATCCTCGTTAATATCAAATATAACCCCTACGCTTCTGACTTCTGAAAGTGGCATAAACCGTACCACCCGGTCGGTTTCAATTTTCTTAAGTGCTTTTCTGCGACGGTTTTCAATAAAGAACATTTCTAATAACTTAACATTACTCTCGCAAAATTAACAAAAATCAAGCCATCTGCAATAAACCTCAATTTAAGAATATTTTTATCTTTGTGTTAAAGACAATGCCTGATATGAAAAAAGATAATGAAAACAGCACTCTCAGAGACATCTACTCTGCAAGTGTAAAAAACTATGGAGAGAGAATGGCGTTCTCCCTCCACAACAAAGAGAGCATTACTTACAAAGAGGTTTCATCTAGAGTTGAAAACCTTATAGATATTTTAAACAAAGCGGGCATAGAGCCGGGTCAGAAAGTTGCTTTGCTTGGTAATAATATGCCTAACTGGGCTGTATCATATTTCGCAATAACAGTATCCGGGCGGGTTGTTGTACCAATATTGCCGGACTTTACTGCTTTTGAAATAATTAATGTTCTTGATCACTCCGATGCGTCTGCAATTATTGTATCATCAAAGTTGGAATACAAGATTCACAAACATATTTCAGACAAGTTACCTCTTATCATCAGGATGGATACGCTGGAGCCTGTAAAAGTGCCAACTGTCAGTTCACCTGTCCAACCAACTGAACCGAAACAAGATGATATTGCATCAATCATTTATACGTCAGGAACTTCTGGTGCTTCCAAAGGTGTCATGCTTACGCATTCAAACCTTGTGCACCATACAAAAATGACATTTAAGCTCTTTCCTATTTTACAGGATGATACTTTCCTCTCAATTTTGCCCCTATCACATGCTTACGAGTGCAGTATCGGAATGTTGTTACCGTTTTATTGCGGAGCATCTGTTGTTTATCTTGACGGCTCCCCTACACCATCGTTACTTATGCCTGCTTTGAAAGAGGTGAGACCGACAGTTATGCTGAGTGTTCCTTTAATTGTAGAAAAGATATATAAGATTAAAATTAGGCCGATGTTCACCAAAAACATCGTTTTGAGAATCTTATACTCAGTGCCAATTGTCCGAAGAGCTTTGCACAAACTGGCCGGAAAAAAACTACTCGAGACATTTGGTGGAAAACTTCGCTTTTTTGGTATAGGCGGTTCCAGGATAGATGGTGTGGTAGAGCATTTTCTTGCTGATGCGGGTTTTCCATACGGTATAGGGTATGGACTTACAGAGACCTCTCCTCTTCTTGCCGGAGCTATTCCGGGTAAAGTAAGATGGCAGTCAACCGGTCCGGCCATCGAAGGAGTTGAACTTAAAATTGCCCATCCCAACAAAGAGATGATTGGAGAGGTTCTTGCAAAGGGGCCGAATATCATGAAAGGGTATTATAAGGATCCCGATACAACAAAGGCCTCATTCACAAGCGATGGATGGTTCATTACTAAGGACATAGGCTATATCGACAAAAAAGGTAACCTTTTTATTAAAGGCAGAAGAGACAATATGATGCTTGGACCTAATGGAGAAAATATTTACCCGGAAGATATTGAGTCAGTTATTAACGAATTCGATCTTGTGCTTGAGTCTCTTGTTGTGCAAAAAAAGGGTAAGCTTGTGGCCAAAGTACACTTCAATTATGAAGAGATTAAGAACGGGTTGCTCGAAGAGGGAAATGGCTCTAAGAACATAACGGATAAACTAACTGAAGTAAAAGCAGAACTCTTCTCATATGTAAACGAGAGGGTAAACAAGTTTTCCAGACTTTCGGAGATTACCGAACAGCCTGTACCGTTTGAAAAAACAGCAACACTAAAGATAAAACGTTATCTGTATAGTTAATTTTTAACTTTGCAAAAAAAAGATGAAAATACCGGAACTCGACAACGGGAATGTTCTCCCATTGGCAGAGGCATTTTATACTAGTCAGGGAGAGGGTTTTAACACAGGTAAGGCAGCATATTTTATCAGGCTCGGAGGGTGTGATGTAGGTTGTAATTGGTGTGACGCAAAAGAGACATGGAATCCCGGACTCTACCCTCCCGTCGAAGTGGATAAAATTGTTGCAGATGCCATAATACACCCTGCAAAATCAATAGTTATTACAGGTGGCGAACCACTTAACTATCCTTTGGATATTCTTTGCCGTAAGCTTAAAAATCATGGCATGGAGATATTTCTTGAAACCAGCGGATCTAGTCATATTAGTGGCAACTTTGACTGGATTTGTTTATCTCCAAAGAGAAAGAAACCACCGGTGGATGAAATATATGAGGTGGCTTCTGAGCTAAAGGTTATTGTTGAAGATGAGGTTGATTTTATTTGGGCCGAAGAGAATAGAAGTAGGGTTAAGCCTGGTTGTCTGCTATACCTTCAGCCGGAATGGAGCAGATCAGGTGAAATGATGGAGAAGATTGTAGAATATGTAAAGGCAAATCCCGGCTGGAGTATATCTCTGCAGACACATAAGTATATGAATATTCCCTAAGTGAAGTATGCTCTTCCATTTTTTTCATAACTTTGGAAAAACTAAATTATAACAAAGATTATGAAAAGATTCGCTGCAGTTTTAATACTGCTTTCGTTTTTATCTGTATCCTCTTTCAGTCAGGAAAATAACTCCCCAAAAGAGGGGTACAAATTTACTGTCGTAAAAGAGCACCCTGTAACAAGCATTAAAAATCAGAACAGAACCAGTACATGTTGGAGTTTTTCTGCCCTATCGTTTCTGGAGTCAGAGCTTTTAAGAACAGGCAAAGGAGCACATGACCTTTCTGAAATGTTTATTGTATCAAACGCATACTACGACAAGGCAGACAAGTACATTAGAACATCGGGCAACATAAATTTTGCTCCGGGTAGTTCATTTGGAGATGTTTTGGCTGTGTGGAAGAATTACGGAATTGTTCCGGATGCAGTTATGCCGGGGCTCAACTATGGTGAAAAAAACCATATCCACAATGAGTTTGACGCTGCACTTTCGGGTTATGTTAAGGCTCTTGTAAGAAATCCAAACGGGAAATATACCCCGGCCTGGAAAGAGGGCTTTAAAGGAATTCTTAATGCTTACCTTGGAGAGGTTCCTCAAAAATTCACATACAATGGAAAGGAATATACTCCAAAAAGCTTCGCTGCTGAACTGGGTATTGTTTCTGATGATTATGTCTCTTTGACATCGTACACACACCATCCTTTTTACTCGGAATTTGCCCTTGAAATACCTGATAACTGGAGGTGGGACAGATCTTACAACTTACCTCTGGATGAATTAATGAATGTCTTTGACTTTGCAATTGAAAAAGGATATACCGTTCTATGGGCTTCTGATGTAAGTGAAAAAGGTTTTACACGCAAAGGTATTGCTTTTGTGCCTGAAACAGAAGTAGCAAACATGTCCGGCTCTGATCAGGAGAGATGGCTTGGAGTTTCCAAAAGTGAGCTTGATGCGAAAATATTCAGCCTTGAACAGATTGTTCCCGAGAAAAAAATTACTCAGGAGGCTCGTCAAATTGCATTTGATAATGGACAGACAACGGACGATCACGGGATGCATATATACGGTATTGCAAAAGATCAGAAGGGAAACAAATACTACATGGTAAAAAACTCATGGGGTGAAACAGGTGATTACAAAGGCATATGGTATGTTTCTGAAACATTTGCCAGATATAAAACCATGAATATTGTTGTTCATAAAAACTCAATCCCTGCAGGCATAAAAGCTAAACTTGGAATAAAATAACCTATCAAATTTTACTTTACTATGAAAAATTCACTAAAAGCAATAATTACTCTGCTTTTGCTTGCTTTGACATTAGCTGTAAATGCACAGGGATACATCTTTACAGATGTGGTTAAAAATGCTGCAACACCGGTTAAGAATCAGGCCAGCAGCGGAACTTGCTGGAGTTATGCCACTGCAGCTTTTATTGAGTCAGAACTGCTCAGAACCGGAAAAGGCGAATTTGATTTGTCTGAAATGTTTGTAGTCAGGATTAACTACCTCAAAAGAATGGACGACAACTACCTGAGGAGAGGAACCGGGAATCTTGGTCAGGGGAGTCTTGCCCACATGTTTACAAACATTGTAAAGGAGTACGGAGTTGTTCCACAAGAGGTTTACAATGGCATTAATTATAACTCACCCCTGAATAATCACAAAGAGCTAAACAAATTCGTTAATGTTATTTCGGGAGCTGCCGTTGAACTCAAACAAAGAAGCCCTGAATACTATAAACTTGTTAATTCGCTAATGGACATATATCTGGGCCCTTTACCTGAAAAATTTGAATTTAAGGGCAAACAGTACACTCCCGTTTCATTTGCAAATTCTCTGGGTTTGAACATGGAAGACTATGTTGAAATTACAAGTTTTACCCATATTCCTTTTTATAAAAAATCGGTTATTGAGGTTCCTGATAACTGGGATCACGAGAAGTTCTACAATGTACCTCTTGATGAACTGATGGCAATAATTGACAATGCTCTCACAAAGGGTTACACTGTTTGCTGGGATGGTGATGTAAGTGAGAAGGGGTTTTCCCATGCAAACGGCGTTGCAATCAATCCTGAAATAGAAGATTTGTCCGGATATCTTGGAGAAGACAGAGCTCGTTTTGAAAAGCTTGCTACCGAAGATAAATATGCTGAGATTTATAAGTTTCAGAACATTTATCCGGAGGTTAAGGTTACTCAGGAGATCAGACAAAAGGGATATGAGAATTTTACAACAACAGATGACCATTTGATGCTGCTCACCGGCATTGTTAAGGATCAGAGTGGTAATAAGTATTATGTTACCAAGAACTCATGGGGCACCCAAAGAAACAAATTCGGAGGGTACCTAAATATGTCCGAGAGTTTTGTTAAAGCTAAAACTATCTCAGTTATGGTGCATAAAAGTTCAATTCCTGAAACTATAAGAAAAAAGCTCGGTATATAATCTATCAAATTAACCAATCAACCTGAAATAAATAATGAGACTGACAAAACATATTCCCAATACTATTACTCTTGTTAACCTGTTTTGCGGAATTCTGGCCGTAATATTTGGATTAAAGGGGTGGCTCCATTTCTCTGTCTATCTCATTATTGCCGCAGCAATATTTGACTTTTTTGATGGTTTTGCCGCCAGGTTGCTTAAAGCATATTCACCAATGGGAAAGGAGCTGGACTCTCTTGCCGACCTTGTCAGTTTCGGTCTGGCTCCTTCTATTTTAATCTATTACAGATTTAGCAGTTACCTTTCTCCTCAGATACATGCAGGTAATTTGGTACTGTTTGAAATACTTTCTTTTACGCCTCTTCTGATTGCTCTTTTCTCTGCCCTGAGACTTGCCAAATTTAACATTGACACGCGGCAGACTACAGGTTTTATTGGTTTGGCAACACCTGCAAACGCTCTTTTGATTGCAATGATGTTGCACTATTCGTCCTATAATGTAAAATTTGATTTTCTTTTTGACAATCTGTGGTTTTTTCCGATGATTTCAGTGTTATTGTCACTATTGCTGGTTAGCGAGATTCCAATGTTCTCACTTAAATTCAAGAGTCTGAAATTTGCCGATAACAAGGCTAAATATCTATTTTTTATATATTCTGCTCTTCTTGTTATCCCTATAGCGGCAACCGGTTCAAAATGGTCTTTATGGCTATTTCTGGTACTGTTTTCCTACATAGTTTACAATACTTTTAAATATCTGTTAAAAAGTCGATAACTCTTCTTCTTAGATTGTCTCCCGTATTTGTTTTCTGAGATTCATCCATTTTTGAGTCATCCTTGTCATTCAGGAAGATAAGGGCTATATCCTCTTTATCGTCGTACCAGACAATGCTTCCGTTGGGTGATACGGAGTAGTAATGCATCATGTTCAAAATCCACTTTGTACTCTCCTCCCCTGCCAGCTCCAACCCTCCATACACTCCCTTTGATCTTAAAAACGAAATAAACTTCGCAATGTCATTTGCGTTTGAATAGGCAAAATCTCCTTTGATGTATGTTCTGTCCATTCCAATTAACGAAAGGATTTCATCCTTCACGAAATCTTCAAAGTTATGCAGCGTTACATATTCAACAACTCTTCTTAAAGCCTCTTTATTTGATTCAGAATATCTGAATTTATAGGAATCGGCATCAGAAATATCTGTTCTGTGCATTAGTAAATCTGACAGAAGTACATTACTCAGGCGGGAATCTCCCCTTCGTTTTAGATATTTCCCGGCAAAATCCTCCAATGATAGCTTACCTCTTTCGGCCAGAAGTGTTATAGCAGGCAAATGGGCAATCATCCCTGATATACGGTTAATTTTTACCTGCATATCTGTTTTCATTAAACCATAAGAAGTGTTTATAATAACACGATTATTTTTCATGAGTATTAACTGTGCGCCGTTGTATCGCCCTGCCAGTATGTCGTTATTGATCATTTCGTCAATTTCTGATCTCAGTTTGTTACCGGCCAGCTTAAAATCTTCAGGAATGCCATATGAAATTCTTAAATTACCCTCTGTTTTGACAGAGTATCCGGGTGAAAGAGTTCCGGAGGTAACCGGTAACCTTCCCTCCGCCCCTATTGAACCGAATATTATACCGGCCACAGATCTGTTATTGTAAATTGTATTTGAGTATCCTATAATCACCGAAGCGAAATTTTCGTAGTTTTGAATTTGGGGTAAAGCTAATGGATTCCCAAAATAAGCAAATACAACTCTTTTATTTTGAGCAAAATCTGTTAGCAGTTTAATTTGGTTGTTATCTATTCCGAACTCTCTCTGTGGTCTTGCATCGGTGTTATGCATGGCAATTATTACGATAGATTTATCAGACAGTTGGTTTAGAGCCCTGTTCAAATCGTTCTGTGAATATTTTCCCCTTAAAACTATTGTATCAATATGTGCATAAAGCTGTAATTCTGCTGCCAGTTCTTTACCATTTCTGTCGCCACCCACTGATAAATATCCGATTTTCTCTCTTTTTAACTCTTTGATCGGAATCAGGTTACCTCTGTTGTTTACCACAGTTACAGACTTATCAGAAATAGATGAGACAAGTGATAAATAATTGGGGTCATTCAGATCTTCATACAGATTTTGATTGGAAATTTTGTAATAATTTTCAAGGATACCTTGTTTTAGCTTTACAGATAGCATCTTACGAACCCTCATATTCAAGCTGTGAATTGAAATCTCTCCTCTTTCAACAGCTTTTTCCATAACGGTTATAGCTTCTGTGACCCTTTCAGGCATCAGTATGAAATCACATCCTGCTTTGTATGCTTCCAATGGTATGAATTCAGGTGACATGTATTCTGATACTCCTTTCATATTAAGTGCATCCGAAATTATTATTCCCTCATATTCAAGTTCACCCCTCAAGAGACCACTGACAATTGGTTTTGATATCGAGCTTGGTTTTCCTGAACTGTCGAGAGATGGAATCTGAAGGTGACCAATCATAACCATATCGACACCTGCTTCAATAAGAGCCCTAAAGGGGTATAGCTCAAGCATATCAATCCTTTCTTTAGAGAAGCTCAAAAGAGGAAGTGTATGGTGAGAGTCATCCTCGGTGTCCCCGTGTCCCGGGAAGTGTTTTGCCGATCCCAGTACTCCGGCATCCTTCATTCCAAGCATATAGGCCTTTCCATATTTCGCAACAATCTCCGGATTCTCTCCGAACGATCTGGTATTTATTACCGGGTTTCTTGGATTGCTGTTAATGTCAATTGTAGGGGCATAGTTTACGTCAATACCAAGCCTTTTGGACTGCTTACCTATTGCAGCTCCCATCTGATAAACAAGAGATTCATCAGCTAAAGCACCAAGCTGCATTTGTCTGGGAAACTGAATCACTGAGTCAAACCTCATTGCAACTCCCCACTCACCGTCTATTGTTACTAGCAGAGGAATTTTTGACAGGCTTTGAAGGCGGTTTATCATGTTTGCTCCTGCTGTCAGCCCAGAATTCATTATAATAAGACCTCCCACACCCTCATTTTTTACGAGGGCCTCCGCCTCAATAGTGCTTCTGTTTCTGGGATCAGAGGAGAACGACACAATAAACAATTGCGCAATCTTCTCTCTTACAGTTAATCTGGAGATTATTTCGTCAATTTTTCTTTGTCCGTTTATAGAATTGGCAGGGCCTTGTGCTGTAAGTGTCAAACTAATAAATGAGAGCAGCAGAAAGGGAAATATTACAAGGTGTTTTTTCATAGGTTGCCTGTTGTCTGGTAAGATATCATCTGATCTGACAAAATCTCGATTTTATGATTTAATTCTGCTTCTGTTTTTTCGAATTCAGAGACAGATGCTAAATTGCCCTTAACTCCAAAGTAGAATTTGATTTTTGGTTCAGTTCCGGATGGTCTAACTGAAACTATTGTATTATCAGCACTTACAAACTGCAACACATCTGATTTTGGTAAATTGATTTTGTACCTAAGGTCACTTACCATATCAATTGTCTCTGATTTAAGATAATCATGAACAAGTACTACGGTCGATCCGGCGAGATGCTGAGGTGGAGAACTCCTGAATGCCTTCATCATTGATTGAATTTGTTCAATACCATCTTTACCTTTTTTTGTAAGGGAGATAAGGTGCTCTTTGTAAAAACCATATTTAAGGTAAATATCTTTTAACAGATCTGTCAACGTCATTCCTTTCAGTCTAGCCCAGACAGCTGCTTCGGCCAACAGGCAACATGAGATTACCGCATCTTTATCTCTGACAAACTCCCCTACATTAAACCCATAACTCTCCTCACCGCCTCCGATAAATTTTCTTTTCCCTTCAAGATTCCTAACAACCTCTGCAATAAATTTGAATCCGGTCAAAACATTCATCATTTCAACTCCGTAGCTCTCAGATATTGTCTTGAGCAAATCTGTGGTTACGATAGTTTTAACCATATAATACTCTTTATTAGATCCCTCTCCAATTATTCCAAGTTCTTTGCTCCTGGCAAGCAGATAATATGTGAGAATTGAGGCAGTCTGATTTCCGTTTAATATTTCAATCTCTCCGGCTGAATTTTTAACTGCTACGCCTAATCTGTCACCATCCGGATCTGTTGCAAGAACAATGTCAGCACCTGTAAGTATAGCTTTATCAATTGCCATTTGCAACGCCTCTCTCTCTTCAGGATTAGGGTATTTGACTGTGGGGAAATTACCATCGGTTACATCTTGCTCAGGAACATTTATAATGTTCTCGAATCCAATTCTTTTTAGTGCTTCAGGTATGAGCTTTACGCCTGTACCATGTATCGGTGAATAAACAATTTTCAAAGAGCTTTGACTGTTCATCTCTTTGGTTAAAAGCGTGAGGGAGAGTATAGCGTTAAGGTACTCATCATCTGTCTCAATACCAATACTTTTAATGACACCGGTTCCACCTTCAAATTTTACCTTTGATGGCTGGTCAATTTTTAAAACCTCCTTAATAATATTGTTGTCGTGTGGGGAGGTAACTTGTGCACCATCATTCCAGTATGCTTTGTAACCGTTATACTCCTTTGGATTATGCGACGCAGTTATCATCACCCCGGCAACACATCCGTAATGACGAATTGCAAAGCTGAGTTCAGGTGTTGGTCGTAAGTTTTCAAACTGATAAACGGTAAATCCGTTTGCGGCAAAAACATCAGCTGTTATCCCGGCAAAATATGAACTGTTATTCCTGCAATCGAATGCAATGGCAACTGAGTGTTGTTTGTCGGCTCCAAAAGTTTTAATAATATAATTTACCAAACCCTGTGTAGCCATTCCAATGGTATATCTGTTTATCCGGTTTGTTCCCACACCCATTATTCCTCTTAATCCACCGGTGCCAAATTCAAGGGATCTATAGAAGGAGTCTTCGAGTTCTTTCAGGTTGTTCTCTATAAGATATTTAACCTGCTCTCTGGTTTGCTCGTCAAAGTCATTCGTTAACCACGAATTTGCTCTCTCTAAATATGATGCTGCCATAAGATATCTCCTTCCTTTAAATAAATTGCCTCCGTAAAATTAGGGAAATGAAGCCAATTATCAAAAATAGAACAAACTCTTGTATATTTGTCCAATGAATTTTAAGGAGTACATTCCATTCTACAAGAGAAATATGGTTGTTGCCGTGCCTGTTATTCTTACACAGGCAGGACAGATTACTGTGCATCTTGCAGACAATATAATGGTAGGGCATCTGGGTACTACAGAATTGGCATCGGTCTCATTTGCCAATTCAATTTACATACTTGGGATGGTCTTTGGAATTGGATTTACACAAGGTTTAACCCCTCACGTCGGACAATCTTTCGGCAAAGGTGATCACAACAATGTCTCCTCTCTGTTGAAAAATTCACTTGTACTGAATTTTGGAGTCTCTTTACTGCTGACTTTAATAATGTTTGGAGCAGGCAATTTAATGGGATACATGGGTCAGACAGAGGCCGTAGTCGAAACTTCAAGCCATTATTACAATATCGTTCTATTTGGGTTGATTCCGTTTCTAATGTTTTTTGGACTTAGACAATTTTCTGAAGGGATAGGCATAACAAAATATGCTATGTATATAACACTTTTTGCCAACCTTATGAATATCTTTTTAAATTGGGTGCTTATTTACGGCCATATGGGGTTTGAAGCGATGGGAATTAAGGGAGCAGCAACAGCTACACTTATCAGCAGAATTATTATGTTTGCTCTTTTCTTGATTGTTTTTTTCAGATACGATTGCTATAACAAATATTTCAAACTAATAAAGTGGCCAGTAATTGACATCAGTCAGGCAGTAAAAGTTCTCAAGACATCTATTCCCCTATCATTCCAAAACCTTGTTGAAATAACTGCATTCAGTTTAAGTGCTGTAATGATCGGCTGGTTGGGAGAGACTCAACTGGCAGCTCACCAAATTGCAATGAGTATGAGCAGTTTTTCGTTTATGCTGGCTCTTGGAGTGGGTGCCGCTGCAACCATTAGAGTTTCTCATCAGTACGGTTATGGAGATTTCCGCTCAATGAGAATAGCTGGCTTTGCGGCAATACACCTTAGTGTCTTTTTCATGGCGTTGTGTGGCTTGGCCTATATTGTTTTCAGAGAACAGATACCCTACATTTTTTCGGAAGATCCTGCTGTTAGATCTCTGGCAGCTTCGTTGCTAATTGTAGCAGCCCTTTTCCAGATTTTTGATGCAACACAGCTTGCCAGCCTTGCTTGTCTCAGGGCACTGGCAGATGTCAAAATACCACTTATGCTTTCAATAATCTCCTATTATCTGATATCTTTGCCAATGGGTTATTTTTGCGGCTTTATACTCGGGTTCGGAACTGTAGGAGTTTGGATAGGGTTACTGGCAGGACTCGGATTTGCGGCAATATTATTTCTACTCAGATTCAGTAAGATTTCCAACAAGATGATTGCAGAAAATAGTTAGTAATGAAAGAGTTGAATTATAAAAAACATGTTATCCTGCTAATTGCAATATCTGCTGCAATCAGATCTCTTATGGCAATTGTTTTGAATTTAGGAGGAGAAGAGGCGTATTACTGGACTTTCTCACTTTTTCCTGAGCTCGGCAGTTTTGACCAACCTCCTATGGTGGGATGGTTTATCCAGCTTTTTACAAACAACCTCTCTCTAAGAGGTGAATTTTTCCTGAGATTATCGTCAATTGCTACCGGATGTGCCAACATCTGGATAATATATATCATTGGAAGGCGAATCAAAGGAGAGTCAGCAGGTTTTTATTCAGCACTCCTTTACAGTTTCTCATTTTATCTAAGCCTTGTAGCCGGACTTTTCATATTACCCGAAGGTCCTCAGACATTTTTTTATCTTCTTTCTCTCTATTTTCTATTGGAGGGGTTGATTCCTCGAGACAAAAATTGCGCAGAATCGAGGATGCTTTGCAGAATGGCACTGGTCCTTGCCGGGCTTTTCATTGGATTTGCCACCCTTTCAAAATTTTCATCAATCCTTTTGTGGTTGGGTGTTGCAGTCTATGCGATTTCGAATGACAGATCTCTGTTCAAACGTACAGATTTATATTTAGCTGCTTTTGTAACTTTAGCCTCCTTGTTCCCTGTTATGCTATGGAATTTGAATAACGATTTTCTGGGGGTTGAGTATTTGGCCGGGACAATGAAATTCTCCGGAGGAATAAACTTACAGGCATTCCTGAAGGGTATTTTTATACCTTTTTTGATCAATAACCCGGTTAACCTTTATATTATATATAAATCGTTAATAGCTCACTCCAGGGCACCTTTTATTAGCAAAGATCACATGTCCCTACTATTATCCCTTTCCCTTCCGGTTATCGTAGTCTCGATAGTTTTTTCTCTGGTATCTGATAGTTTTATTTATGCAACTTCACTCGGAATTATTCCCTTTATTATAATTGCAGGTTCGTGGTTATCTACAGAGCATATTAAAACCAATAAAATATTAAATCCTAAATCTTTAAGGGTTAGTCTATACCTATTTGCAATAGTAGTAACAATCGCTTTAACACACCATTACACAGGTATGCTTAACTACCTGTTTTCAGTTAATAAAGAGGGATATTCCATAGGTAGTAATGATTTCACTCTAGATAGATATGGCTTGAAAAAACTCTCCTATGAGTTCAAAAGAATCAGAGATATTGACATTGCAACAGGCAGAATATCTGCACATTCATATATAATTGAATTTGATTACAAAAAAGCAGCTCTAAAGGATTACTATCTGGCCAGACCAAACAAAACATTTGTGAAAACATGGGGTCCGCTAAGCAAAGTGAGAAAATACAAATGGATAACAGCCAAGCAGGGTGGTTTAAAAACTGGAGAAAGCGTCTATTATGTCCACTCATCAAGAGATGATAATAAAGGAGTTGAATTTGGCCACAGCAATTTTGAGAAGGTTGAAATCGCAAAGGTTGTTTACCTGAAGAAGCTTGGAAAACCAGTTATACGCTATACAATTTATCGCTATAAAAATCTTGTTAATGATCCGTTAAAGGCCAATTAACATCTATGCTGACACAACAATTAAAAGAGTTTATCTCAGCTCACTTTAATGATGATACCGGGACAATAATTCTGTCGGCTTCTAAGTACCCCGATATTGATGTAAAATTGGCAGCAATAATAATTGAAGCCCGAAGAAAACTCATTACCAAAGTACCGGAATGGGCAGAAAATACAAATCTAATCTATACAGGTTCCCTGTCAACTGAGCAATGCAGCTCATCGAAAACAGCAATATACAAGCAGAATTATTGTAAAAACGGTATTGTGGCAGACCTTACAGGAGGGATGGGAATAGACAGCTACTTTTTCTCCAAGGTTAACAAAAAGGTTATTTACATAGAGAAGAATAGAGACCTATTCTATGCCACAGTAAATAATTTTCAAGAGCTTGGCGCCATCAATATAGTTTCTCTAAACGAAGAATTCAACACTTCAAATGGTGATAATCTGATTAGAGAGACATTGAACAATCATGATGTCAATAACTTGGATTTGATTTACCTTGATCCGTCAAGAAGAAAAACAGGAGGTAAAAGGGTTCATTCCATAAATGAATACGAGCCAAAAATCAAGGAGCTTAAGGATATCCTTTTCAGATACTCAGATAAAATTCTTGTAAAAATCTCACCGATGGCTGATTTAAAGTCGGTCAAACAAGAGGTTAATGAGGTTAAAAGCATCCATATTATTGCTGTTAACAATGAATGTAAAGAGCTGCTGATTTTACTTGAAAAAGGGTGTAACTTAGACTTTGAGCAAATTGAAATTGCGGCTGTTAATATAAAAGATAAAAATTCTGATGAACCAATAATTTTCACTCCGAAAATTGAAAACGATTCAAAAAGTACTTTCGGGGTGCCACTTGAAGGAAATTATCTATATGAACCAAATGCTGCAGTGTTAAAGGCAGGAGCATTCAAATACCTCACGTGTAAATATGATATTCAAAAACTTGAAGTCAATACACATCTTTATAAATCGGACACAATGGTTGACAGTTTTCCGGGAAGACGTTTTATAATAAAAGAGGTTGCCGATTTTGATAAAATCACAATCCGCAACCTCCGTAAAACATACCCTAAAGCCAATATCTCTGTCCGTAACTTTCCACTTTCTGCCACCGAATTAAGAGATCGGCTTAAGATTGAGGACGGAGGAGATATTACCATCTTCGGGTGCACACTTTCAAAAGGCGTTAAAAAATTGGTTACCTGTACTTCAGTAAATTAAAGGTCTATTCTCTCTCCACTTTTGTCCAACCAGATTACCTCCAGCAGGGCATTGTTTGATGAGGAAATCACTTTCAACTTACACTTGTACTTGTTTGACCATTTAAATCTTAAACTAAAGATACCCTTGTTAAGGTAAGCTTCAATTATTGGATTAACTTTCAAAGCAATGTAATTGTAACCTTTCTCTTTCACATAAAACGCCAATTCTCTTTCAATAATTTCATCCACCACAATGCTGGATGTAATTTTACCAGTTCCGTTACAAGAGGGACATACCTCACTGGTGTTTATTTCGGTTGCCGGCCTCACCCTTTGACGGGTTATCTGCAAAAGGCCGAATTTTGTAATGGGAAGAATGTTGTGTTTGGCTCTGTCCTTCTCCATCAATGTTTGCATATGCTTAAAGAGCTTAACTTTATTTTCGTTGTTCTCCAAATCAATGAAGTCAACGATTATAATTCCGCCCATGTCTCTGAGACGAAGCTGCCTGGCTATTTCGTCAGCCGCATACATATTTACATCAAAAGCATTTTGCTCCTGATCTGCTCCGGATTTCGCCCTTATTCCGCTGTTCACATCAATTACATGCAGTGCCTCTGTATGCTCTACTACCAGATATGCACCCTGTTTGATAGGTACCACCTTTCCAAAAGCGCCCCTAATCTGCTTTGCCACATCAAAGTGGTCAAAAATAGGCTCGCTTCCTTTGTAGAGCTTAACAATTTTTTCGTGCTCCGGAGAGATTACAGTTATGTAATCTTTGACTTCATTGTAAATGTTTTCGTCATTTATATAAATGTTCGAAAATGAGTCATTCAACAGATCTCTTAAAATTGTTGTGGTTCTGCTGTTTTCCGTAAAGAGAAGTTGTGGGGGGTTGGATTTTGCGATCTTAGCCCATGAATCCTCCCATTTTTTAATTAGAGACTTAAGTTCACCATCCAATACAGCTGCTTTTTTTCCTTCTGCAGCCGTCCTGATAATTACTCCGTAATTAGGTGGCAAAATACTGTAAACCAGTCTTTCAAGTCTCTTTTTTTCCTCTTTGGAAACTATTTTTTGTGAAATACTTACCTTGTCAGAAAATGGCATTAAAACCATATTCCTTCCGGCAATTGAAATTTCTGCTGTCAGTCTGGAGCCTTTTGTCGATATAGGCTCTTTCACAATTTGAGTGACAATCTGCTGACCAGGTTTCAGGACATCTACAATTTTTCCCTCTTTTTCAAGAATATCTCCCAGCTTTACACCGGAAAAAAGTTCTTTGTAAGATTTTTTGCTTTGGTTGATGTGCCTGATAAAGTAATCAAGGGCTTTATACGATAATCCAAGATCCAGATAGTGTATGAATGCATCCTTCTCGTCTCCGATATCTACAAATGCAGCATTAAGAGCAGGCATAATTCGCTTGACTCTTCCGAGATATACATCTCCTACCGAAAAACTACCATTGTTTTGCTCTTTATTTAACTCGATGAGTCTATGACCCTCAAGAAGAGCAATGGATACCTCCGTAGAACTTACATCAATAATTAGATCTTTATCCATCTACGTTTTTAAATAAAAAAGAATCTAAAGCAAATCTCTCGACTTGCTTTAGATTATCTCACACATTGAAGACCAAAAAAGCAACTATTTTTTCTTTTTATGTCTGTTTTTGCGTAAACGTTTTTTACGCTTATGTGTTGCCATTTTGTGTCTCTTCCTTTTCTTTCCGCAAGGCATAACTATAAATACAGTTTAATTAAAATTATTAATTATTTTTTAACGTTGTTCTTCACCTTATTCATAAACACCTTAGCAGGTTTAAATGAAGGGATAAAGTGCTCAGGAATAACCAACGTTGTGTTTTTAGAAATGTTTCTGGCTGTCTTTTTTGCACGTTTTTTAACGATGAAACTGCCGAAACCACGAAGGTATACGTTTTTGTCTTTTGACAATGAGTCTTTTACGCTATCCATGAAGCTTTCAACTACATTTTGAACAGCGATTTTTTCCATTCCTGTTGCTTTTGCAACTTCGTTTACGATATCCGCTTTTGTCATGATAATAAAAATTAAAGGGTTAGTCTTTTTTGGACGAACAAAAATACTATTATTTTATCGATAATTCCAAACATTGTTGATTTTTTTTTATTTTATTTAACACTTATCGTTCAGCAAAATAGGTATTATTACGTATATTTGCACATGAAAAAGGCGTTATCAATCCTCTTAATCCTAGTAGCGGCGCAGTTTCTTGCCACAGAGCTCTTTTCTCAAAAGCACGCTTTTGTTTCTGATATCAGAATAATCGGCAATAATCATACTAATGATGCCATCATTTTAAGAGAACTACCTTTCCGGAGGGGTGATTTAATTGAAATGGGTTCGCTTGATCAACTTTTTAGAGTTGGAAGAGACAACTTACTAAACCTTTCTCTTTTTAATTTTGTATTTGTAACATATATTGCAGATGCTGCAGATCTGGAAAATAAATATTTTAATATTGATGTTGTAATTAGGGTAGATGAGAGGTGGTACTATTGGCCTAAATTGAATTTAAGTCTTGACGAACATAACATTAATACTTGGATAAGAGATCCCGATTGGAGTAAATTTACTGCAGAGGCCGGAATAAGTTTTAACAATCTTTTTGGACGAAATCAAAATTTAAGAGCTCTTTATACCATGGGGTTCAGAAGAGGGTTTATTTTTAGCTACAGAAATATTATTTTGGACAGAGAGGGGAAACACACTCTTGACCTCTCTCTTTTTCAAGAGTTCAGCCGACATCTGAACATTGGAATATCTGATAACTCCCCGGAATCATTCAGATCTGATTCGCTTTTTCTGATAAAAAGATACAATAGCTCTGTTTCATACCAGTTCAGGCCTGGTATCAGGTTTAGAAACAGGTTCACATTTTCATATGAATATGCCGATCTAGCCCCGGAAGTGTTTGTAAAAAATCCTGATTATTGGGGAGGAGACGAACACCGCCGGAGTATTCTCTCTTTTATTTATAACCTAACATTCGACTATAGAGATAACAGGCAATACCCCCTTGATGGGTATCTGCTCTTCTGTCAGATGAAGGGAAGTTCAAACAGCAGGTTTAATATGCAATACGGGCAAATTAAAGGTGAATTTCATTATTACAGAGAGTTGGCTAAAAGACTTAACTTGAATGCCAGAGTTCAGGCAGGAGCCTCTGCCAAAAGCAAAGAGGCATATATTTTTGACAGAGCAATAGGTTATGACGAAGTCAACATGAGAGGATTCGAATATTACGTTGCTGACGGACAACACTATTTAACACTCTCTCCAACTATTCTTTACAACATTATGCCACAGGCAAGTTTTATAATTAAACCATTGCGGAAATTTCCAAGTTTCAGTAAAGTTCATGCTGCACTCTATACCAAATGCTTTATTGACATCGGCTATGCATCACATAAATATGCGTCTCCCAAAAATGAGATGTCAAATAAATTACTCCTCAGTTGGGGCGTAGGACTCGACCTTGTTGCCTATTACGACATCACTCTCTCTTTTGAATACTCTATAAACAATTTTGGGAAACACGGTCTGTTTGTAGCTTTTAAAAAACCCATGTTTTAGTTTGGCATAATGATTGACATTTATTTTTGTTGGGGGATATTAGCCTTTTTAATTAATCCCCTTATGACAAATTGACATTAATATAATATTCTATATGAAGTTTTCAGATTATATACTACAGCACACAGTTTCGGATGAAGTAAACATAATACCCGTACTGGGTCTTGAGGGTGAAAATGAACTGGGTGAATCTGAACTTCCCGACACATTGCCTATTATTGCATTAAGAAATGCCGTATTATTCCCCGAAACTATTATTCCCATAACAGTTGGAAGGGAAAAATCAATAAAACTTGTCAGAGAGGCATATAAGGGAAATAAGATTCTGGGTGCTGTCACTCAAAAGGATGCCAAACTTGAGGATCCCAGGCCTCAGGATCTGTATGATATTGGTACTTTAGCTAAAATTATCAAAATCATTGAGATGCCCGATGGAGGTCTCACAATCATTCTTCAGGGAATGAAGCGTTTCCATATTACTGATTTAATAAGCACAAATCCTTATTTCATTGCCTCTGTTAAGTACATCGATGATGAAAAAAAGCCAAAAAGCACAAAGGAGTTGGATGCTATTACCGGCTCAGTTAAGGATCTGGCTCTTCAGGTTATTAAACTCTCACCTCATCTTCCTCAGGAGGCATCATTTGCAATCAAAAACATTGAGGGATACAGCTTCTTGATCAATTTTATCTCATCCAGTATGGAAATAGATAACATTGCAGACAAAATAGCTCTCCTGCGAGAAAATAAAATTAAAGATCGTGCTCTAAAACTGCTTGAAATACTGAATAGGCAAATTGACATGCTTAAACTGAAAGATGATATTCAACAGAAAGTGCGGACAGAAATTGACCAGCAGCAAAGAGAGTACTACCTGAACAGTCAACTTAAGACAATCCAGGAAGAGCTGGGAATGAACAATAATGTTCAGGAATTTGGGGAGATTAGACTGAAAGCTCAATCTAAGCTTTGGCCTAAGTCTGTTCAAGAGGTGTTTGAAAAAGAGATACAAAGACTTGAGAGATCAAATCCAAACTCACCTGATTTCAATGTCCAGCTGTCATATGTAAGATTTCTTGTTGAACTGCCCTGGAGCGAAACAACCAAAGATAATCTCGACTTAAAACATGCTCAGAAGATTCTAGATCAGGATCACTTTGGTCTGGAAACAGTAAAGGAGAGAATCATTGAACATCTGGCCGTTTTAAAATTAAAGGGTGACATGAAATCTCCAATTTTGTGTCTTCATGGTCCTCCGGGAGTTGGTAAAACATCACTTGGAAAATCAATTGCAAAAGCACTTGGGAGACATTACGGCAGAATTTCGCTGGGCGGTCTCCATGATGAGTCAGAAATCAGAGGACACAGAAGAACCTATATAGGCGCTATGCCTGGAAGGATAATCAGTACTCTTAATAAAACAGGTACATCAAACCCGTTAATAGTACTGGATGAGATAGACAAAGTGAGTAGCGATTTCAGGGGCGACCCTGCATCAGCATTGCTTGAAGTTTTGGACCCGGAACAAAACACAACTTTCCATGATAACTATCTTGACATAGATTACGATCTCTCCAAGGTACTTTTTATAACAACTGCAAACAATATAGGAACTATCCATCCTGCACTTAGAGACAGGATGGAGATGATAAATGTAAGTGGTTATCTTGCCGAAGAGAAAAGATATATTGCAAAAGATCACCTTATTCCAAAACAAATTGAGGCTCATGGGCTTGTCCCAAACCAATTAAAAGTAAATAAACAGGGTATAGACACTATTATCAATGAATATACCCGCGAATCAGGAGTAAGGGGGCTTGACAGACAGATAGCAAAGATTGCAAGGGTCACCGCCAAGAGGGTAGCTATGAGTGAAGAGAGGCCTGCTATACTTGGCATCAAAGAGGTAAAGGAGATATTGGGACTTCCTGTTTATCAGCCAGAAATTCAAAAAGGGAACGAAGCACCAGGGGTTGTAACCGGCCTGGCCTGGACTCAAAACGGTGGCGAGATTCTCTTTATTGAATGCAGTCTTAGTAAAGGAAAAGGGATTCTGACTACAACAGGTAATCTTGGCGATGTAATGAAAGAATCAGCCACAATTGCCTATCAGTATCTAAAGTCCAATCCACAGTATATGGGCTTAAACAGTAAGGAATTTGCAGAGAGGGATATTCATATTCACGTACCTGAAGGTGCTATTCCAAAAGATGGTCCTTCGGCTGGAATCACTATGGTTTCTGCAATGGCATCTGCCTTCCGCAAAAAAGCTGTAAAAAGTGGAATTGCAATGACCGGAGAGATAACACTCCGGGGTAAGGTCCTTCCTGTTGGCGGGATTAAAGAGAAGATCCTTGCAGCCAAAAGAGCTGGAATCAAGGAAATAATCCTATCTGCAGACAACGAAAAAGATGTAAAAGACATAAAAGAGGTATATCTAAAAGGGTTGAAATTCAGATATGTTTCAACAATTGATGATGTGCTTGAATTTATTTTCTAATAAATGGATGTTGCAATTGATAGTTCCTGGAAAGAGCTCCTCAGAGAGGAGTTTGAAAAGGAGTATTTTTTAAGACTTACAGAGACAATTAAAGCTGAGAAATCCTCGGGAATAGTCATCTATCCCCGGGGATCTCATATTTTTAATGCCTTTAACCTTACTCCTTTTAATAAAGTTAAGGTTATAATTATCGGTCAGGATCCATATCATGGACCCGGACAGGCCCATGGTCTTTCCTTTTCTGTTCCTGACGGTGTTAACCTGCCTCCCTCTTTACAAAACATATTCAAAGAGATTAAGAGTGATTTGGGAGTTAATGCCCCTTTCTCGGGCAATCTTGAAAGGTGGGCATCACAGGGAGTGTTTCTTTTAAATGCAGTCCTTACCGTTAGAGCCGGTCAGGCAGCATCACATGCCAAAATTGGGTGGACAGAATTTACAGATGCTGTCATCTCAATGCTTTCAAAACATAAATCAGACTTAGTATTTCTTTTGTGGGGTAATTATGCAAGAGGGAAAAAAGAGCTTATTGATTCAACAAAACATCTCATTCTTGAAGCAGCGCACCCTTCTCCTCTGGCAAGAGGAGCATTTTTTGGTTGTAAGCATTTTTCAAAAACAAATGATTTCCTGAAATTACACGGGAAAGTTCCTATTGAATGGTAGCCTCTCTCTCTCCAAAAATAAGAGAGCCGATTCTAACAAATGTACTCCCCTCCCCGGCAGCAATTTGATAATCTCCAGACATACCCATTGAGATTTCACTGAACATTGAATCGTCTGCAAAGTAACTCTGTTTAACAGAATTGAACAAACCCCTAAGGTACTTAAACTCTCCTCTTACTTTATCTTGATTGTCGGTGAATGAAGCCATTCCCATCAACCCTTTGAAGTTGATATTGGGGTACACGCTTTTCATGTCAAGGATTTCGATCAACTCAGCCTCAGATAATCCCTGCTTTGTCTCTTCAGATGCAATGTAAATCTGCAGCAGGCAATTTACTCTTAGATCTCTTTTAATAGCCTCTTTATTTATTTCCGCAAGCAATTTTTGACTATCAACAGAGTGAATCAGATAGACCCTATCAATTATCATTTTGATTTTATTGGTCTGTAAATGGCCAATAAAGTGCCAGTTTATCTCTTCCGGTAATTCATTCATCTTTTTGCTCAACTCCTGTGGTCTGTTCTCTCCAAAATCTTTAATTCCGAATTTATAGACCTCCATGATCTCTTCGATAGGCTTAAATTTGGAAACTGCCACCAGTTTAACACCTGGTGGCAGATTCTTTCTAATGCTATCTATATTCTCTTTAAGAATCATTTTTTATTTTTCAGTTGTTGTTGCTGAGCTTTATATGCAGAGTCAAGTCTCTCCTGAAATTTGGATTTTTTCTTAGGTGTGGCTGCCCTCTCCTGTAGTTTTGCGTATATTTTTTTCTCATCAACAAAGTACTTCCTGATAATCCACGTTTGTCCCATTGTAATGAGATTTGACAACAGGTAATAGTAGCTTAGTCCGCTGGAAAAATTATTACCCAACACCATAAGAAAAAGAGGCATAAAGTAAAGGGACATGTATTTCATTCCTGCCATCTGAGGCCCGGCACTCATCTGATCGATATTCATGCGGGAATAGAAGTACATCGAAACGGCCATTAAAAGAGCAAATAAACTCACGTGATCACCATATAACGGAATCGTAAACGGAAGGTCGAGTATTGAATCAAATGCACTTAAATCTTCTGCCCAAAGAAAACTCTCCTGCCTTAATTCAAAAGAGGATGGGAAGAATCTGAACATTG
>JAUYTX010000065.1 GCA_030695025.1 Bacteroidales bacterium | reverse complement strand
TTGAATCAACACCAAGAAAGCCACGGGCGGTATCGTTTATATCCTGAACTCTGTTATTGGTATCAAGCACTATTATACCTTCACCCAATGTTTCAAAAAGAGTCTCTCTGGCAACCGGGCTGAGGTCAAGAAAACGGTTTTTAAAAATCGCAATCGTGAAAAGAATACCACTGAAAATCATACTTTGAGGAACAAGATCAAGTCCGGGAACAGGATTCTTAGCTGTAATATAAAAGACGCTGGCAACCCATGGGCACAAAGATGCAACAAACAGGTACAACCCTTGCGTCCGGAATGTTAACATTCTCTTGAAAATGAAGGTGAGTAAATATGCAGATGTTATTATCAGTAAAATATAGTTGTACATAACATTCCCTATCCAGAATGCAATTCCGTGATAGTACTGTGTTAGATTTGTCGATGGAGATATTGGAGCATAGCCTGTCCAGATAAGTCCGTGATATTCATTGGTGAGAGTTAGAATAAAGGTGATAAACGGAACTGTCCATAAAGCAATTTGATACTTCAGCTTAAGATACTTATCCTTACCCACAAACCTTAGAACCAAAGTCAGGTAAAGAACAGGTGTGGTCAGAGCTCCTACATAGGCAACTTTCGACCAGAAAATCTTTAATTCAAGTGTAGGCGATGCTGTTTCGAATATTACAAAAAAAGACCACAGCCCTGCAAAAAACATCAGCCATGCGAGCTCCTTGGTACCCCTTTCCCTCTTTCTCTTCCAGGCGATAACAGCAACGGCAAACGATACCATGCTCGAAAACAGAAAAAGCAGAGAGAATATTGTAAAAATGTAATTCATCTCTTTAATAAACAATTCACAGCTAAAAAGAGTTCACTACTCAACAGGCTGTTCAAAAGCCACTCTGGCGTAGTTTAATTGGTAAAAATCATATCTTTTGGCCAAAACTCTCAGCCTGTTTAAGAATTCATTGTAATCTCTTTCAGCTTTAGGGCTCCAAACAACCTCTGCCAGTGCTGCAGCACGCGGGTAAACCATATACTCAACGTGGTCGCTTGTTTTCATATACTCTGTCCAAACATTACCCTGAGCACCCATAACATATCTTGCCTCCTCTACCGTTAGTGAATCGGGAACAGGCTCATAAGCGTAAATCTTATCCAAAGGAGTGAAGCCTCCTATTGCCAACGGTTGGGTTTTAGGGTCAGCCTGATAATGATCCAGATAACAATGAGTTCCCGGCGACATAACCACATTGTGATTTTGCCTGGCAGCCTCAATCCCTCCGGCTTCACCTCTCCATGACATAACTGCGGCATTTGGGGCCAGACCTCCTTCCAATATCTCATCCCATCCAATAAGTATTCTTCCTTTAGAATTCAGAAACTTTTCCATTCTCTGAATAAAGTAGCTCTGAAGCTCATGTTCATCTTTTAAACCTTCATCTGCAATTCTCTGCTGACATAACGGACACTCTTTCCATTTTGTTTTAGGACATTCGTCTCCTCCAATATGAATATACTCCGAAGGGAAGAGTTCAAGCACCTCTGTAATAACATTTTGAAGAAATTCAAATGTTGACTCCTTACCCGCACACATAACATCATGGAAGATTCCCCATCTTGTAGCAACCTCATATGGGCCACCGGTACATCCCAAATCAGGATATGATGCCAGAGCAGCAAGAGCGTGGCCCGGCATCTCGATTTCAGGCACTACAGTAATGAATCTGTCAGCAGCATACTTAACAATTTCTCTGATATCGTCTTGTGTATAGAAGCCCTCGTGTGGAATACCATCATACTCTTTTGAGGTTCGGGCACTACCAATGAGAGTCTCTTTTCTTTTAGATCCTACCTCTGTTAAAAGTGGGTATTTTTTAATTTCAATTCTCCAGCCCTGATCTTCGGTAAGATGAAAGTGGAAGGTCTTCATCTTATGCATTGCCATGAAATCAAGATACTTAAAAATAAATTCCTTAGGTATAAAGTGGCGGCATACATCAAGATGAAGGCCTCGCCAGGCAAATCTCGGATAATCCTCTACAACAGCGAAAGGAATCTCAACAACCTCCCTTACTCCGCTCTCTGCAGGCATCATCTGTATAAGGGACTGAACTCCGTAGAAAAGACCATTCAGATCAGATGCCTCAACAATGACACCATTTTTGTTGACTTTTAATTTGTAACCCTCTTTTTTAATTTTTTTATTGTCACTTAGTTTTAGAAAAACAGAATTTTTGCTTTGCCCCGCCTTAGACTGCTGAGCAACACTTTCCATTTTGTAATAATCTGAAAGGTGGGTTGCTAATGTTTCAATTATTAATGCACCTTTTTCAATATCAAAATTGTACTGGATAACAGTACTTGCAGTAATGTTGAAAAAACCTTCAAAAGTTTTTGCTGATACCGGTTTCGGGATAATATTAAGCGGGTCACCCGCATTTATCTTACACCCCAACACACTCAACAGTGGGAATACACACAATAACATAATTTTCAGATATTTCATAACTAAAGTTTTATATTTTTTCTTTCTTAATTTACTTACAATTTATAAAAATAAATTATATGGGGATTAAAATAACTATTTTTTTGTTATATTTCGTTGACTTAAACATATTAATATGAAAAAGATATTTCTCTTAACTCTATTTTTTGGTATTACCCTTTTTGCCGGTGCCCAGGCGGCATCAGAGAGAGAGGTGAGCCTCTACGGGTCTGCCTATCAGACAGATTATGAAGTAAAACAGCAGATGAATCTTTTTAAGATAAACCTTACTGCTATTCCAATTAGAAACTACTCTCTACAATATGAAAGGGTGCTGACAAAAAAATTATCAGTAGCCATTTCTTATAAAACAATGCCTTCGGGTAACATACCATTCAAAAACAGTATCATTAAAATGTCAGACAATGACCCAGATGTTGAAGATATGCTTAATAAGCTTACAATGTCACACTCTGCAATTACTCCGGAACTAAGATGGTATGTTGGCAAAAAGGGTTATGGCAGAGGTTTCTATATTGCACCATTTTACAGATACGCCAAATTTAATGCAGAAAATTTAAGCGTAACATATGAAGAGGGAGGCCCGACCCCGACTCAAAACACTATAACCCTCCAAGGTTCCAATACAGCCAACACTTTCGGGGTTATGTTTGGGGCGCAATGGGCATTAGGCAAGCACCTTGTGCTTGACTGGTGGATTCTGGGACCTCACGCCGGGAAAAGCAAAGGAGAGCTTATTGGCAACTCACTATCTCCAATGTCCACAGAAGCACAAAATGAGATTAGGGACGCTCTTGAAAGCATTGATATACCATTAATCGATAAAACTGTAACTGTTACAGCAAACAGAGCAAGTGTTGCATTTGATGGAATGTGGGGAGGTTTGAGAGCCGGTATCTCATTTGGATTTAAATTCTAGAGAAATTTTCTGACGCAAAGTTCAGGTTGTTAATATAAAAATACCGGCTAAAAATTACTTTTAGTCGGTATTTTTCGTTTTAAACTTATTTACATGCATAAATAATTAACTAACATCTGAGCAAAAAATTGTATTTTTACATAACCGAAATTTAATCACCTAATTAATCTGTTGTTTATGAATTACGTACCAAAGAGTGTGGTAGAAATGGTGGCTATAGGGCTGCTTCCACACCCTGTACTTGAAATTGAAGAGCTCAGCAGCGGGCTGATAAACGATTCATGGAAAGTTGTTACCAAAGACCCAAAACATCCAAATTATCTGCTGCAGAAAATCAACCATAATGTATTCAGAGATGTCGAAAGTCTGCAGTACAACATCAAAATGGTAACCGACTTTATACGCAACAAGCTTATTTTAAAGGGTATCCAAGATATTGAAAGACATGTACTCACACCTGTCCCACTCGGGAAGGGAGACAATTCCAAGTTTTACTACTGGGACAGCAACGGCGACTATTGGCGCATTTTTCTATTCATTGAAGATAGCCACTCCTACGACAATATGGAGAGTCCTGAGATGGCAGAGGTTGCAGGAAAAGCATACGGACAGTTCCATAAATATCTCAAAGACTTCCCGGGCAAAAGACTTTGCGAAGTAATCCCAAATTTCCACAATACTCCGGTAAGAATTGAAAACCTCCGCAGAAGAGTCGCTCTTAATCCGGCAGGGCGTCTCAAAGATGTAAACAAAGAGGTTGATTTCCTCCTCAACAGAAGTCACGATTTTCTTATGATTGCCGATCTTGGTGAAAAGGGGATTCTTCCAACGAGAGTTGTACACCAGGACACCAAATTTAATAACATACTTTTTGACAAGAATGACGATGTTTTATGCGTTGTCGATCTTGACACCGTAATGCCGGGCTATATTTGCTACGACGTTGGAGATGCTATTCGAAGCGGTGCCAATACAGGCAAAGAGGATGATGCAGATATTAAGAATGTTGAACTGGACATGAATTTGGCCAAAGCATTTATTAAAGGCTTCCTTGACAAGACCAGAATGTTTCTGAAAAAGTCAGAGGTAGAGACTCTTGCTTTCGGAGCCAAGCTATTAACCTACGAACAGGCTGTCCGCTTTTTGGATGACTACCTTGACGGAGACAAATACTACAAAACAGCTTACCCTGAGCACAATATTGTAAGAGCAAGAGCTCAAATAAAATTGCTTCAGAGCATCGAAAAGCACTATCTGGAGCTGGATGAGTACGCAAAAAAATGCGGGGTTATTAAATACTAAGAGAAATAATCACAACATGATAGAGATTGGCAATCTGGAGTTTACATATCAAAACACACAGAAAACAGCCGTCAAAGATATGTCCTTTAAAGTAAAGGAGGGTGAGGTATATGGATTTCTTGGCCCGAGCGGAGCAGGAAAAACCACAACACAAAGGCTCATTATAGGGCTTCTTCGAAATTATACCGGCAGCATTAAGATATTTGGCAAAGAGCGCAGTTCCTGGGGAAAAGAGTTTTACGAGCAAATTGGGGTAGCTTTTGATTTCCCAAATTTATACCTAAAACTAACTCCAGAAGAGAATCTTAAACTTATAGGAGCGTACTATAAAAATGGTATCTCTGACATACCCGCAATGCTTGACAGAGTAGGCCTTTTACCTGACAGGAATACAAGGGTAGAGAGTTTCTCAAAGGGAATGAAGATGAGGCTTAACTTTATCCGCTCAATTATGCACAACCCAAAACTAATGTTCTTTGACGAACCAACCTCCGGTTTGGACCCTGTGAATGCACACATAATTAAAGAGATAATACTTGAACAAAAGGCAGCCGGCAAAACTATTTTTCTCACCACACACAACATGACTGTAGCCGAGCAGCTCTGTGACAGAGTATCCTTTATAGTTGACGGAAAAATTGTAGTTACCGGGTCACCTGCTAATCTTATGATAGAGCATGGCAAAAGACGGCTCAATATCAACTACATAAAAGAGAATGCAGAATATTCAGAAGAGTTTGACCTCAATCAAATTGGAGAAAATGAGCATTTTTTGAACATAATCAAAAATGAGGAGATCAGAACAATTCATACATGTGAAGCAACGCTGGAAGATATTTTTATAAAATTAACCGGGAAAAACCTTCAATGAGATTATTAAGCGCAATTTGGTCAGATATCAAATTTCAGGCAAAACAGGGTTTTTATCTTGTATATCTGATAATTACCATAATGTACCTGATTCTCCTCTCGATGTTGCCACCAAACGTATTAACAATAGCGCTCCCACTGGTTGTTTTTTCTGACCCTTCGGTATTAGGGTTGTTTTTTATCGGAGGTATTATTCTGCTTGAGAAATCTCAGGGGGTAATGATGGCAATTGTAGTCACCCCATTAAAGACAGAAGAGTATGTACTCTCCAAAGCCATCTCACTGGCACTTGTGTCGGTTTTTGCAGCAATAACAATAACAGCACTTAGCCCAATAGATAATGTAAACTGGTTCTTACTGATTATCTCAACAATACTTACTGCCGGGCTGTTTACTCTAAGCGGAATAATGATTAACGCAGGGTGCAACAATGTAAACCAATACATGGTCAAAACAATACCATATATGCTGCTCTTTACACTGCCATGCTTCTCCCTTTTAGGGTTCGAATACTCATATCTTTTTACTGTCGTACCCAGCGTAGCCGCCTTAAGGCTCTTACTGGGTGCCTATCACGGCATTGTCCGGTACGAAGCGTTAGGGCTTACCCTCTACCTTGTGGTAATGAACTATCTCTTTTTCAGGAATTCAGTCAGAATTTTTGAAAACAAAATTGTATATCAGGATCAAAAACTATGATAAACTTTATTCATATTAAAAATGATCTCAAACAGGTATTCAGAGACCCCATCATGAGCGTACTTCTGTTTGCCCCACTGCTGATAGTTGCTGTTTTTAAGTTACTTATAATATTTCTTTTCCCCTTTATTGCCACAAAATTTAATTTCGACTTAAGTCTCTACTACCAATATCTAATGGCCGGTATTCTTATTTTGATCTCCGGCATGCTGGGTATTGTTATCGGATTCATGATGCTTGACGACAAAGACGGAAACATTGCCGAACTTATGGCTGTAACTCCGCTTGGCAGGAGCGGATATCTTGTTAACAGGTTGTCTTTTTCATCAATTCTCTGCTTTTTCTACTCAATTATTGCAATATATGTTCTGAATGTAATTGATATCCCTTTTTACACAATACTATTACTTTCAATTCTGTCTGGGGTATATTCAATTATAATCGGCCTGCTTATTTTCTCAGGAGCTGACGATAAAGTCAAGGGGCTCACATTTGCCAAAGGTTTGAATATGCTTGGAATTTTCGCATTCAGCGACCTCTTTGCCCTCAATTGGTTCTCAATTTTGTCACTCATATTTCCAACTTACTGGATTACCCGCATAATTGAAAGCCCTCACTCAATTTCGGCTTTCTTGCTTGGAACATCAATTCATGCAATTTGGTTGATTTATTTGATTTACAGATATTTGACAAAGAAATAATTTCTAAATATTATTGTAATGGAAGTCCAATTACTCAGGGAACAAGAGATTGTTCCAAACGATGAAAATCTGTCACGAATAATTCCCGGGTTATTTCCGCTTTATCGGAATTTCATATCGCTTATTAACAACGACATGCACTGCCTTAATGCAGAGTGGAACTACTACAAAGACGGTAAAAGCTGGCTATGCAAAGTAACCTTCAAGAAAAAAACGGTATTTTGGTTATCGCTTTGGAATGACTACCTTAAAGTCGGCTTTTATTTCACAGAAGCAACCATTAAAGGAATAGATCAACTAGAAATTGCAAAAGAGATAAAAGAGAGCATTAACGATGTAAAAATGGTGGGCAAGTTGGCTCCATTAATCATAGATATTTCTAAGGATGAGCAGCTTAATGATCTTACCAAGATAATTGAGTACAAAAAAAGTGTAATGAAATGAAAACAGAACCGGTAAAGGTGTTCCGCGGAACATACCTGCAATGTGAAATGGTAAGGAGTCTTCTCGAAAACGCAGGAATAGAGTCGTACCTCAAAGATGAGATACTGGGTACGGTAGCCCCCTGGTGGGTTGAGCCCGGAGGAGCTGGAGCAGTTAAAATATTTGTCTCAAAAGAAGATGAAGAAAATGCAATTCTTGTGGTTGAGCAGTACGAGAAAAACATTAATAAAGAGGACACAAGTGAAGAGGATACAAGTAAATCAAATACTGATTAGTAGAGCATTAATAATGATTCAGACAATTTCAATAATAACATGTCCTTTATGCGGCTTTAGCAAGCAAGAAGAGATGCCGCTAAATGCCTGCCAGTTCTTTTATGAGTGTACAAATTGCAAACATTTATTAAAACCAAAGAGTGGTGACTGCTGTGTATTTTGCTCTTATGGAACTGTAAAGTGCCCCCCAATTCAGGATAAATCAAAGGGTTGTTGCGGTTAATCTGAAAGCTGGAAGATGTTTACCAAAAACCAAATTGCCTTACAACAGTTTTAATGCAATCACGGCACAGGCTTCTGCATCAGCAAGAGCATTATGGTGATTTTCCAAAAAGTATCCACAATGGGCCGAAACAGTGTGCAACTGATGGTTAATCAAAGACTTGCCCAACTGCCTTCTTGATGCAGTAAGTGTACAATGAAATTCATAGTCAGGGTAATCCAGGCAGTAAGTTCTAAAAGCAGCCCTCAGGCAAGACTCATCAAAATTCTTATTATGCGCCACAAGCGGCAACCCCTCGATCAACGGCTCAATCTCTCTCCATACCATTGAAAAAACCCTCGCCATCTCGGTATCTTCTCTCGTAAGGCCGTGAACACGACTATTCCCATAATTGTAATAATTGGGCTCGGGTTGAATAAGGCTGTAATACCTGTCAACTATCACTCCATCTCTCACAATCACAACTCCCACACTACACACACTGGAGAGATTCTCATTGGCTGTTTCAAAATCTATTGCCGCGAAATCTTTCATTTGAAATGATTTTTAATAATTTTTATACAAATATGCGTCAATTTTAAAAAATTTGTAGATTTACAGCTGTTTTTCAGGAGTACAACTGCCCAAATAACCACTTTACACTATTCTATATGAAGATATTAGCAATCGAAAAAGAGATAGAAGGAACCAACTGGAAAGAGGCTACAGCAACTCTTAAGGCAGAGGCAGAGGCGATTTACGAACTTATTCAGAAAAATATTATCAGGGAAATTTACTTTGATGACTTACACAATGCTGTGATGATTCTAGAGTGTAAGGACAAGCAAGAGGCAAAGGATATCCTCGGAAGGCTCCCGATTGTAAAGCATGGTTTGTCAATATTTAAAGTAAGCACCCTGTTACCCTATTCCGGTCTTGAAAGACTTTTTGAAGTCAGAAAGTAAGCAAAACATTATAATCAGAATTGAACTCAATTTATCCGGGCAATAGCATTTTGCCGGGCTGTATGTATGATTAAACATATGGTGAAATGGTGAAATAGTGAAATGGTTAAATGGTAATATGCTTATTAAATCAACATGAATTGAATAGGACAACAATTAACACTATTAAAATATGTCAGACAAATCCAAAGAGCTTTTTGCTTCAATTAAGCTTGTGAACGACAGGCTGAATTTCCATGGCATAGTCGAAGGCTGCGAGCCTGTATCAATTGACTATACACCGCCACTTGGAGATAATCTCGGCTACACCTCTCTTGAACTTCTCCTGCTAAGTTTGTCTTCTTGTCTTGGTACTGCCCTGCTCACCTTTTTACGAAAAATGGGAAAGACAATCACTGACTTTAAAATTGACTCTCACGGAATTCGAAAAGAGATGCATCCGACAGGTTTCAGTAAGATTAATCTCAAGATCATTATCCTGTCTCCCGATGTAACTGATCTGGATATGAAAAAGATAATCCAGCTCTCAGAGGAGACATACTGCCCTGTTTTCGCAATGGTGAAAGGCAATGTAGATATTGAAACAACATTTGAGGTCAGAAGAGAGGCGTAGAGCAGCTCTTTTACAATTTTCAATTAACAAATATTACACTTGAGTAAAATACAAAACTAAAATAGTATGCAAAACACACCTAAAAAGACTAAGGCACTACACAAAATTCTTGGAGTTCTATTAGCCTTTGGAGCATTGAATGCATTTGGAGGAGGATGGTACGGAATGAGCGGTGCAGAGGGGGTACCTGTTGATTGGCTTGAAGATAGCCCCTTTAGCTCCTACTTTATTCCAAGTCTGATACTCTTTGTTGTAGTCGGAGGCTCATTTCTGACAGCTTCGATTATGAATTTCGCCTACAGCAAATATGCAACGACAGTTTCGTTGGCAAGCGTAGGAGTTGTATTTATCTGGCTGATAGTTCAATTGATCATAATCGGATATGTATCATGGATGCAGCCCACAACGGCAACATTTGCTTGCGGCGTACTAATTCTTTCAATTCTTCTGCCTGAACGAAAAAGGTAAATTGTTCTTGAATTAACCAAATGCCGTTTTTTTTGTTTATCTTAAATGATTATTAATAATAACGTTATGAAAAGCAAAATATTATCATTCACACTTTTAGTTCTCGTAACCATTTTTATGGTCTCCTGCTCTCATCGCCTTGCAGGCACCTGGAATGTAGATCGCTACGAGACAATTAACCCCAACGAACAGGGAGTATCTGTATTCAACATCGGCACATTTGTCTTTAACAGCAACGGCACCGGAGAAAAAAATCTCAAATACACCATTCTGGGGATAACCCGTGACGACAGTTTCCCTTTTAAATGGAGCTGGGAGAAAGATAAATATGTTACCATTGAGAGCGAAGGTTCTGACTTTTCAAAGACATGGATAATTATTGAATCCAAAAAGAAGAGCCAAAAGTGGAAATCAACCGACGGCTCAAACACCATTCAGGTCCTAGAGTTAAGTAAAAAATAAGCAATCAATCCCGGAAAATCACATTTTGGTGTAGAAGGTGAGATGCCTTTTGCAGTGTTCAGTCTTTGAATATAAAGAAGACCGCCAGAACCAGAAAGACAAAGGCAATAAAATGGTTTGACACAATCAGCAATAGAATGCTAATCAACCCTCTGTTCATAAACCTTTTAAATTATCGCAGGCAAAAGTAGTCAAAAAATCATATCTTTGTCTCAAACAAAATTGCAAAATATTATTAACAATGAAGTACTTAAAAATTATGCTATTTGCTTCGGCTTTTGGGCTCCTGGCGAGCTCATGTCAAACGGGCAACAAAGGGGCGCAGGAGGAGAAATTTAGATACCTGGCCGACGAATTTGCCGATCTGAGGGTAATCAGATACCGCATTCCGGGATGGGACTCACTCACTTTCAACCAAAAAGAGTACATCTACCACCTCAGTGAAGCTGCCAAATCGGGAAGAGATATTTTCTGGGATCAAAACTTTAAGCACGGTATAAAGATTCGTAAAGTGCTGGAGACAATTTTCGAAAACTATGCAGGCGAGAAAGAGAGCGCCGACTATTCAGAATTTCTTGTTTACGCAAAAAGAGTCTTCTTCAGCAACGGAATTCACCACCACTATGCCGAGGATAAATTCATACCCGGCTGCAGCCAGGAGTACTTTAAAGGACTCATGACAGCTAGCGGACAGGAGGAGATGATTGACCAGATTATACCTATGCTATATGATCCGGCACTATACCCTCAGAGGAAGAATATCTCCGGACAAGGCGATCTACTGTTGGGAAGTTCAGTTAACTTCTACGACGGAGTAAGCAGAAAAGAGGCTGAAGCATTTTATGCTAAGATGGAGGATCCCAAAGACCCTCGTCCAATCTCATACGGCCTAAACTCAAGACTAGTTAAAAAAGACGGAAAGGTTTTCGAAGAGGTATATAAAGTTGGAGGCCTGTACGGACCTGCTATTGAAAAGATTATCTACCATCTTGAGAAAGCTGCAGCTGTTGCCGAAAACGACACACAGAGAAACTACATTGCTCTTCTGATAGAGTATTACAAAACAGGAGACCTCCGCACCTGGGACCTATACAACGTAGCATGGGTTGAGGATACACAGAGCCAGGTTGACTTTATTAACGGATTCATTGAAACATACAACGACCCATTGGGAATGAAAGCCACCTGGGAGGCTGTTGTAAACTTCAAAGATCTTGAGGCATCAAAGAGAACCGAAATAATCAGCAACAACGCACAGTGGTTTGAAGACAACTCACCTGTTGACCCTCAGTACAAGAAAGAGGAGGTAAAAGGAGTATCTGCAAAAGTTATTACAGTTGCTCAGCTTGGCGGTGACTGCCACCCTACCTCACCTCTTGGAATCAACCTACCAAACGCAGACTGGATCCGCAAAGAGCACGGCTCAAAATCTGTTACAATTGCCAACATCAGCGAGGCATATAATATGGCAGCCGAAGAGGCACCTAAGAGTATGACAACAGAGTTTTCATGGGACGAAAACGAGATAAGACTACTAAAAGAGTACGGCGCGCAAACCGGAAACCTCCACACCGACCTTCACGAATGTCTGGGTCACGGTTCAGGACAGCTTCGCCCGGGAACATCTTCAAATTCACTTAAGGAGTTCAGCGCACCGCTCGAAGAGGCACGTGCCGACATCTTTGCCCTCTACTATCTGGCAGACCCTAAACTCGTAGAGTTGGGCGTTCTTCCTAACGAAGAGGCATACAAAGCATCATACATCGCATACATCCGCAACGGTCTCTTCACCCAGTTTGTTAGAGTAGACCTTGGCAAGACAGTAACCCAGGCTCACATGCAGGGACGCAAACTTATTGCCGATTGGTGCTTCGAAAACGGTAAAGCAGACAACGTAATCGAAAAGAGAGTTCGCGACGGTAAAACCTACTTTGTTGTTAACGATTTTGGTAAGCTGCGCAATTTATTTGCAACACTTCTCAAAGAGCTTCAGCGCATCAAGTCTGAAGGCGACTACGAAGCCGGCAAAAAGCTAATTGCTACCCACGCTGTGAATATCGACCCTGAACTGCACAAAGAGCTCAAAGAGAGATACGCAGCCCTTGACCTCAAGCCTTACGGCGGGTTCATCAACCCTGAGATCACTCCTGTTGAAAAAGACGGCAAAGTAATTGACTACAAAGTTGAATACCCGGCCGACTTCCTGCAGCAGATGCTCGATTACGGTAAAAAGTATTCAGTGCTGCAGTAAACACGCGCACAACGGAACGAAATAAAGCCAACCCAAATGGGTTGGCTTTATTTGTGTCTAACTGCTTTGGTGTATAATGCTTATTTGAAAGCATTTAAGCTCATGTGATTTTCTCAAAATAACTGAACCACATACGCCTATATGACTCACATACAAACATATACACCAAAGCAGTTAGACATTTTCTGCGCCGTAGGCACCACTACGCACACTCGGGATCTTCGTCGTCAATATTGCCTGACCAGAGGTATTTGTTGGTCTCTTTGACCAGTACTCGGGAGAGCAGCAGTAGCGCTATGAGGTTAGGTATAGCCATGAGTGCATTCATGCTGTCCGCGATGCCCCAAACGAGAGCAAGGTTGAGAACCGAGCCTACAAACACGGCGGCTATCCAGAACAAGCGGTAATAGATAATGAGTTTTTTGCCGCCCAGATACTCCACCGCCTTTTCTCCGTAGTATGACCATCCGAGAATGGTGGAGAAAGCGAAAGTAACGATGCCGACCGTTAAAATTATTGAGCCGATATATGGAATTTTTGAAAAAGCAGCTTTTGTAAGGGCAGCCCCCTGAGTGTGGTCAATGTCGGGGTGAGCAATTACGGAGCTTACAAGCACGAGACCTGTGAGCGCACAAACCACAACTGTATCCCAGAAAGTACCTGTTGATGAAACCAGTGCCTGTCTTACAGGGTTACGCGTTTGAGCCGCAGCAGCCACAATTGGAGCAGACCCCAGACCCGACTCATTTGAAAACAGACCTCTTGCAATACCAAAACGGGCAGCCATCATAATGGTTGTACCTACAAACCCTCCTCCCGCAGCTTTAGCAGAAAATGCCGAATCAACAATCAAATCTAGTGCTCTGAGAAGGTATTCCGAATTTACATAAAGTATTACAAGACAACCCAGTATATAAAAGAAGGCCATAAATGGCACCAATGTACCACAAACTTTGGCAATGCCTTTTACCCCAAAAAGAATCACGAGTGCAGTAGCAAAACTTAGCACCAAGCCAGTAATATAAGGGGAAATTGAATATGTTTCGTTGATTAGAAGAGCTATGGAATTTGCCTGAACAGTATTACCGATTCCAAAGGCAGCAATAGCCGTAAAAATACAAAACAAAATGGCCAACCACTTCATTTTTAAACCTTTTTCAAGAGCATACATCGGACCTCCAAGCATTGTGCCGTCGGCAGTTTTCACTCTGTACTTAATAGCAAGCAGCCCCTCGGAATACTTGGTAGCAATACCGAAAACCCCGGTAATCCAGCACCAGAAAACCGCTCCCGGCCCTCCAAGAGCCACGGCTGTAGCCACTCCCACAATATTACCGGTACCAATGGTCGCAGCAAGCGATGTTGCCAAAGCCCCAAACTGGCTTACATCGCCACTACCCGACTTGTCTTTTACGACAGAGAGTCTGATTGCTTTAAAGATTTTTCGTTGAGGAAACTTGAGAATTACAGTTAGATAAAGGTGTGTTCCAAGAAGCAGAATGATCATAGGCCAACCCCACAAAATCGCACTCACCTGCTCTACGATGGCAGAGAAGTTTTCCATAGTTTCAGTTTAAAGTTTGTGTTTAAGTAAGTATCTTTGCAAAGTTAAAAAAACAAGGGAACCTCGCAAGATTATTTCAAAATTGCAAAACAGAAGATTTGAAAAAACACATATACGTAGTATTGGCCTCAATTTTTGTTGGACTGGGAACGGTCGGAATCTTCGTTCCATTACTACCAACAACTCCCTTTTTGCTACTGGCAACCTACCTCTACATGAGGTCATCCCACAAGAGGTTAAAATGGTTGCTCAGGCATAAATATCTGGGCCCCTATATACGCTCATATCTCTCCAGGGAGGGAATTCCTTTAAGGCTTAAAATCAGAACAATCACACTTTTATGGGCAACAATGCTGTTTGCAATTTTCTTTGCAACCGATAAAACCTTTGTAAGAATCATGCTATTGGTTATTGCCACTGCGGTCACGATTCACCTGCTTATGAAGAAGACCCGCAAGAGAAGCGTGTAATTAACTAAGGTCACAGGAGAATTGTGAGATTGAAAATGGTCAAAAGAGAAGCTCTTAGTTGAAATAAAAAAAGGGAGGCAGTTGCCTGCCCCCCCGCTCCATAATAGTTTCAAACCTACCATCTGTCATCTGATCACCTAACCTAAACCACACCTTTGGTCTGTAATTACAGAGCTTTTAAATCTCAACACATTTTTAAAGAAGCGCCTTCACTGCAGCAATTGCCATGTCGTAGTCCGGTTCGATTGTGATGTCTTTGGTTATCTCTACGTATTTTACGATGCCGGACTTGCCAATTACAACCACACCCCTGGCAAGTAATTGGTTCTCCTTTACAAGAAAACCGTACTCAAGACCAAATCTCGAAAATTTGAAATCTGAGAGTGTGTGGATGTTGTTAATACCTTCAGCTGCACAGAAGCGACCCAAAGCAAAAGGGAGGTCTTTTGATATTGTAAGTATTACAACATCTTGAGACAACTCAGTTGCTTTCTTGTTAAAAGCTCTTACCTGGTTTGCGCACACCGGAGTGTCAATTGACGGGAACACGCTCAGTATAATTATCTTTTCACGAAAATCCGATAATTTTACATCTTTAAGCGTAAGATCCGATGCTACTATTTCTGGAGCAATGTCACCAACTTTTACAGGATTACCCAGCAGCGTTACAGGGTTTCCCTTTACCGCAAAAATGTTTTTTCTTTCAATAGTTGTCAGGTCAATCATAATGCCATCATTTAAGGTGTTTCGTAATTAATGTCGCTTTGTTATAAAACACAATTTACGAAAAAATGTTTAAGTTTGTGTAAAATATTTTTAAAATGTTCAGAAATTCAAAGTTTAAATTCACGTTACTACTGCTTGCAGTTTTAACCGTCTTATACACAAATACATCCTGTCAAAAAGACAATATTCCCAAAGACGATCCAAATGATCAGACCGACCCGTTAGCACCCATTAAGTCATACACTTATGCTCTGATGACTGATATCTATTACTGGTCTAAAGAGGTTCCCAAAAACATAGTTGCCAAACCAATCAAAACCGTTGAGGCCTACTTTGACACCCTTATTGTTCCACAGGACAGATGGTCATGGATGATGACAGGTCAACAATACCTAAACTCCGAAGCGGGTATTTCCGAGTCATATGGTGTAAGTCTTGGTCAGCCGATTGACCACTATAACGACTACAGTATCAGGGTCAGATATGTTCATCCCAACACCCCAATGTCAGAAAACAATGTGAAAAGAGGGTACGAACTTACACACCTGAATGGAACTGCGGTTAATACACTTATTTCCAACGGCACTTTTAACACAGTATTTGCACAAAAGACAAACCAGTTCACTTTTAAAACCCATACCGGACAATCATATAGCTTTACTGCTACTGCCAGAATTATCAACACCAGATCATATCTGAGCAGGTTGGTATTTACCGGCCAGGATTTCGAAGGTCTGCCACATAGTGTAGGTTATTTTAACTACCTATCATTTAAGGGCACCATGCTCAATGATATAGATGAGGCAATGGCAATGTTCAAGGCAGCCAATGTTAAAGAACTTATACTTGACCTAAGGTACAACGGAGGCGGTGACTCCAAAGCAACATCACTTTTGGCAAATTACATCGCTCCGGTCAATGCCGATAATAAACTACTTGCAAGAAGAGAGCATAACGAAAAATACCGTTCGTGGGACTTCGATTCAGAGACACAGACGGTGATAAAAAGAATTGGAGGGTCACTCAATATCGACCGCCTCTTTATACTAACAACCAAAGGCTCGGCATCGGCAAGTGAGGTTATTCTTAACGGACTCAAACCATTGATGACCGTTGTTCATGTAGGTTCAACAACTTACGGAAAACCAAACGGAATGTACGTTCTCCCATACCCTGAGGGCAACTACACAAGCCCGCAATATGTATTTCTGCCAATATGCTTTTTCAGCGTAAACAGCGTTGGATACGGACACTATCTAAATGGAATAATTCCTGACCATTTTCGCCCGGACGATCTATACCACGACTTCGGTCTTAATGACGACTGGGTAAAAGCGGTATTGCAATATGTAAAAACTGGCACATTCCCACCACTCCCTGCAAAATCACAAACAGCATTCCCATTAACAGAAGGAATGAAGATAAAGGTTGACGAAGAGAGAGCAAACTGGGGAGCTTACACTGCGACAACGCCTGCAAAGTAGACTTTTTAAAAGCCGTTTAGCTCCATGAATACCGTTGGCAGAAGAAGCAGGAATCCTACAACAATCAGCAGAATTATAAACGGCAAAATAAGTTTGAACCACTTACCGTAAGGGACTCTTGCAATTGTAAGCACAGCAATCAGAATTCCCGAAGTAGGAGTAATCATGTTGGTAAAACCATCCCCAAACTGGAATGCAAGAACCGTTGCCTGCCTTGAAACCCCAATCAAATCAGAAAAAGGGGCCATAATTGGCATTGTAATGGCAGCCTTGGCACTTGCAGAAGGTATCACAATGTTAATGAGCGTCTGAATCATGTACATAACACCAAGCGAAGCACTTTTGCCCGTATCGGCCATAGCACTCGACATTCTGTAAAGCAACGTATCAACAACCTTACCATCCTCCAAAATCACAATAATTCCGGCTGCCAGACCAACCACAAGGGCAGCAGATAAAATATCCTTTGCACCCTCGGTAAGCTTACCCACAATCTCATTTGCACCATAACCGGCAGCAACTCCGCTCAATATTCCCAACGCCAAAAACAGAGCAGAAATCTCACCGATATACCAGCCGTAACCCATAACCCCTATTACCAGAAAGATAATTGTGAAAAAGAGCAAATAGAGGACAAAAAAGTGAACCGACTTTTTCAAACCTCTGTAACCCGCAAAGGCAAACAACAAAGTGACAACAGGAATCAGGAACGGAATATCAAATACCGAGCTTCCTATTTTAATTGAGGTGTGCCAGTGAAATACCGAAAAGAGCACCAGTACAACCAGAGCTACAACATAACTGACCCATGCGCCTACAGGAGTGTGATAATCAATTGCTTCCCCCTTTTGCAACTCAATTTTTTCACGCCAGTATGAATCCTCATTATAAAGCGGAGATTTCTGAGGGCTCTTTTTGACCCTGTTTGCATACCACAAAACCAGAGATATTGTAATCAGATTGAGAACCACCCAACAGAAGAATCTGTACTCGATACCCGAAAAGATTGGCAAACCTGCAATATCCTGTGCAATTCCAATTGTGAACGGATTCAGAATAGCTCCCGCAAACCCCACATGAGCAGCAACATACACCATAGCAAGCCCGGTAATGGAGTCATAACCCATCGAAACCGCAAGAGGAATTATAATTATTGTAAAGGCAATTGTCTCTTCACTCATTCCGAATATTGCACCGAACATGCTGAACATAAGCATTATGAGCACAATAACAACATTATTTACACCAATATACCTTAGAAACCTGTGCCTCTCCAAACCACGTGTAAAAGATAGAAAAGAGTATATGCCCGCATCAATAGCTTTGCAAGAATTTACAACCCAAAAAGCAGCACCAATAACCAGAATAAAGACAATAATCCCCGCCTGACGGGTGAAACCCTTGTAAAAAGCAGTAAGAATCTGCCAGCTTTGAGGCTGACTCTGAGTGTAGCTGAACTCCAGCGTCTCTTTGTTGTACTCACCACCGGGAACAATAAAGGTGACAAGCGCGCTCACTATTATCAGGCCAAAAATTATTACAAATGTGTGCGGTATCTTAAATTTCTTCTTTTCCATAGGATGCCAAAATTAAAATAAAATGCAACAGGTTAAAAATATTTAGCAATAATGTTAAATTTGCAACAAACCAAATTACAAATGAGAAACATTAAAATCACACTTCTGGCACTGGCTTTACTGCTGACATTGCCTACCTACCTGATCTCTCAGGACAAAAACGTTATTGACAAAATAATTGAGTACGGCGCCAAAGATAACAGGACGATGAATCATCTTGATGTGCTATCCAACAGAATCGGCGGAAGGCTTCTGGGGTCGGATGCCTACGAAAATGCCACCTACTGGGCAGCAGGGCTGTTTGAAAAGTGGGGTCTGGAGGTACAGGTGATTGAGGTGGGAGAACTTCCGGTAGGCTTCAACAGAGGGCCTTGGTTTGGAAGAATGTTGAGTGAAGATGGAATGATGCTTCATTTTGCCACTCCATCCTACACTTCGGGAACCAAAGGTGTGCAGAGAGGTCATGTGATGATGGAACCGAAGACACGTGCCGATTTTGAGAGAATGAAGGGTAAGCTAAAAGGAGCCTGGGTACTGATAACCGGAGAAAACGAAGGCTGGCCTATCGATTATTCGGAGTCTGCAGATACAATGAGAGCTAAAATAATAGAGGAGAATGACAAAATTGCAAGATATAACGACTCAATTACACGAATAAACAGATCAAACCCTGACAAACCAAGACAGGAGCTCAAAAAATACAAAGATGCCCCTGCCCTGTTTTACAAACAGATGAGAGAAGCAGGAATTCTTGGCATAATACAGTCATCTACAGTACCTTTAAGAGTATTGTATGACCGTAAAAACTTGCAACACATGGATTTTGACAACCTCCCCACCTGCCCGGACATCAAACTGAACGAACACCAGTACAAGATTATCGAGCAAAAAGTTAAGGAGAGACAATATTTCCAGCTGGAGTTTGACATAAGAAATCACTTTAAACCGGGTCCGGTTAAATATCACAATGTGATAGGAATTATACGCGGAACCGAATTCCCTGACGAATATGTAATGTCAGGAGGCCACCTTGACGCATTTGATGTTGCAACCGGAGGAGTTGACTGCGGAACCGGAATTGCCCCAAATCTTGAAGCAGCCAGACTGATTATGCAGGCAGGCGGAAAAACAAGAAGGTCAATCGCATTCTGCCTATGGGCAGGCGAAGAGTTTGGCCTATGGGGTTCAAAACACTGGGTTGAGACAAACAAAGAGAATCTTCACAAAATATCAAACTACTTTAACCGTGACGGAGGCCCGACTATTGCCAACAACGTAACAGTTCCGCCCGCCATGTACGAAGACTTCAAAAAGGCAACACAGGATCTTAACCGAATCAACCCCGAATTCCCATTCACACTAAACAAAAGAGTGGGTGAAGCAAGACCCAAACCAATCACTGCCGGAGGTTCAGACCACGCCTACTTTGCAATTAACGGAGTACCCACAATAAGCTTCGGAACCTCAGACCCTAAGGGCTACGACTTCAATTACGGAGAGATTTGGCACACCGAAAGAGACACCTACAATATGAGCATCCCTGAGTACATGGATCATACATCTGTTGTAATGGCGATTGTGCTTTATAACCTTGCAAATCAGGACAAACTGTTGTCAAGGGAAGATCTTTACAAAGAGCCTGAACCGGTAAAACCGCAACCAGCTGCACGCAGAAGGAGGTAAGCACTCAAGATACCCGAAAAACAGTTGAATTTAGAGTCAAAAAGAGAATTGAACAGACATTCGAAAAAACAGTTGAATTTTGGGTCAATAAGAGAATTGAAAAGACATTCGATAAAGCAGTCGAATAGAGAGTCAAAAGTGAATTAAATATAAAATCGAAAATGTGAATTGAGCTGGTTTAACAATGTTAAATCAGCTCAATGTCTTCTGAGGCAATCCAGCCCTGGCGGCCGTCTGCAAGTTCGATACGAACCCATTTGCCAAGTTTTTCGATAATCTGCGCCTTAGTACCTTCGTGAAGTATAAACAGAGTCGTTCCCGAAACATCGGGAGAGCTTCTTACGGTACTCACAGGCATCATAATAACCGCCTCATCCTCTTTGTGATATGCGTTGCGCTGGTTCCATGCAAAAAGCGTTGCAGTAATGCCCGCAAGCAACAAAAGCATAGATACAAAAAACGAGAGCTTTCTTATTCCGGGTGTTGGTCCGTATCTGAAACTGAGCAGCAGAAGCGCAACCAGGATGAAAAACACAATCGAAAAAGTAACCCAGGTATCAGATGAGAGTTTGTAGTTTATGTCCCTCACCCACGTTTTAAGGATAAAATCGGGAATCTCCTCAATTCTGTCAACTGTAAACTCCTTGGCATGCCTCAGGTTATTCTGAACATCCTTTTCAGAAGGGTTAAGCCTGAGTGCCCTTTCGTAATAGAGAATCGATTTACCTCTGTTGCCAATTTTAAAGTGGCTGTTGGCAATGTTGTAAAAGAGTGGCCACGAAGCGTAACCCTTTTTCTCAATCTCAAGAAAGTACTCCAGAGCAAGCGAATAATCAGCGGCAGTGTAGCTCTCATTAGCCCTCTCCCAAAGCTCAGAAGCCGGCGTTGTGGCCAG
>JAUYTX010000003.1 GCA_030695025.1 Bacteroidales bacterium | reverse complement strand
GAGTCCCGCCAGATGGCCGCCAAACCAAAGCGAGAGGCCACTCTCTTTAAACCCCGAAGCCAAAGCAAATCCTCCGCCAAACAGAAGTAAAATATTCCATGGTAGCTTAGAGGCAGTGCTCCACTCCATGATTCTGTCATCTTTAACTGATTTTGAAGGGATTATAAAGAGGATTAATGCCATAAAAATTGCAACCGTTCCGTCATTAATAAAGGTTGCGTTGGGAAAAAGATTGCTCCATCCGGGTAGTTTAAAAATGCCGAAATCAATATCTGCCCTGCCTATCCATAAGATTGCAAGCAAAGAAAAGACAACAAAAACCACCTTTTGCTCGTATGTAGTTTTCCCCATCTCTTTAAGCTGATTCAGGAATGTGTGTTTGTCCACATCTCTCCACTCCTCCTTTTTCGGACGGAAAATCGCATAAAGAAATGCCCAGATAGCAAAGAGCATAATAAGGGATACCGGTACAGCAAAAAGCATCCATTTATAGAAGGTAATCTCCGGGGCATCGGGAAAGTAGATGTGAAAAATTCTGGCAAAAGAGAGGTTGGGTGGCGTACCCACCAATGTGGCCATTCCTCCTGTTGATGCGCTGTATGCTACGCCGAGTAATATTCCGATTGAAAACCTGGAGGAACTTTTATTATTCATGAGGCTGTCAAGTTGCCGTATAATTGCTATTGCAATGGGGAGCATCATCATTACAGTTGCTGTATTGGATATCCACATCGACAAAAAGAAAGATGCCATCATGAAGCCAAGTAAAATACGCGCAGGGCTGGTTCCGGTAAAATAGAGAATATTAAACGCTATTCTTTTGTGCAGATCCCATTTTTCCATTGCAAGCGCCACCATAAATCCTCCCATGAAAAGGAAAATCACGTCGTTGAAATAGGTGGCAGAAACTGCGCGGCCATCCATTATGCCAAAAAGAGGAAATAATGCTACCGGAATTAGTGAGGTTACTGCAAGAGGGACAACCTCCGTTATCCACCAGACAGCCATAAGTATAGCAACGCACAGGGTGTACCCCACCTTCGGGTTTTCGGGAACCACATCTACAAAAAGAAGGATATAGAGGATTACCAATGGAGTCACCACAAAGCTGACCAGCTTTTTGATGCTGAATTGCTGCACAAAGCTCATAGAGTAGGTTTGAGTAAGTTGAGTAAGTTTTGCGTGAATTTACGAAAAAAAATTTCTCCGCGCCAGTTTGTGGTATGTATCAGATAATGAATTACATAAAAATGAGCCAAAATTTCGAGAAAAATTGGCACGTTTTTAAATATCACATATACAAATAGTTACCACAAACTGGCGCGGAGAAATGTGTAAAATCGTCAATTGAATGACTAAATTTACGTAAAAATTGTCAATTAATAGATAAAATACTATATTTACTTAAAATCCGAATATGTTATGGAACCAATAAAAAGACTTTTGGAGTCAAGAATTACCGCCAAAATACAACCAAACAAGGTAATCCTGATATTTGGTGCAAGAAGGGTGGGTAAAACTGTTTTAATGCGACAGTTGATTGGTAATTTTAAAGGCAAGATTCTTTTTCTTAACGGAGAAGATTATGATGCTTTAGCTTTACTAAATGAGCAAACAATCTCTAATTATCGTCATCTATTAGACGGAGTAGACTTACTTGCCATTGATGAAGCGCAAAACATCCCAGAAATCGGATCCAAACTGAAATTAATTGTAGATGAGATTGCAGGCATTAACGTTATTGCAAGCGGATCTTCATCTTTTGACCTTCTTAATAAGACAGGAGAACCATTGGTAGGAAGAAGCACTTCGTTTCTTCTAACGCCCTTTTCGCAAAAAGAGATTCAGCAGAAAGAGAATGTGCTGGAAACAAGACAGAACCTGGAAACAAGACTTATATACGGTTCGTATCCAGAAGTTGTAACATTGACGGGTTATGAAAATAAGGCCGATTATTTGAAAGATATTGTGGGAGCTTATTTATTGAAAGATATACTCTCAATTGATGGTATAAAGAATTCAGGTAAGATGAAAGAGTTGCTTAGACTTATTGCATTTCAGCTTGGAAACGAGGTCTCATATGACGAACTTGGCAGACAACTTGGTATGAGTAAAAATACTGTTGAGAAATACCTGGATCTACTTTCTAAGGTATTTATTGTATACAGGCTTGGAGCATTTTCGAGGAATTTAAGAAAAGAGGTTTCAAAGGCCGGGAAATGGTATTTTTACGATAACGGAATAAGAAATGCATTAATTGGAAATTTCAACTCTCTGGCAGTTCGTCAGGATTCAGGAGCATTGTGGGAAAATTACATCATAAGCGAAAGAATTAAATCCAATTATAATAACAGACTAAACAAGGAGTTTTATTTCTGGAGAACGTATGATGGTCAGGAGATTGATCTTATTGAGGAAAATTCAGATTCTCTTATTGCTCTGGAATTTAAATGGAGTGATAAAAAGCCGGCTGTTCCCATCGCCTTTAAAGAGGCATATTCAAATGCTCAGTTTAGTGTAGTAAACAGGGATAATTATTTAGATTATATTTAATCTCCGCGCCAGTTTTGGACAACCATTTAATCTTGTGTGCTTTACAAAATAGACTTCTAAGATTTTGATTTAATATTGTCAAAGTCTCTTTTGCAAGTGTTTGGTAAGCAGGCACATGTCCAAAACTGGCGCGGAGAATTTCTCGCATCCAAAACTGGCGCGGAGGTATTCGTCGTTTTTAAAGGTTCATTACTTTTGCCCAGGCGGCAACAAAGTCGTGGATGAATTTTTCTTGTCCGTCTGTGCTGGCATAAACCTCTGCAAGGGCGCGGAGTTCTGCATGTGAGCCAAAGATGAGGTCAACCCGGGTAGCGGTCCACTTTACCTTTCCGGTTTTACGGTCACGGCCTTCAAACAGATCTCTTTCTTCAGTTACCGGGGTCCAGACAGTTCCCATGTCAAGCAGGTTTAGGAAGAAGTCGTTTGTTAAAATTCCGGGACGAGAGGTGAACACACCGTGCTTAGATGAGTTGAAGTTGGCGTTCAGCACTCTCATTCCTCCCACCAAAACGGTCATTTCAGGGGCCGTTAGGGTAAGGAGCTGTGCTTTGTCAACAAGCAACTCTTCTGTAGAGGCTTTAAATTTCATTTTGAGATAGTTGCGGAATCCGTCAGCCAGAGGTTCAAGAACGGCAAATGAATCGACATCTGTCTGTTCCTGAGTAGCATCTGTCCTTCCAGGGGTAAACGGAACTGAAACATCAAAACCTGCCTCTTTGGCGGCTTTCTCTACAGCAACCCCTCCGGCAAGAACTATCAGATCGGCAAGCGATACCTTTTTACCTCCGCTTTGCGTATTATTAAACTCTTTCTGAATAGCTTCAAGCTTAGCCAGAACCTTTGCCAGCTCTGCAGGGTTGTTGGCTTCCCAATCTTTCTGGGGTGCAAGGCGAACTCTTGCTCCGTTGGCACCTCCGCGCATATCTGAACCTCTGAATGTAGAGGCAGATGCCCAGGCGGTAGATATGAGTTGTGAAACAGAGAGTTGGGAATTGAGAATTTTGGATTTAAGCTCTTTAATCTCCTTCTCTTCAATCATTTGGTAGTCGGCTTTTGGAAGAGGATCCTGCCAGATTAGCTCTTCTGCGGGAACCTCCGGCCCAAGATAGCGGCTGCGTGGCCCCATATCGCGGTGGGTAAGCTTAAACCATGCACGTGCGAATGCTTCGGCAAACTCCAACGGATGTTCGTAAAAGTGCCTTGATATCTTTTCGTATTCAGGGTCAAACCTGAGCGACAGATCAGTTGTAAGCATTGTCGGGTAGTGCCTTTTGGTTTTGTCATGTGCATCGGGCATTACCTTTCCCGCCTTTTTTGCCTCCCACTGATAGGCACCGGCCGGACTCTTCGTAAGCTCCCACTCAAAATTGAAGAGATTGTCAAAGAAATAGAAACTCCATTTAGAAGGAGTTTGTGTCCAGATTACCTCAAGGCCGCTTGTGATTGTGTCTCCTCCTTTGCCTGTTCCGAATGTGTTGTGCCATCCAAGACCCTGCGCTTCCAGCCCTGCGACTTCGGGCTCTGCGCCAATATGGTCGGCACTTGCCGCACCGTGGGTTTTGCCAAATGTGTGACCACCTGCAATAAGTGCTACTGTTTCATAGTCGTTCATCGCCATTCGGGCAAATGTGTTGCGAATATCCTTAGCTGCAGCAAGCGGATCGGGAACGCCGTCCGGCCCTTCGGGATTTACGTAAATCAGGCCCATCTGAATAGCTGCCAGAGGGTTTGCGACCTCCTCCTTGTCAAGCTTCCGCTCATCATTTGCCAGCCACTTTGTCTCCGAGCCCCAGTAAACATCCTCGTCGGCCTGCCAAACATCCTGACGCCCTCCTGCGAATCCGAATGTCTTGAAACCCATTGATTCCAAAGCTACATTACCTGCCAAAATAATAAGGTCTGCCCAGGAGATCTTTTTCCCGTATTTCTGTTTGATTGGCCAGAGAAGCCTTCGTGCCTTGTCGAGGCTCACATTGTCCGGCCAACTGTTAAGTGGTGCAAAGCGTTGCTGTGCTCTTCCTCCGCCTCCACGGCCATCAATTGTGCGGTAAGTTCCTGCACTGTGCCAGGCCATTCTTATGAATAGAGGGCCGTAATGGCCAAAGTCTGCCGGCCACCAATCCTGTGAATCGGTCATCAATTTATGCAGATCGGCCTTGAGGGCCTTATAATCCAGACTATTGAACTCTTTTGCATAATCGAACTCCTTACCCATTGGGTTGGTGAGTTCTGAGTGTTGACGGAGTATTTTGAGGCTTAATTTATTTGGCCACCAGTCTCGGTTTTGTGTACCGCCCGCCCCAATTGTGTGCTTGCCTGTTGCTCCGGTAACGGGGCATTTTCCTATGTTTTTCGGGTTGTTTTCCATGATTTTGGTATTTTGAGTTTCCTTAAATATACCAAAAAATACCGACTACCTCAACACTACCTCGTCAATCAAATTGAGTGTGTCGGGATTATAGACCTTCATTTTGATATTCTTGCCATCAACATAAAAGAGGCACAGGGCATTTTCTACGCTAAATGATTGTGTGTGGCTGCTCCACGGCAACACCTCCTGCCCGTAGTAGGGAGCTCCTGCAGCGCCGTTGTTTATCTGGTAGATCGGGCGGGTAACATTGAGCTTTTTGTGCGGGTAGTTTTCGGGGTAGATTGGCATGTCGGAGGTTAATTTGAGCCAGTTGTAGTTGTGCTCGTCTCCGGTAAGTATACCTACCACCTTAGTGCTCTCATTGATTAAAATGTCAAGGTATTCATCACGTCTTTCGATAATCCCCTTATCAACAGGTTTGCCTGCTATAAAAGGCCTTTTGCTATTATCGCCGCTGTACCACATATCGTCCCGGCTGTGACCTCCGTTTGGAAATGCTGGAGTGTGCTGAGTTACAAAAATGTGGTCAATATCTCTATCTTTTTCAAGCTTAGCAATGGTCTCCCTGAGCCATTTAATCTGATTATCCATTAAGTAGCCATGCAGTCCGCCGCCTAATGTTGGCTGGTTGTTAACTGACGGAGCGTACCAGTAGTTACTGTTGAGTACAATCATGGCAACATTGCCATAGGTGTAGAAATAGACATTCTCTTTGTATGAAGGGAAATCTTTGTTTTGGGTATCAGGATCATATTTGTTGTTGTCCTCGCTCAGGGGCCCGTTTTCCGGATTTACAAACTCCTCTGCAAACAACGCCTCTGAAGAGTGTGTTTCATAAGGGAAAGCGTTAATAAATCCCTGCTGGCGGCCATTTTCGTCCCTGAAGATATGACCCAATACTTCATGATTACCCATGCCGGCATAAAATGGCATATAGTGCCAAAATGGTTCTATCGATTTTTTCCAATTGTAGTATTGAAGGCGCTGTGCCTCTTTATTGCTCAGATAACCATTAATCATATCGCCGGTAAACTGTATAAAACTCGCCTCCTTCATATGAGCAAGAGCCGCTATCTTTTTCATAATGTATGCATTGGCTCCAAGAATCCTTCTCTCTCCTCCGCCCGTAGCATGGCGACTGTCGCTGGAATAGCCGAATACAAACGCCTTTCTGCTTCCTTTGCCCGGGGCTGTTTTAAGATAGTATGACTGGGACTGAATGCCGTAATTCACTTTGTAATCGTACTTTTTATCCGGCACAAGTCCTTCGACATTCCATTGGTGGTAATTTGACTCCTTGTTGCTTTCGTATATTTTCCCGTTGATTTGGAGGCTGGTTTTTATGGGATGTGTTGTTTTATACCAAATTACAGCCGAATTATCGGTAACAATACTTACAAAAGGGCCCTCATAAATTGTCGGAACAACCTCAAAAGGGCCGGTTCCGTTCAATCCAATAATCCCATCAAAGAGAATCACTCCGCTTTCATCAGCCAACCTGTATCCAATACTCAGATAGCCATTCTCTTTCCAATCCACAAAATCGTATGGGTATTTGAAATCATCCTTTATGTTTATATCAACTTTGCCGTTTTGTGCCACAATGCTCCTTCGGTAAACTGGGAGTGGGTGAGGGGCCTTTCCGTAAGGTATCAGCCCATAGGTTACTGTGCCCCTGAAGTTGCCAAAATCTATATTTACACCGGTTTCTGTCCCGGTAGCTTTGCCAAGAAATTGCTCAATTGTAATTGTGTTGGGAACCTCTTCTGCAAAGTATTTTTTACCCTCCAGTTCAAAGTACAACTTTCCGTTGTTGTCATATGCAAGGTTTTTATGAGAGGCCGGGATTCGGGGTTGTTGAGCCACCAACACAGTGGCACACATTATTGAAATGGCTATAAGTATTTTGCGTTTCATTAGTCTTAAGGTTTAAATTGTAATTGTTGGTAGGGGGTTTCATCCCCGGGGATTAATTATCCTCGTTTTAAATAATCCCGGCGGCAAGAGCCAGTGAAATCAAAATGAGCATAATGGCTACCAGAATTTGCATAAAGTGCAATGTAACCTTCTTAAGTAGCTTGTTTCCAATGTATGCTCCGGCAATTGCGGCAATTGTAGCGATAATTACAAGTGGAAGATTATCAATCAGACCAGCCTTAGTAAACCTTGTTGCATAAATACTTAACCGGGTAAAATCTACAAATGTCGAAACTACAACAGCAGTACCAATGAATGCCTCTTTAGAGAGACCGGCTCTTATCAGAAAGGCACTTCTCAATGCACCCTGATTTCCTGAAAGACCTCCAAAAAATCCGCTCAAAGCACCTCCAACAGGGAGCTTGTTTTTGTCAAATTGCAATTTTCCAAAGTATGGGATTAGATCCATGCTCGCAAAGATGATGAGCAAGATTGAAATAATGAACTTAACGGGGTATACATCAAATACTTTTCCAAACATTTGGTAAGAAAACAGCGGTTGCGCATCCGGTATGTGAAGCAACAGCCACGCACCTAAAATTGCTGCGATTACAGCCGGAATACCAAAGCGTAACAGAGTGCTTTTATCGGCCTTCTTACCTACCAGGATTAATTTAAAAATGTTGTTGAAAAAGTGAACGACTCCTGTTAAGGCAATAGCCAGATCAACAGGGAAAAAAATCATAAAAACAGGGGTTAAAATGGTGCCCAGCCCAAACCCTGAAAAGAATGTTAAAATTGCTACCAGAAATGCAGCTAAACTTATTACAAGAATTTCCATAATTTATGTTATTGTCAGGAAGTATAACAAAGGAAATGTTATATTAGTTCGATATATTCATTTCAGGTTAAAGATAGTAATATCTTTTCACTGCGAATTCTAGTCGCTGGTCAGCAAATCTTTATATAAGCTGTTGGTGATTATCTCTGCGGCAGCTTGAAAGTCGCTCTCATTTATCTGAATTGTAACATTTTCTGCAGGGTTAAAACCGCCATAAACATTTATTATTGACGAGGCAGGGTTGTCTGAAATGAGCAAGCAGTATATACCTGACTCTTCAAGAATACCTTGGATCTCTTTTGCTACGCCCATGTCATCGACCTGGAGCAAGGTTGTAATGTTGTTTTTCATGTGTGTAGAGGGTATATGTATTTAATTCTTTACAAGACGTACAGCGAAGCCACACTGTTTAAGATGGCCGGGGAGCCATAGCAAGTCTGCTGTAGAGTTATGGATATAGCGATGACGAGCATAGTCTGAATTATATTGTGTTGAGGCCCACCAATAGGCGTATCGTCCTATATATTCGAACTCTCCATGACCCCATCGCACACCTCCGGGAAGGGCAGTAAAACCCGTAGTGTTGTTGTACTGAGGATTCATTCCGGGAGTTCCGGATAAACTGCTATATGGCCAGTTTGTTTTGGCACAGATTAATTTGGTGACTGTACTCCCAAGCTTGGTTGTGTCTATAAGATATCGGTTTGCACTGAGATAGCTTGCCAGTTTTACCCAATCGTTTTCAGTGGCAACACGCCATCCTGCAGGTGCAAGCTTTCCTGAGCTCACTGCAAACCAGTTGTAGAGTCTGCCGTATTTATCTGCGTTGATTTCCAGATTGTCGTAATTGCAATATGCACCACTTTTTGCATACGCCCAGTCCTTTGGGATGGTAAGATTTGGGATATTGCTGCCATTATTATACTTGGTAGTTCTAAGATTCTCTACCGTCCACACCTGATCTCCAATTTGTACTGTATTATAGACATTTCCGTCTGCATCAACAATTGTTCCTCCAATTGGATTGGAACCCAGAAGAGGTTCTTCTTTTTCACAAGCTGTAAAAGCAGCAATAAATAATCCTGATATCAAAAACAGGCGGGCTAAAGATTTCATTTTTTTCATATTTGGTTACAGATTGCTAAGTTGTTTGTGTAAATCATATCTTGGACGTTTACGAAATAAAGTTAAGTTATTTACACAGAACGCCAATCATTTGTGAAAGAATAAATTTGGGGTCATCGGATTGGTTAAAAATGTGCATTTGATTTGTATATTAGAAAATACAATTATCTTTGTAAAAATGATATTGTAATATGGAAAATCTATTTTCAAGCTTTAGGTATCTGATCTCAAGGATAGAGTTGGACTTTGTACGTTATTTATATTCAAACATAAACTGGAATAACAGACTTATTGCTATTGTAGGAGCACGAGGTGTTGGAAAGACAACATTAATTTTTCAACATATCAAAAAAAATTATGATATCAATTCGTCTGAAGTGCTTTACGCCTCATTGGATAACTTATGGTTTTCTAACCACTCTTTGCTTGAACTGGCGGACGAGTTCCATAAAAACGGGGGAAAAGCTCTTTTTCTTGATGAAGTACATAAATACCCGGGATGGTCAAGGGAGATAAAAAATATTTATGACTCTTACCCGGAGATGAAAGTTGTATTTACGGGTTCTTCTATGCTGGACATATACCGTTCGGGAGGAGACCTAAGCAGAAGAGCTATAAAGTACACTATGCACGGAATGTCTTTAAGAGAGTATTTGGAGTATGAGTATAAAATTAAAATTCCCGCTTTGACATTAGAAGCTTTATTGAAAAATCATATGTCCATTGCTACGGAACTAATTAAAGAGTTCCGGCCTATTGCTGTTTTCAAGGAGTTCATTAAACAGGGGTATTTCCCATACTATAAAGAAGATAAAGAGGGATATTATAACAGGCTTTCAGAGACGATTAATACAGTTATCGAGGTAGATTTACCGGCTAACATTGATATTGAATATCATACAATAATTAAGATTAAAAAACTTTTTTCAATTATCGCAGCTAGTGTGCCCTTTAAGCCAAACATCAGCAAGTTGGCCGAGCAGGTAGGAACTACCAGGCCTAGTTTGCTAGGTTATTTAGAGGCTTTAGAGAGGGCCCAGGCAATTATGTTGCTGGATAAGGAGGCTCATGGTTTAAAAAGATTGGTTAAGCCCGAAAAGATTTATCTGGGAAATACTAATTATGCTTATGCAGTTTCCGGAGAGGGGGCCGATATTGGCAATATTAGAGAGACCTTTTTTTACTCAATGGTCTCTGCTACCAACAAGGTCAGTTATTCAGATAAAACGGATTTTATTGTTGATGAGAAATATTCTTTTGAAATAGGGGGGAAAGATAAGAGCCAAAAACAGGTGACCGGTTTGAAAAACTCGTTTGTGGTAAAAGATAATATTGAAATTGGTATGAGTAATCAGCTGCCTCTTTGGATGTTTGGGTTGCTTTATTGATTATTGGTGTTTTTTTATGTTTTGCTTCAAGAGGATGTTATATGCAAAAAGATATAAAATGATAATTAAGATCATAATTATACTTAATTGCATATAATTTTATATATTTGTGAATAATTATATTTATAAGCATATAATGAAACAGGTATCAGAATTTGTTAAAGAGCGTAGAAAAGAGGTAAGTCTTACTCAACAAGAGTTTGCTGAACGTGCAGGTGTCGCATTAACTGTGGTGCGAAAAATTGAACAAGGTAAAACGAATCTGAATATGGAAAAAGTGAACTTGATTCTAAAAATGTTTGGACATGTACTTGCTCCTGTTAATTGTAAAGAATTGAGTAAATGAGACAAGGGAAAGTATATTATAAAAATTATTTTGCCGGCATTATTACTGAGACAAATGAAGGTGAATTTGTTTTTCGGTATGATGATCAATATGTTAGAGATCATCCAAATGATTTCATCACCTTCACAATGCCGGTAACTAGCAATCCATATACCGAAAAAAGACTCTTTCCGTTTTTTGAAGGATTAATTCCAGAAGGATGGTTGTTGAATATTGCTTCGGAAAACTGGAAAATAAACAAAAATGATAGGATGGGATTATTATTAGCATGTTGCCAAAATTGCATAGGAGCAGTAAGTGTCAAACCTATATCAGGAACTGATGGAGAATAAATGCTTGTATTGTTATAACCCTCTTGAGGCAGGTCATGATTTTCATGAAAGATGTTCCTTGGATTTCTTTGGCACACCAAAACCTCCTCTGTTTGAACATTCATTGGATCAGATGGACGAGCTTGCGAAAAACATTGTGGAACGGAGTGTTGCTGTTCCAGGTGTACAGGCGAAACTATCAATGTCACTAGTGAAAGATGCAAGGGGAAGATCAGATACACGGCTTACAGTTGTTGGTGCTTTAGGTGGGCAGTACATTTTTAAACCTCCATCTGATCGCTATCCCGAAATGCCTCAAAACGAACATGTGACCATGCGAATGGCTGAAGCTTTCGGAATACGGGTGGTGCCTTCTTCTCTCATAAGACTAGCATCCGGAGAACTATCATACATAACCAAACGGGTTGACCGCAATGAAACAGGGGAGAAAATTCATATGATTGATATGTTTCAGATCACTGAAGCATTTGACAAATATAAAAGTGATA
>JAUYTX010000090.1 GCA_030695025.1 Bacteroidales bacterium | reverse complement strand
ATACACATTTACTCAAACTTTAGGTCTGACCTTGTTTGAAAAAACCGATATCAAAGAACTATTTAGTGGCAATATTAACTTAACAAACCTGTCCGATTACCCAATCCTGCCACTATGGGAAAATTAAACCGGACAGTAGTGATATTCCAATTATAATTAATATTTGCCTCATTGAACCAATATTTTGCTTGCTTGGATTATTCCTGGTTTCGGAACTAGATGAATTAAAAATCTTTGATTTAAATGTTCTTTATTTTCTCTCATAGTTCCGCCTATTCCACTTCCAGATATTAAGACTTCACAATTTTCCCCAAAGTCAATATTGTTATCTTTCCAAAATTTGCTTAAAGCCAAAGCTCTTTCATAGCTCAACTCATAATTCTGTGTAAAATTATCACGCGAAGATTGCCCCTCGATAATTAGTATATACTGGATTTCCCGATATTCAATATTGATTTTATTTAGTGAATTTTGAATTGATTCACCTGCCTTTACGAGTTCTAATTTTGTATTATTGTCAATAATATTTATATCAGAAACCCCAAGTGGAAAATTTACTTTAGTCTTAAGAATATGCTTTTTATAAATTTTATTATAATCAAAATATAAAGTATCTATCCTATTGATTGCCTCTTCAATTTCAATAATTTTTTCTAATTGTTCTTGTGTTGCCCTCCTATCTCCCTCTATGTTAACCATTTTTCTGTGCAATAATGCTATGGATAGCACAAATAAAACAAGCATGACGAAAAATAAACTTGTCATTAAATCTGAAAAACTTGTCCAGAAATATGATTCTTTTTTGTGTTTAGACATTTAAATTTAAGTTTGTTAAACTCTTAACATATGTTATTATAAAGACAATAAAAAGAACACATGCTAAAGCAATTAAACTACAAAAAGTTAATATTGATATTTTCATCCATTTAGGAATAATAATTGATTGATTATCTATACCTCGACCTGTGTTAACTTTTACTAATGCACGAATTTCTGTTGTTAGTGCTTCAATTTTTTCGTTTTGCCTTAATGTAGATTCTTTAAAATCTCTAACCCCTTCTTTTATATGAGTAAGATTTTTTATTTCTTCAATGAGAGTTGATGTTTCAAGGAGTTTGTGCTGAAGCACACTTTGATGGTTAATCATTTCTTTCTCAAATATCTGATTAATATTTTTCAAAGATTCATTAAAGGTATTATTTTGAGTAATTAGTGCATCATTTAATCTTTTCTGCTGTTCTTGTAATACACCATCTAAAGACAGTATTTGACGGGATAAAGATTCTTGCAATTTAGTAAATGAAGTACTTGTAATACTTTGAAAGCGTTCCAATGCTGATTGGACTTCTAAATTTGCCAAATCAAAATTTTCAGCTAACCATTTCTCATTTTTAGAATAAAATCTCCCTGCATTTTCTATTACCTGTGTTCTTTTTTCATAGTCATCAAGTTTTGTGTTTAGTTCTTTGATATTTGTAAGGTACTCATTTGAAGTTTGTAGATATTGAGCAAAAACTCCAATTTCATTTGTACTATTTTTAAGTTTATCGTATACCTTAATGTTTGCATACGCAATATCTTCAATTTTTAATTGATTAATTGCATTTATTATTTCTGATTGTTTTTGATACGACTCATTTACATATGCAAGAGCTGATTTTAATTCATTTGTATTTTCAGAAAATGTACTATTAAAATTTGTCAAATTCCTTGTCATTCGCACAAGTGCACTTGATGCATCTGTAGAAATATTTGGTAATAGCTCAGCTTGAATCCAACTTAAAAAAGTGTTTTTATGTTTCTCTAAATCTGATTTTGCATTTTTTGCAATGTGAGAACCATATGTAGTTAACATAATCCCAATAATACTAGATATCATTGCCATTGCTACTCCACCGAGTAATGTTTTTATACCCTCTGCCCCAGAACTACTTCCAGAATTAAGCAAATCCTCAAGGTCTCCCGCAAAAACTAAAAAACCTACGCCAATCAGAATTCCTAACATTGTACCAGCTAATCCTAGGTAAAGAGGGACAGGAATCTGAGCGTTTATTTCATCTTCAATAGCATCACAATTCCTTTCAACAATATCTTTCATCAAATGAAAGTCACTAACAGCGTTAATATTATTGTTGAGATAATTATTAAGTGAAGAAATTATTACCTCAAAAACCCCATTATTGTGAGGTGCTTTAATTTCACAATTGTTATGATCTTGGAATAGTTCAATACTTAAATGATTTTTAGGGAAGATACTTTTTAAAACTAATAATTTTTGACGATTATTTATGAAGCTTAAAATTTGCCAAGTAACAATTATGGCAACTATAATAATTATTACAAAATAATGCATAATTCCTATATTAAATTAATTTCCAGAGGTTCTACAACCTCCCATAAGTCATTTGTGAATTTCAATTTCCCTGGTTTTTTTACTATTACAGATTTTGCATTTTGGTAACCACCAGATACAATTATACATATATCCTCACTAAAAATCCTTTTTGCAATAGCTTCAGCTTCATCTCCATAAAATTCAAAAAATGCTTGATCACCGTTTTCATTAAAGAGTCGGAAAAAGCTATTATTTGATGTCTCTTCAACTCTACTAAATGAATTGCCAGATTTACCTTTCAAATATTTTGGTGCTGTTGATACAAAATCATTCTTTTCTTCACTATAAATAACGGGGTTTTGATTTTTAGTTTTATTCAGTTGCCCTGAATTAATAATTTTTTCAATAATGATATTAAGGTCTTTGTTGGTTAAGTTGACTGATTGATTTCTATTATTTTTATTAATCCTATCCTCAATTTTTTCAATATTTATAAAAATCCTAGTAATGACCTTCTTAAAATAAAAGAAAGAAACTAATATTAAAATAATTGAGATACTAAATAACGAAAAGGCAATTAAACGAAAATCATTAATTAAATTTTTTTGATGCTCATTTAAATCAGGTGCTATGCTAATATTATCGTAATTTTGACTAAGGGTTTCAACTTTTATTTGGGAATTATCAAGTTGTTCATTTATTTGAATTGTTTTTTCTACTCCAGCTTCACTAATATGTACACTATCTAAATTCTGTGCACTTAGAGTTGAGAAACACAATATTAATCCACTCAATAATATTAATATTTTCTTCATTTTAGCAGTTTTAATTAATTTTTAGATTTCTATCACAAATGCTATCTGTCAATTCTTTGAGCATGCCGACTAAAGGGTAGAAAAACAATGTTTCGTCAATAATATCTTCTTCACAGATTTCTTTTTTCTTCATTTCCCAACCGGTTTCTGTGTGAATATGTAGTTTTTTAAGACAAACATTTTTTGCTATTTCAATCGACTTTTTATTTATTGAGTATCCTTCTAAATCGAAGAAAGGTAATATGTCAAATACAAATTGAATAAATATCTTAACCTCTTCTTCAGTTTTCTTCAGATATTCGCTATCAATTGATTTGTATCGGTTGTGATTTGAAGAATTATCAATATTTTCCTTAGCACGATTAATAATTGTATCGGTTCCATTACTGTGTAAAACAATTTTTTTCTTTAAAATATCAATGAAATTCTCTGGATCTTCTGCAAAAAGACCTCCTTTGCAAGTTGCTTCTTTTGGGTCTTTATTATTAATAATGATTTCTAGATTGCAAGAGGCGAAAACCTCTTTTTGGACTTTCTCAAAAACTAATTTTGTATATTTTGTAAGCAAATCATTATCACTAGTAAAGAACTGAATAACTCGAGATCCATTACCACTAAATACAATCTTATCAGGTAAGTTTAAATTAACTGCTCTTAATAATTTTGCTAAATGATAGATTATGGCAGTATAGAAAAAAATGAATGTAATCTTCTGGGTATCATCATCTAATAGCTTTTTGCTCAAATTGGCGTTTTCAGCAAGATTTTTTCCGGCAGATTTTACTTTTTTATTGTTCTTTAGAGAAAACAAGAAGGATGCTATGTCAGATGAATCCTTTTCTTGATACATTAGTTCAAACAGATCAAAGAGGTCGCTATCTGGACTTATTTTAGTTTGTAATTCTTTCTTTATTTGGTGTATAAATTGCCTTACAATCCCATTTTTAATACGATTATTTTCGGAATATCCGTCTCCAAAAATTGAATTTGCCGCAAATCGAAAAGATGAGATATTATCAACATTGCCAGTAGAGGAAATTACGATATCTGTCGTACCCCCACCAATATCAATTGTAACTACATTTTTTGCATTACGATCTTTTATGTAGTACAAGAAAGGAGCTACGGACTCTGTAATCGATATAACATTACTTTCTTTGCCTCCAAAATATTTATGATAGGCATTATTCCATACATTGACCAGGTTATTATATCTCTGTCTTTCCATACTAACAGGATAAAACCAACATATTTTTGTTTTTTCTAACTTTCCATTACCAATTACTACTTTGTTACGTAGCAAATACATCAAAGATTTGATATATACTTCTACCTGTTTTTTATAGTTAGCATCATCAGACCATTTAAGGTTAGTTTCTGTTTTATTATATGGGTAGTCTAAACGTTTTTCATATAATTCATTTAAACTAGCTTTTTCAAAAGGATACACATCATTCCAATTTGTATCTTCACCGTAAGAAAGAGCTGTACGCATTGGAAGTTTAAATTCTTCATCAGTATAAGCCGGAATGTATTCTTCATCAAACACACCTTTTAAGTAGTCCTCTTTGCCATGAAGCCAGTGTACTTGTTTTTCGTCTCTTTCTCCTTTAGATATATTAAATTTTTTAATATCACGTCCACTATTTATTATATATTCGATATGTGTGTTAGTTGTCCCAAAATCGATGGCAAAGGTGAATTCATCATTTCCTGAATATTTAGTCAGATTTGGGATGATTATACCCTTAATGCCCTGATAACTAATTTCTAAATAATCAAATCCTGACCCTTCAAGAGAATAGTTTTTTAATTGAAAGTTCTTTTCGTGAGTCACGTTACGAGTGGATACTCTAGTACTATTTAAATCAATTGACGAGTTTATCTTAACATACTTAGCTTCTAATTTATTCTTGTATTCAAAATTATAAACTAAGCCAAAGCGATAATGGGCTTGATCTTCATTTTCAAATTTTACATTGGGAAAGATAGCACAGTCAAAATTTAATTTTATTACTTCATCATCCCCGATATATTTTTTTTCATATATTCTTCCATTGATATTTAATTTAACATTAGCACCATAGCCAATTTGATTTATTTCGATAAATTTTTTTAAATCATCAATCGAATAATGTTTAAAGAAATTTTCTTTAATTGGTAATAAAAATGAATCTTTGCAACTATCCTGAATATTACCATTAAAGAAACTATCTTTCCTTATTTCGTATGGTATATGAATGATCTTATCTTCTAATAAATCACTTACAGTTAAGTATTCATCAATATCTGTATTTTTACTTTGATAAATCGGCTTACCAAGTATTTCTACGTCAGGTGCCCTTAGAACTTTATATGACATATCTAACTCAGCAGATGCATTAGATATCAAATTGCTAACATCTTCTATCCTTTTGCTCAACTGTTTTTGCACTTCAAGGTACTTTGAAAACTCATGAAAAATTGAAGTTTTAGGGCGATCTTCAACTTTATGATTGTTAACAGCCAACCATATGTGTAAGTATTTTTGAAAATCCCAACTACGCTTATGCAATGGAACTACTCCATCAAATACATTGTGTTTATTAGGGAGCTGTAAGTCAATATCTTTAAATTCATTTCCAGAGCTGAAAAATAATGTTGAAGGAGAGGTTGCACCAATCATTTCACCAGTGGGTTTGTATTTAAGAATGTATATACACTTCATTTTGTCGAAGTTGTAGTAAATTGCGTCGTTTTGAAGGAATGTGTTATACGTTTTATATATATCGGAATGTCCATTCCGGAGATCTTCTAAATCTTTTTGAAGATTCCATGTAACTATCTCTAATTTTTTCTTCCACTTATCAAATGTGAAAAAAAGTTCAGCTACGTCAAGGGTGTCAGAAACGATTTTCTGATAGGAATACAATGAATCGTCTCCGTATTCAGCCACCTCAGCAAAGGCAGTTTTAACTAAGGCTATTCTTGCAAATGGTGAAGGAATTGAAGTTGGTTGATGAAGTGATTTATGGTTTGTACTGTGAATCGCCCTAATTTGTTTTTCATCATACATAGCCGATATTCCCCAATGTTTTAATGAATTAGATAAATCGTGTGATTCATCATTTTTTTGAAGGCGAAATATATAAGTGTTGTCAGACATGGTGGTTAATTTTTGAAGTTAATTATCTCCTCACTTGCTCTATAAAATAGCTCAATAAAACACTTTTCGGTTTCTAAAGCTTTATCAATTTTTCTGATTTGAGAATTTAACTCATTATCCATAATAGCCCAATTCTTATATGGTATATTGCTGTTTTTAAGAATATTGAAATGCCCTTTAATAAAGTCATAAGTGTTTTCAGAAGTCAGGTTAAATGGAGAGAAGCTGCGATTTTGATTTTCCATTTCGTAAAGCCACTCTAAAAATTTTATTTGGATCAATTCAATTTTCTTTATGGAGTCATAATTCGAAGGGAAATCACCTAAAAACCGTTTACGAGCATAAGGCTGATATTTTTTTTCATTGTTGAAAATATCGTATTTATCAATTTTTTCAACAACAATTTCCTCTTTCCCATTTGTATTTCTTTTTAAGCAAGTATAACCCATGTACTTTGTAAACAACAAAAATCTAGATAGTGGATTAATTATAATTTTTTGAGTTTCGTCAGCCAAATCGTTAAAGTTTATATCTTTTTGATTTGTTTTTATTCCAAATTCTTTATATACGGTTTGCTTTATACCATCTATGTTTTTATGATTTATAAAGTCAAGTACCGCTAATGCGCTTGCAAGTTCAATAAAATGAGCATTATTCTTTTGATTGTCACCACCTTTATTATGCTCATATGTTGAAACAAAGGTGTCAGCAATATAATAAAGATAGTCTAGCTTTTTATCCTCTGTTTTATAGTAAGATAAGGCAGCTTTTGTTTTATCAATGAATGTATCAGAGTTAATAATACTATTGTTATCTTTATTGTTCTGACTGATAGCGAAATAAGGCAAAACAGATATAGCGCCGATAGTAGCTTTGTTTACTAATCCCCAGTTAGGTAGCTCATGACCCTCGGAATCTTTAACATTTGGAGTTTGTAAGGTTTTACGTAGAAGTGGGAATCCACTAGCGCCAGTACCACCAAAAATTGAACTGATAATAAATATTTTATCACCTTCTTTAAAATTATTTGCAAATTCCTTAAAAACATCGCTATCATCAAATTGGTTCAAAACAACACTTCCAATATTTGGATTCCCTTGAAAACCTTCAGTCATATCAAGTTTAAGTGTTTTTTGAGAGAAAAGCATTTCAATAAGAGCCTTGTTTTCATCTGACATTGTGCTTTTTCCAATAAAGTCATCAAATTTTTGTTCATTTGATTTTAATTGTAAGCATAGTTCATTATTGAGTAGTTCAATCTTAGTTTTAAAAAACCTATTTTGACCTTTAGTAGAAGCAATTTTATTTGCAACAACATAATCTTCAATCAATAGTTTAGTCCTTGACAAGTCTTTGTTTGAGATATCACGATCAATTATTATTGGGACAATGGCATCTATGTTACATTCAACACCTGATGCTAGTAAAAAAGTAAGAGACTTTAGTACCCTTGCTCCAGTGCCGCCAATTCCGAAAACATATAGTTTACTCATATTATTATATTTTTCAATTATTCAGTACATTTAAAATAATGGTGAATATCTGCAGTTTCGGCTCCACCATTTAAACACCAAACTCCATACAATAAAATTGAGAGAAGAGACAAAAAAGTTGCCTAATCCAAATAGCCAGCAATCACCTCTAAAAATATGCTGAGCGATGATATTCCCTTGTTCATTTCTGGTGTACATCAAACAATCTCCAATATTTCCATTGAGGAAATCATTGACTGTCCAGCCATAAGCAATAAAAAAATTTATGATACCTGTTATTAATAATATAATAAGCCAGTTCCACCATCTGTTAGACCTGGGGTGGTTAAATAAATAAAGAGGCAAATAATAGTATGCCAATACAAAAGCTAAAGATATTCCTGCAGTTATCACCCCAATTACGTTAAATAGGTTTTTACTATCATAAATCTGAGTTTCGCAATTATATCCCCAGAGATATTCTGCTAGGTTTTGTCCAAACAAAGATTCGAACCAACAGTAGATGTTTCCTAATAAATCTTCCATTATTACTTAATTTTAATTGATATTTCAGTGTAGTTGTCATTATTGAAAGTAAATGCTTCATAGACACCATGGATTTGATGCTTTATTCCAAAAGTTCTTCCATGAATTACATTTAAGCCAACATTGTCATTTACATCTTCTACCCATTGGGGAATTTGACTTTTTAGCAGAATAGATACATCGCCTTTATAAATATTATCTGCTATGAATTCAAACGTATGAGTGTACCCATACTGATTGCTTAGCGCTTTCTTAACAGTGAAACGATACTTTGAATTGCTTGATGAGTAATTATCCGGGTTAAGTAAATAATCATTATTAAGTAAAAACTCGGACATATCAGCATCAACTGAAAATTTCACTTTCCCAGTCCTTTTCTCTTTCCTAAGATTTGTGATTATTTTTTTAGGATAAGATTTATCTAGTTTAAAATTACCCGACCCCCTTTTTACGGCATAAGTTACTTCCTTATTGCCTTTAGAGATTGCAAAAATATTTGGGTCATTGCTGAATCTAACATTTGTAATAGAAACATTATCTACTAGTTTTTTTACTTTTTCCATGTCTCCTATAAGCCAAACAAAATATGGTAACTCTTCTAGGACATTGTGAATAGGAGTGTCATTACGGTCGAAGTAAGTACCATTGAATTGAGATAATAGCTGGTAAATAACAACTGCAGAATTTGGATTGGTACTAGAATAATTGGAAAAAGCTTGCTTAATTCCGTTATATTGGTCAATGATATATTTATTTGCATCCTTTTTTTTCCCAGGAGAGAAAATCCCGTCAGTGATAAAAATAGAAATTGAATTATTATCTTTTACCTTGAGTAATGTATCTAGTAGTTGAAAAATATGCGTTTCTCCTCGGTTTCCACCCATTTGCCTGAAAGAAGTTGCATCCAATTTGGATGTAAAATTCTTAAGATCACTACCAAGCGATATTATACTGCTATTTATATAATATAAATTGATATCATTGCTGAATTTTATGGAAATATCAGTCAAATAAGAAGTTATAAAAGACGTAAACTCGTTACCACGATTGACAAAACCATCCATACTCCCAGAGTTCTCTATATAGACATTAATAGTTGGTTTTGATACCTCTGAAATTGGATTGATTATTGGTTTTAGAACTTGACTATCTTTCTTTCCGCTATTTCCACATGAAGTCAGAAATAGTAATATTAAGATAACAGTCGATTTTAATACTAATTTGTTCATTTCCATATATGTTTATGTTTTCAGAATCTTATTTTAATAGTTTGTTTGGAAAATTGCAATCATTGCAAGAATTTGTCAGTAAGTCGGCATGTGAGACTTGGTAATGTGCTTTTTGGGTGCTCGTTTAAAAAAGCAAAAAATGGGTTGGCAAAAATTAGAACTTTATTGAGTCGTATGATGTGGTCTACAGTCAATCCGATTTGTCTTTTTTTATTGACTTTGTATCCTGTCATATTTATTTTCATGGCGCTGTCTTTTTTCTTAGTCTTGTTGGTAACTTAGGTATATATGTGTATCAAAAGCACACTAACCCTTCCATCCCCTCATTATACACACCCCCTTTAATATCAACCACTTCTCACAAGCCCCAAAGCTAGCTCCTCTACTTACAAAAGGAGGAAGCTATTAGTTCTGGTAAATAGGGTATTTCCCTCATTTACTCGCTAGCCAAGCAACGCTGCCCCGCCCAAAATTGCTCCGAATACTGCTACAAGCAGGATAAGGCCAAGGAGGGAGATTATAAGGCCGGCGATGGCGAGGCCTTTGGGGTTGCGGGTGATGCCTACGATTGATAGGATGAGGCCTAAAAGCCAGATTATCCAGCCGAGTACGGGTACCCAGCCGAAGATGAGGGCGCAGATTGCAAGCACAAAGCCGGCGGTTCCTACGCCGTTGCTCTCTTTTGTCTGCTGGTTAATAATGATTGTTTGACCCGATTGTGGGTTGTGGGTTTGAGATTCGTCGTTCATTTTAGGTGAAGTTAGGTTTAGGGGGAAACTATATGCTGTTATCTGTTTTGAAGTTTAGTTCAAATCCGTAAATTTTTGCTGTAATCTCGCTGAAAGCGGCATCTGGTGCAGAATTGCTGAAATATGCCGTAAACCTATCTTGCACAAAGCGATGTGAATGTATAATAAAAAAATATACATTCCAAATTTATTTTCATCTAAATAACTGGAACGTTGGGAATTGCCCGTTGTTATTGGGTTCTAGAAAATCTGGTAGGGATATTCGATTTTTGTGAGGTATAATGCGTGGGCGGGAACGGAGTTTCCGGCGGCGCTGCGGTCCTTTTGGGAGAGCAGTTGGGTGATCCATTCGGGCTGGCGGCGGCCGCGGCCAATTTCGAGCAGTGAGCCCACTATGGCGCGTACCATGTTGCGCAAAAAACGGTTGGCGGTAATGGTATAGCAGTATGAGTTTGTGAGTCCGGCCGGGGTGAGGGTGTTCAGGGGCGAACCGGGGGTCCAGAGTGCCTCTGTAACGTTGCAGATGTTGGTTTTGACATCGGAGTGAAGCTTTGCCATAGAGGTAAAGTCCATTTCGCCAATCAGGAGAGCGGCCGCCCGGTTCATACTTTCGATATCCAGTTCGTATGGGAAAAAATATGAAAAATCTGTCAGGAATGGCTCTTTAATGGTGTGCACGTAGTAGTTGTAGGTGCGGCTCAGGGCGTCAAATCTGGCATGTGCGTCAGGTGAGACTGCACAAATGTCAGTCACCACAATGGATGCAGGAAGAATGGCATTTATTTTGTAAAGTAACAATTGCTGTTCTTCAATAAGTGTGGTGTTGCCGGAGTCAAAATGTGCAATGTAATTTGTGGCGTGAACTCCCGTATCTGTCCTGCCTGCCCCGGTTATCTCTATCTTCTCCCGAAGATAAACCGAAAAGGCATTTTCCAGATGCTCCTGAACGGAAGGCCCGTTAATTTGTCTCTGCCAACCACAGAAAGCAGCTCCGTTATATGATAGTGAAATAAAGAAACGCATTATAAAGTAAATGTGCTAAATTTGTGAGTTACACCGAATACAAAAATACAAAATCAAACGATATGGAAACCGTAAATATCAAAGAGCTAAACGAAAGAATTCAAAAAGAGAGCGCCTTTGTTGACATGATTACTATGGAGATGAACAAGGTGATAGTGGGGCAAAAGCATCTGGTAGAGAATCTTATGATTGGTCTTTTGGCCAACGGGCACATACTTTTAGAGGGTGTTCCCGGTCTTGCAAAAACTCTTGCAATAAACACACTGGCCTCCATTGTAGATGCTAAATTCAGCCGTATTCAGTTCACCCCCGACCTTCTGCCTGCCGACCTTATTGGTACTCAAATCTACAGCCAAAAGAACGAGCAGTTTCAGATAAGAAAGGGGCCGATATTTGCCAACTTCATTCTGGCAGACGAGATAAACCGTTCACCTGCAAAGGTACAGTCGGCACTGCTTGAGGCAATGCAGGAGCGTCAGGTTACAATCGGTGATACCAGCTTTAAGCTGCCCGAACCGTTTTTGGTAATGGCAACCCAAAACCCCATTGAGCAGGAGGGTACATATCCGCTGCCCGAGGCTCAGGTTGACCGTTTCATGTTAAAGGTGGTTGTAAGCTACCCAAAGAAAGAGGAGGAGAAGCTAATCATAAGGATGAACAACAGCGGCACATTCCCAAAAGCAAATGCAGTTATTAAGCCCGAAGATATCACAAGGGCAAGAGAGGTTGTGCGCGAAGTCTATATGGACGAAAAGATTGAGAAATATATTGTTGACATAGTTTACGCAACAAGAACACCCGAAGATTACAACCTTGCAAGCCTTAAAGATTTAATCTCATACGGTGCGTCACCACGTGCAAGTATCTCACTTGCAATGGCATCAAAGGCATACGCCTTTATCAAACGCCGTGGTTATGTGATACCGGAAGATGTGAGAGCGGTTTGCTACGAGGTTCTTAGGCACCGTATCGGGCTCACCTACGAAGCAGAGGCAGAGAATGTTACGACAGAGAGTATTGTTACAACCATAATGAACGCAATTGAAGTTCCTTAGTCTTTTGAAATCAAATAGATTATGTCCAAAGAGTTACTAAAAAAGGTTCGCAAGATAGAGATAAAGACCAGAGGTCTTTCGCGGCAGATATTCGCCGGGGAGTACCACTCTGCCTTCAAGGGCAGGGGTATGGCCTTTAGTGAGGTGCGCGAATACCAGTACGGCGACGATGTACGAAACATGGACTGGAATGTAACCGCCCGTTTAAATGCCCCATTCATCAAGGTTTTTGAGGAGGAGAGGGAGCTTACGGTGGTTCTTCTGATTGATGTGAGCGGTTCGCGACTTTTTGGCTCTGCAATTAAGACCAAAAAGGAGCTTATGACCGAGATTGCAGCAGTGCTTTCGTTTTCGGCATCGGCCAACAACGATAAAGTGGGTGCACTCTTTTTCGGCTCTAAGGTAGAGAAGTTTATCCCGCCCAAGAAGGGTAGGAGCCATCTGCTGAGGATAATTCGTGAACTGATTGAATTTGAGCCACAGGAGAGGGGTACAGATATTGCCGAGGCCCTGAGGTTTCTCACAAATGCAATCAAGAAGCGTTGTACCGCATTTTTGCTTTCAGATATGATTGATGTTGGCAAAGATCTTAAACCAAGATACGAAGATGCAATTAAGATTGCCGCGGGTCGTCATGACCTGTGTGTGATTAATGTCTATGACCCACGCGAACGGGAACTGCCCGATGTGGGGCTTATTCGCCTGGCAGATTCCGAGACAGGCCGCGAGCAGTGGGCAGACACATCAAGCGCAAAGGTGAGGGAGCATTTCAATAACTGGAACAAAACTGTTCTTGACGGCACCATGCAGATGCTAAGAAGGTACAAGGTAGATACGGTATCGATAGGCACTAACCAGGATTATGTAAAGGGTCTTATGACCCTGTTTAAATCGAGGTAGAGAGTATGACAACAGATTTAAAGGATACACTTTTAATAGGAAAACAGGCAACACTGAGGTTTAAGGCAACTGTGAATCAGGGTGATAAGTATATTTTCACTACGCCGGAAAATCCTATAATGCAGGGGGTTGAGATGATTGGTACGCCAAGAACCGATACTCTTAACATAAAGGATGGGCTGGTAAATCTGGAGAGCAGAATCATGATCACCTCTTTTGACAGCGGATCGTACGTTTTGCCAAAGTTTCACGCACTGCATATCAAAAGCAACGGCACCACAGACACACTCTGGTACGATGGAGGCAATCTTGAGGTCACCACAATTCAGATAGATACCACCACCTATAAGCCGTTTGATGTAAAGGATCAGATGAACTACCCCTATACTGTAAAGGAGGCGTTGCCCTGGGCAGGAATTCTGATTGCACTTATTGTTATTATATATCTGATATACAAAACAATCAAAAACAAACTCAACAACAGAGACCTCTTTGGAAGGCCTGTTGTGGTTGATCCTCCGCACATTGCAGCCCTCAGGCAACTTGAGCGAATCAGAAACGAAAAACTTTGGGTTACCAATCAAAAGCAGTTTTACACCGAGTTGACCGATGCTCTCAGGGAGTATATCGAAAATCGCTACGGCATTACGGCAATGGAGCAGACATCTGCAGAGATTCTGCACGACCTTTCGGGGGTAAACATGGAGCCTAAGATATACAAAGAGCTTTCAGAACTGCTAAGCCTCTCTGATCTTGTGAAGTTTGCAAAATACACCGCTCAGGAGCAGGAGTGCGAGAGTTCGGTGCCTGCGGCTGTGAGGTTTGTGAATGCCACCTATCTGCAGGAGGTAGAGCAGGAGGCGGGTAAAGAGGATAAACAAAAAGAGAGGAGGGGTTAGATATGTTTTTTGAATATCCTAAGATACTTTGGCTGGAGCTTCTGCTTATTCCCATAATTGCTCTTTACATATGGAGGGAGATAAGGGGGCAGTCGCCTGCACTCACTGTCTCTTCTATTATGCCGTGGGGCGGCCCGGGGGGTAAGTTTAAGAGATATTTCAGACACGTTCCATACATTTTGCGTTTTGTTGCTTTTGCTGCAATGATTGTTGCGCTTGCACGGCCGCGGTCGTCTGATGATTTTGAGAAGGTTAACACCGAGGGTATTGATATTGTATTTGCGCTTGACGTCTCTACCAGTATGCTTGCGAGGGATTTTAACCCCGACAGGATAAGTGCTGCAAAGGATATTGCCATTGAGTTTATTGCTCAGCGGCCGAGTGACAGAATGGGTATTGTTGTGTTTGCGGGAGAGAGTTTTACTCAGTGTCCTTTGACAACCGACAGGGCTACACTCATTAATATGATGAAGGAGGTTGAGACGGGGCTTATTGAAGATGGTACAGCAATCGGTAACGGACTTGCAACGGCTATTTCGCGTCTGAAGGATTCTCCGGCAAAGAGCAGGGTTATTATTTTGCTTACAGACGGGGTGAATAACCGTGGTGAGATTGCTCCGCTAATGGCTACCGAGATTGCAAAAACTTATGGTGTAAGGGTTTACACTATCGGGGTTGGGGCAATGGGTGTTGCGCCGTATCCGGTGATGACTCCGTTTGGTGTTCAGATTCAACAGGTTAAGGTTGAAATTGATGAGGAGCTTTTGAAGCAGATTGCCGAGCAGACCGGAGGGCGTTATTTCCGCGCAACCGACAACACAAAGATGCTTGAGATATACAGTGAGATTAACAGGATGGAGACAACCCGTACAATTGTTGACTCGTTTCCTGTTTATAAGGAGCTGTTTATGAAATATGCCCTTATTGCTTTAATGGCTCTGGGGCTTGAGCTGTTTTTAAGAATATTTGTAATCAGGAGAATTCCATAGAGGGTTAAATATGATACAATTTGCACATATAGAGTATTTAGCGTTGGTTTTGATAATTCCTTTCCTCTTTATTTTCCATGCCATAAACAGGAGAATTCGCAGGAAGAGAATCGAGAAATTTGGTGACAAGGCAATTCTTGACACCCTGATGCCTCGTGCTTCACGTTCAAGGGGCTGGATTAAGCTTGTTATTTTGAGCATTGCAATCTTCTTTTTTGCAATTGCACTTTCGCGCCCGCAGCTTGGAGCAAGAATCAAGGAGATGGAGGGCAAAGGTGTAGAGATTATGATTGCTCTTGACGTTTCAAATTCGATGCTTGCAGAGGATTACTCTCCCAACCGTCTGGAGCGTGCAAAACTGGCAATTTCGCGCCTCACCGACAGACTAAAGGATGACAGGATTGGCCTGATTGTCTTTGCAGGGCAGGCATATGTTCAGTTGCCAATTACCACCGACTATGTCTCTGCCAAAATATTCCTCAACAGCATTAACACCGGCTCGGTTCCGGTTCAGGGAACTTCTCTCTCCGATGCCATCAATTTGGCAATCAAGAGTTTTAGTGCCGAGAGTTCAAATACCAGCAGGGCTCTAATTTTAATTACTGATGGCGAAGATCATGAAGATGACCCTGTTACGGCTGCCAAAACAGCAAAGGATCTTGGAGTTAACATCTACACTATAGGTATCGGTTCGGCAGATGGAAAACCTATTCCTATGCCAAATGGTGAGTTGCTTAAAGACAAGGATGGAAACATAGTGGTTACGCGATTGGATGAGAAGATTTTGCTGAGTGTTGCCGAGGCGGGCGGAGGAAGCTATGTGAAGGCGGGCAACAGTGATTTTGGTCTTGAAACGATTGTTAATCAGATTAAAGAGATGGATAAGCAGACTTTCAAGTCTGTGGTTTTTGAAGATTTTGACGAACAGTATATGTATTTTTTGGGAATTGCACTCTTCTTCTTTTTGCTTGAGTTTTTAATCACAGAGAGGAGAGGCAGAAATTTCTTTAAATAGGAGTATTATGATGAAGTATTGTTTGATATTGCTTTTTACCTTTACAGCTGTTAGTCTGGCGGCTCAACCTGAAAAGGGAGAGATTCGTTCGGGTAACAGGGCTTATTCGAAGGGCAATTTAGAGAGGGCAGAGATTGATTACCGCAGGGCATTGGAGCAAAATCCGGGTTCGGTTCACGCTATATACAACCTTGGTAATGTGCTTTATAAAAGGCAAAATGCTGCTGAGGCAGAGAAGTTGGTTTCGGTTTTGAAAGATTCGCTGGCTAGTGACTTTCATGCTCCAAAGGTGTTTCACAACCTGGGAAATTACGCTCTTGACCAGAAAAAATATTCTGAGGCGGTTGATTACTACAAGAGTTCGCTGAGACTCAATCCTGACGATGACGAGACGAGATCTAACCTTGCCTATGCTCAAAAGATGCTTAAAAATGAGCAGGATAAACAGGATAAGAATCAGGACAAAAAAGACAACAAGGATAATAAGGACGATCAGAAAAAAGATGATCAGCAGAATCAGGATAACAAAGATCAGGATCAGGACAAAAAAGATCAACCTCAGCCTCCTCCTTCAATAACTCCTCAGGCTGCCCAGCAGATGCTGCAGGCTATCCAGAACAAAGAGAAGGAGACTCAGGAGAAGGTGAATAAAGAGAAGGCGAAGGTTCTGCAAGGAAAACAAAAAGAGAAAAACTGGTAAAATACCGGATATATGAGAAACTTAAAAAGGATACTATTTATTGCTGTTTTAATAGTTTTGGCCGGCTTTAAATTGTCGGCCCAGACTTCGTTAACGGTTGATGTGCCAAGGGTTGTGGAGGCCGACGAAAGGTTTCGTCTGGTGTTTAATGTGAATGCTCAGCCGGAGTCCTTTTCGCCCCCTGTAATTTCAGGATTTGACGTGCTTGCCGGCCCTACCTCATCTACAATGAGCAGCACTCAGATTATTAACGGAAAGAGAACAGAGAGCTTTCAGGTTAGTTACACCTATATAGTTCAGGCAAAAAACATTGGCAGGTTCACAATTCCTGCTGCAACTGTTATTGTTGACGGCAAGAGCTACTCTTCGCAACCGGTGACTGTTGAGGTTGTTAAGAGCGATCCGGGTGCTAAGAAGAGTGAAGAGAGTTCGTCGCCTGCTGTGAGTAATGACGATGTATTTTTGAGGGTTTCACTCTCAAAAAGCAGAGTGGTAAAGGGTGAGCAGCTCATTGCAACAATAAAGCTTTATACAAGAGTTCCTATTGCGGGTTTTGAGGATGTTAAGTTTCCTTCGTTTAACGGCTTTTGGAGTCAGGAGATTGAGACTCCCCAGAACATAGAATTTGTAAGGGAGAGTGTAAACGGCAAGATGTACAACGCTGCTCTTTTGCGAAGATATATGCTTATGCCTCAGCAGAGTGGAACTCTTGCAGTTGAAAGCGCCGAGCTTATTTGTCAGGTTCAGGTGAGGTCTGCAGCTGCTGCAACTCCAAGAAGTGTTTTTGATGATTTTTTTGATTCATACCAGACTGTAAGAAAAAGGGTTACGGCCCCGGCTGTGAGAGTAGTGGTTGATCCTCTGCCTGCTGGTGCTCCTGCTTCGTTCCTGGGTGCGGTTGGTGATTTTAACATGAGTGCAAAATTGTCTCGTGACAGTGTAAATGCAAACGAGGCCTTTTCACTTATTGTTAACATAACGGGTACAGGTAACATTAATCTGATTGAGGCTCCAAAAATTGAGTTTCCTGCCGGTTTTGAGGCTTATGATGTTAAGACTTCGGGCAACAAACAGTTTGAATATCCGGTTATACCTCGTGCTCCCGGAGTTTACACCATTCCCAAGATTGAGTTCTCTTTTTATGATGTTGCCAAAAAACGTTATGTGACTCAATCTTCATCCGATTTTGTAATAAAAGTCGGACGTGATGCAGGTGGTGCTGCCTCTTCGGGTGGTATTGTTCAAACGGGGGTAAACAGGCAGGCTGTAAGAAGCATTGCCGATGATATTCGTTTCATATATACAAAGGCTCCTCATCTGAAACGGGGGAACCTCTTTTTCTTTGGATCGGCTACATATTTTGCAATCATAATCCTGATAATTGTTCTCTTCTTTATTGTTGAGAAGATATTGTCAAAACGTATTGAGCGTAACCGTGATGTTGCGGGTGTTAAAAACCGCAGGGCCAACAAGGTTGCCAGGGCAAGACTCAAAAATGCGGAGGCTCTTTTGAAACAGGGCTTGTATACAGCGTTTTACGATGAACTTCATAGGGCAATTCTTGGCTACACTTCAGATAAACTTAACCTTTCGCTTGCCGACCTCTCCCGTGATAAGATCAGGGCAGAGCTTGAGAAGAAAAAGGTAAAGGAGGTTCATATTCAGGAGCTGCTATCAATAATTGAGCAGTGTGAATATGCTCGTTACGCGCCCGATCCGGGTGGTTCAGAGATGGAGGCCAACTACACAAGAGCCATAAGACTTATTTCAGATATGGAGGTTTAGTTATGAGCGACGCAATTATGAAAGATATAATTATGAAGAGAGCACACATAATACTTTTATTGGTAATACTCGTTTCAACGCCATTGTTTGCTCGTACTGATGAAACAAAATCAGATCAAGCAGGCCAATCAGAACAATCTGAGCAATCGGGTCAGCAGCAACTACAACTGCAAACACAGCCACAACCGGCTCAACAGGAGGGTAATACGAATCATCAATCTGATGAGAATAAGCCTTCAACTGCACAGCTGGCCACAACGCCGGCTTCTGAGCTTTGGGAGAGGGCTAATGAGAGCTACACTGCCGCTGATTATTCGCTTGCTCTGGAGTACTTTCTTGAGATTGAGAAAAAGGGTTACGCTTCGTGGCCACTCTTTTACAACATTGCC